>NZ_JBEFLI010000036.1:0-70901 GCF_040578825.1 Cupriavidus necator | reverse complement strand
AGCGCCTGCAAGGCTACTGGCATGGCATCTTGGCCCGCTGCCGCCACCCATTGAACACCAGCGTGGTCGAAGGCATCAACAACACCATCAAGGTCATCAAGCGCCGCGCGTACGGCTATCGCGACGAGGAATACTTCTTCCTCAAAATCCGCGCAGCCTTCCCCGGAATTCCTCGATGAACCTTTTTTTCGCGTGTAACCCGGTCCCGGTCCGTGCAAATTTTTCACGCCTCCACCCCGGCATTCTCCGCCTGAGCCCGCCATTCCCTGCCACCCGCCCAGTGGCACACTTTTCGCGTCGCAAAAAGGTCGCCTTTTCTTACATGGCGCTGCGGCCCCACGCAGCCCATCCCCCAGGAGCCCTTCTATGACCGACAAGCCTTTCCTCACAGACGTCAAGACGCTGCGCGAGCGCGCCCGCCAGCACATCGACGAGGGTGCCGTGACCGCGGGCTACACGGCGGACCGCGAGACCGTGCTGAAGCTGCTCAACGATGCGCTGGCGACTGAGATCGTCTGCGTGTTGCGCTATCGCCGCCACTACTACATGGCCAAGGGACCGAACTCCAAGAGCGTCGCCGATGAATTCCTGGCCCATTCCAACGAAGAGCAAGGCCATGCCGACCAGATCGCCGAACGCATCGTGCAGCTCGGCGGCGAGCCCGACTTCGCGCCCGACGGCCTGACCAGCCGCTCCCACGCGGAATATGTGGAGGGCACGTCCCTGACGGACATGATCAAGGAAGACCTCGTGGCCGAGCGCATCGCCATCGACAGCTATCGCGAGATCATCCAGTTCCTGGGCGAACGCGACCCGACCTCGCGCCGGCTGATGGAAGAGATCCTGTCGGTGGAGGAAGAGCACGCCGACGAGATGGCCGACCTGCTGGCCCGGCAGTCCGGCCAGGAAGGCGGCTGAGCCCCGGCTCGCTTTCTGCTACATGGCCCGCGCTTGACCTTGGTCAAGCCGGGTTCGCGGGCCTGCCGCTAACATTCGCCTTGTCATGGAGATGCGGGGGCGCTCTTCATGACTTGTCTACCCGTTTCCGGAATGGAAACTTCGCCCGCACCGGCTTGCCGGTGCGGGCGTTTTCTTTTGGGCGCTTCCCTGGCGTGATGGATCGTGCTCCCGCCCTCCCACAGCCCATCGCAGACGGCATGCCCATATTTCCGTCCGATCTTATGCAAAAAACAGCGAAGGATCGGCGAAACCATTCGTTCCGTTCAGATAGCCCCCTCGGTAGTCTTGCTCCTGACACAAGTCCGGCCGCCTCGGCGGACCAAGCAGACAGCGCCCTGAGCGCATTCACGACACTGACGGGAGCAACACAAGATGATCCGCAAACTGGCCATCGGCCTGGCTGTACTGGGCGCACTGACGGCGGCGCAGACCGCCTCGGCCGCCAACCTGCTAAACGTTTCTTACGATCCGACCCGCGAACTGTATGTCGACGTCAATGCCGCCTTTGCCAAGGCCTGGAAGGCACAGGGCGGCGATGCCGTGACCGTGCGCCAGTCGCATGGCGGCTCGGGCAAGCAGGCGCGCTCGGTGATCGACGGGCTGGACGCCGACGTGGTGACGCTGGCGCTGGGCTATGACATCGACGCCATCGCGGAGAAGGGCCTGATCAAGCCTGACTGGCAGAAGCGCCTGCCGCACAACGCCTCGCCGTACACCTCGACCATCGTGTTCCTGGTGCGCAAGGGCAACCCCAAGGGCATCAAGGACTGGGGCGATCTGATCAAGCCGGGCGTGCAGGTGATCACGCCCAACCCCAAGACCTCCGGCGGCGCGCGCTGGAATTACCTTGCGGCGTGGGGTTATGCGCTGCGCCAGCCGGGCGGCAACGACGCCAAGGCGCGCGAGTTCGTCGGCGAGCTGCTCAAGCATGTGCCGGTGCTGGATTCTGGCGCGCGCGGCGCCACCACCACCTTTGTCGAGCGCAACCTGGGCGACGTGCTGATCGCGTGGGAGAACGAAGCCATTCTCGCCATCAAGGAGCTGGGCCCGGACAAGTTCGATATCGTCGCGCCGTCGGTGTCGATCCTGGCCGAGCCGCCGGTGGCCGTGGTCGACAAGGTGGTCGACAAGAAGGGCACGCGCAAGGCGGCCGAGGCCTACCTGCAGTTCCTGTACACCGATGAAGGGCAGGAGATCGCAGCGAAGAACTATTACCGTCCGATCTCGCAGAAAGTGGCGGCCAAGTACGCGGCCAACTTCCCGAAAGTGAAGCTGTTCACCATCGACGAGGTGTTCGGCGGCTGGCAGAAGGCGCAGAAGACCCACTTCGCCGATGGCGGCTCGTTCGACCAGATCTACCAGCCCGGCAAGAAATAACCCATCAGACCGGCGCGCCGGGCCGCGTGGGGCGGCCGCGGCGCCGACCGGCCCATCAAGAAGAAGGAAGCCCCGATGTCCATCCTGACGCTCTCCGGCAGCCCGTCGGTCCAGTCCCGTTCCGGCCATGTGCTGGCGCACCTGCGCGCCGCGCTGGAGGCTGCCGGCGAACGCACCCTCCACCTCGACCTGCGCGAACTGCCGGCGGGGCCGCTGCTGGCGGCGCGCGTGGACGACCCCGCCATCGCCGCCGCCACGCGCGCCGTGTCAGAGGCGCAAGTGGTAGTGCTGGCTACCCCGGTCTACAAGGCCGCCTACAGCGGCCTGCTGAAGGCTTTCCTCGACCTGCTGCCGCAGACCGGCCTGCGCGACAAGATCGTGCTGCCGATCGCCACCGGCGGCAGTCTCGCCCATGCGCTGGCGATCGACTATGCGCTGCGGCCGGTGCTGTCCGCGCTGGGCTCGCGCCAGATCCTGCCCGGCATCTTTGCCGTGGACCAGCAGATCGAAACCACCGAAGCCTCTGGCGTGCGCCAGGTGCGCTTCGATGCCGCGCTGTCGGCCCGCCTGGATGAAGGCGTGCTGCGCGTGCGCGATGCGCTGGCGCATGCGCGCATCGACGTCCCGCTCGACGTGCTGCCCGGCGCCTTCGTGCAACGCGCAGCGGCCATTGCGGTGGCCGAGCGATGTTCCGCCTGAACTGACTGACTGAAGTCGCGCCGGCCCGCCCGGCGCAACGGCAGCCACGCCATGCCACCCGCACCGCGGGGTCGGCAGGAAGGCGTGCTGCCGCCAACACCCTCGCCATCCCATTCAGGAACATCGCATGACATCGAACACCCCGTCCGGCGCCGCCACGCAGCGCCGCCGCCTGATCACCGCCGCGCTGGTGCTGGCCACCGGCCTCGCTTACGGCCTGCTGCCGGGCCGCGCCGATGCGCAGTCCAAGAACATCGACGCCAAGGTGCTGCGCATCGGCTACCAGAAATACGGCACGCTGACGCTGCTGAAAGCGCGCGGCACGCTGGAGAAGCGGCTGGCGCCGCAAGGCATCACCGTCAAATGGACCGAGTTTCCCGCCGGCCCGCAGCTGCTGGAAGGGCTGAACGTCGGCGCGGTCGACTTCGGCACCGTCGGTGAAGCGCCGCCGATCTTCGCGCAGGCCGCGGGGGCGCAACTGGTCTATGTCGGCAACGAACCGCCGGCGCCGACCGCAGAAGCCATCGTCGTGCCCAAGGGCTCGGCGATCCGCTCGGTGGCGGAGCTGCGCGGCAAGCGCGTGGCGCTGAACAAGGGTTCCAACGTGCATTACCTGCTGGTGCGCCAGCTCGAGAAGGCCGGCGTGCCGTACAGCGAGATCCAGCCGGTCTACCTGCCGCCCGCCGATGCGCGTGCCGCATTCGAGCGCGGTGCGGTCGATGCTTGGGTGATCTGGGATCCGTTCCTGGCCGCCGCCGAGAAGCAGCTCGGCGCGCGCGTGCTGGCCGATGGCCGCGGCGCGGACGGCAAGAACGTGGTCAGCAACCACCAGTTCTACCTGGCCTCGCGGCCTTATGCGCAGGCGAAGCCGGAAATCGTGACCCTGATCCTGGACGAGCTGGCCACGCTGGGCAAATGGGCGGAAAAGAACCCGAAGGACGCCACCACCGTGCTGACCGGTGAAACCGGCCTGCCTGCCGATGTGCTGGACCTCGCGGTATCGCGCTTCTCGTACGGCGCGCGCCCGGTCAGCGCCGAGGTGCTGGCCGGGCAGCAGCGCATCGCCGATACCTTCCACTCGCTCAAGCTGATCCCCAGGCCCGTCAAGGTTGCCGATGCGCGCTGGGACGTGCCGCAGCAGCAGGCGCAGCGCTAGCCAGCGCGCGTACCTCGCAAGCCCATAAGGAGAACGACATGCACGTATTCTGGTTTATCCCCACCCACGGCGACAGCCGCTACCTCGGCACTTCCGAAGGCGCGCGCGAAGTCAGTTTCGACTACATGAAGCAGGTGGCCGTGGCCGCCGATACGCTGGGCTATGAGGGGGTGCTGATTCCCACCGGCCGTTCGTGCGAAGACCCGTGGGTGGCGGCGTCCGCGCTGGCGGCCGTCACGCAGCGCCTGAAATTCCTGGTCGCGGTGCGCCCTGGCCTGATGGCGCCGACACTGGCCGCGCGCATGGCCGCCACCTTCGACCGCATTTCCAACGGCCGCCTGCTGATCAACCTGGTCACCGGCGGCGATACCGCCGAACTGGAAGGCGACGGCCTGTTTCTAGACCATACCGCGCGCTACGAGGCCTCCGCCGAATTCCTGCGCATCTGGCGCGACGTGCTGGCGGCCAGCCATCACAGCGGCCAGGTCGATTTCACAGGCAAGCACCTGAGCGTGAAGGGCGCGCGCGTCCTGTATCCACCGCTGCAGCAGCCGCATCCGCCGGTGTACTTCGGCGGTTCGTCGGCGCCGGCGCATGCGCTGGCCGGCGAGCAGGTCGATACCTACCTGACCTGGGGCGAGCCGCCGGCAGACGTCGCGCAGAAGCTCGACGACGTGCGTCGCCAGGCCGCGCGCCACGGCCGCACGGTGAAGTTCGGCATCCGCCTGCACGCGATCGTGCGCGAGACCGATGCAGCCGCGTGGGCCGCCGCCGACGACCTGATCAGCCGGCTTGACGACGACACCGTGGCGCGCGCGCAAGCGGTGTTCGCCAAAATGGACTCGGAAGGGCAACGCCGCATGGCCGCATTGCATGCGGGCGGTGCGCGCCGCACGCGCGAGGCGCTGGAGATCAGCCCCAACCTGTGGGCCGGTGTCGGCCTGGTGCGCGGCGGCGCCGGCACCGCGCTGGTGGGCGACCCGCATACCGTGGCCGAACGCATGCGCGAATACGCCGAGCTTGGCATCGATACCTTCGTGCTGTCCGGCTACCCGCACCTGGAAGAGGCCTACCGCTTTGCCGAGCTGGTCTTCCCGCTGCTGCCGCGCGCGGTGCGCGAGAAGCTGCCCGGCAAGGTGCTGTCGGGCCCGTTCGGCGAAGTGATGGCAACCGGCATCGTGCCGCGCGCCGCGCAAAGCTGAAGGAGGGACAACCATGAGCGCTCCGCTTTTGCCGCCGCCAAGCCGCGCACCGCAGCTCGCACGCGCCTTCACGCCGTGGATCGTGCCGGTGCTGCTGATCGTGGTCTGGCAGGCTGCTTCGCAGAACGGCTGGCTGTCCAGCCGCGTATTGCCGGCCCCGCTGGCCGTGGTGCAGGCCGCGTGGGAACTGGCGCTGTCGGGCGAGCTGTGGAAGCACGTCTGGGTCAGCACCTGGCGCGCGCTGGCAGGGTTTGCCATTGGCGGCGGGCTGGGGCTGTTGCTGGGGCTGCTGACCGGCACCTTCCGCACCGCGGCCACGCTGCTCGACAGCTCGCTGCAGATGGTGCGCAATATCCCGCCGCTGGCGCTGATCCCGCTGGTAATCCTGTGGTTCGGCATCGACGAGACCGCCAAGCTGTTCCTGGTGTCGCTGGGCGTGTTCTTCCCGGTCTACCTGAACACGTATCACGGCATCCGTTCGGTCGATACGGGGCTGGTGGAGATGGCGCGCAGCTACGGCCTGTCTGGCTGGAGCCTGTACCGCGAGGTGATCCTGCCGGGCGCGCTGCCCGGCATCCTGGTGGGCGTGCGTTTCTCGCTCGGGCTGATGTGGGTGATCCTGATCGTGGCGGAGACCATCTCCGCGCAGTCGGGCATCGGCTACATGACCATGAACGCGCGCGAGTTCCTGCAGACCGACGTGGTGCTGGTGGGCATCCTGCTCTATGCGCTGCTGGGCAAGCTGGCCGACCTGCTGTCGCGCGGGCTCGAGCGCTACTGGCTGCGCTGGCATCCGGGCTACGCGGCCGCCTGACGCGCTGCCGCGCTCAATCAAGGCAAGGAGATCGATATGCAGATGTACCCGGTGGAACAGGCCGCGCTGGCCGAGCTGGAAGCGGGCCTCGCACGCCGCGAGACGGCACGCAGCGTGGCAGAGGCCCCGCGCAGCAAGGGCGGCGTGGCGCTGCGCGTGAGCCAGGTGGTCAAGCGCTATGACGGCCGCGAAGTGCTGCACGAAGTCGCGCTCGACGTGGCGCCGGGCGAGTTCGTGGCGATCGTCGGGCGCAGCGGCTGCGGCAAGAGCACGCTGCTGCGGCTGGTGGCGGGGCTGGAGAATGCCGATGCGGGCAGCATCGCAATCGATGGCGAGACCGGCCGCAAAGGAAGCAACGGCAAGGGGAGCAAGGGCGCCGACGTGCGCGTGATGTTCCAGGACGCGCGGCTGCTGCCGTGGAAGCGCGTGCTCGACAACGTGGCGCTGGGCCTGCCGCGCGAACGCCGCGCGCAGGCCGCCGAGGTACTGGCGCAGGTGGGCCTGGCCGACCGCGCGCAGGCCTGGCCCGCACGGCTCTCGGGTGGACAGCGCCAGCGTGTGGCGCTGGCGCGCGCACTGGTGCACCACCCGCAGTTGCTGCTGCTCGATGAACCACTGGGCGCGCTCGACGCGCTGACGCGGATCGAGATGCAGGGGCTGATCGAAGGCCTGTGGCGGCGCCTGGGCTTCACGGCGCTGCTGGTCACGCACGATGTCTCCGAAGCAGTGGCGCTGGGCGACCGCATCGTGCTGATCGAGGACGGCCGCATTGCGATGGACCAGCGCGTGCCGCTGGCGCGCCCGCGCGAACGCGGTGCCGCAGGGTTTGCGCAACTGGAAGCAGCAGTGCTGCAGCGGGTCATGCTGCGGCAGACGGCGCAGGCGCAGCCTTCCGAAGCCGTGCCAGAGACAGCACCCGCGCCGCTCACCGTGAGCTGGGCCGCCTGAGGACGGGGCAGAAAACGCGACCGCAGGCAAGGCAGCAAGCGCAGTGCGCACCGCATCGACAGCATTGCGCACATCGACATGACGGAATCTTCATACGCCCGCGTCCGCCGACCTCCTATCATGAGCAAGCAGGCCGACACAGTGCTACAGGGCATATCCGCGCCCGCCATCATTCAACCGAAGGAATCGCCATGCCAGGCGTGCAGGAACCGACGAGCGCAGCCACTGCGCTCCAACGCTATCTCGAATCGCTGCCGCGCCAGCCCATGGCTGACCGGCAATTATGGCGCGACGCGCGCGGGCAGGTGCAGGGCCAGTTCTTCAACTGCTCGCTGACCAGCGCATTCGAGCCGCTGGTGACGCTGGCCGACCGCCAGGTCGTCGCGCATGAAGGTTCGATCCATACCTATGCGCAGGACGGCGTCGGCCTGGCGGCATGGAAGCTGTTCGCGATGGCGGCCGACGACCACACGCTGGTGTCGCTCGACCGCCTGTCGCGGCTGCTGCATGCGATCAATTACTTCGCCGCCGATGGCGAGCAGAAGCTGGTGCTGAACGTGCACAACCGCCTGTTGGCCGCGGTGGCTGACGACCACGGCGCCGCCTTCCGGCGCGCGCTGCAATCGCTGGGGCTGCCGCTGGAGCGCTTCGTGATCCAGGTGCCGGCCAGCGCCAACGATGACCTGCCGCTGTTGCTGCATGTGGTCGGCAACTACCGCCGCAACGGGTTCGCGGTCAGCCTGCAGGCATCCGATCCCGCTGAGGCGGGCGCATTGATGGCGCACGCGCTGCCGGACTGGCTCAAGCTCGATATGCGCCGCACCTGGACCGACCGCCAGCTGGCCGGCCTGCGTGCGAGCGCGGCCAGCGCCGGCGTCACGCTGATCGGCCGGCGGCTGCAGAACGCCGAGAGCGTGGAGCGGCTCCAGGCCGCCGGCATCGACCTGGGGCAGGGCGCCTTTGCCGGCGCACCGATCAGCGCGGCCGGGCTGCGCGCGGCGCATGCAGTGGTGCCCGCGGCGGCCACGGCCAATGAACTGAGCAAGGAGCCGGTATGACGCAATCCCTCCCGCCATCGACCGGCGCGCGCACGCGGCTGGAAATCCCGCGCCACCTGCAGGTGCTGACCGTGCCGGGGCTGCATGGCAGCGGCCCGGGGCACTGGCAGAGCCGCTGGGAACAGAGATTCCATGACTGGCAGCGCGTGGAGCAGCACGACTGGTCGCGCCCGAGCCTGCCGCTGTGGGCCGAGCGCGTCTCCGAAGGCGTGATGCGCGCCCGGCGCGTGGCCTCGCGCGGCGCGGTGCTGGTGGCGCACAGCTTCGGCTGCCTGGCCACGCTGCGCCAGGCGGCACTGGACCCGGTCGGCATTGCCGGCGCACTGCTGGTGGCGCCTGCCGATCCGGACAAGTTCGGCGTGGCGGCGCTGCTGCCGGCGTACCGGCTGCCGTTTCCGACGATTCTGGTGGCCAGCCGCGACGACCCTTGGATGCCGCAGCGCACCGCTTTTAGCTGGGGCACGCTGTGGGGCAGCGAACTGATCGATGCGGGCATGCTGGGCCACATTAATGCCGATTCCGGCCTCCGCGAGTGGCCCGAAGGCCTCGCGCTGCTTGATACGCTGGTCCAGCGGATCGGTCAGGGCGGTGAGGCCGGCGTCGGAAGTGGCCCCAGCGCCGCATGGGAAGCCGGGGTCGAAGTGCCGTCCACCGTCCCTTATATCTAAACCGTCTAAGAAAATTCAGAAAGATTCGTTCTGTTTATAAGGGCGACTCTGCAGAATCTGTCTCGTAGGCCGGCGCAATATGCGCTGGCGTCATAAAGAACGGCCCGCCGGGCGCGCCTTAGCAAGAGCGCCGGCGGTGCGCCGCTCACCAGACGAGACGACATGCCTCCCTCCATTTCCCTGGCGGATACCACGCCAGCCGCCCCCGATTCGCCTCGCGCCGCGCGCCGGCCCGAGCGCGGCGCGAACCAGCGCTTCACCGTGCTGCCCGGCTTCGGCCTGTCGCTGGGCTTTACGCTGTTCTACCTGACGCTGATCGTGCTGATCCCGCTGTCGGCCACGTTCCTGAAGACGTTCACGATGACGTGGGACGCCTTCTGGACCTCGATCACCGCGCCGCGCGTGGTGGCATCGCTGCAGCTCAGCTTTGGCGCGTCGCTGGTGGCGGCCATCGTCAATACGGTGTTCGGGCTGGTGGTGGCGTGGGTGCTGGTGCGCTACCGCTTCTTCGGCAAGCGCCTGATCGATGCGCTGGTGGACCTGCCGTTCGCGCTGCCCACCGCGGTGGCCGGTATCGCGCTGACGGCGCTGTTTGCCGGCAATGGCTGGATCGGCCGCTACCTGGAGCCGCTTGGCATCAAGGTCGCCTTCACGCCGCTGGGCGTGGTGGTGGCGCTGACCTTTATCGGCCTGCCGTTCGTGGTGCGCACGGTGCAGCCGGTGCTGGAGGATGTGGAGCAGGAACTGGAAGAAGCCGCCGCGAGCCTGGGCGCCAACCGGCTGCAGACCTTCCACCGCGTGATCCTGCCCGCGATCCTGCCGGCACTGCTGACCGGCTTTGCGCTGTCGTTCGCGCGCGCCACCGGCGAGTACGGCTCGGTGGTCTTTATCTCCGGCAACATGCCGATGGTGTCGGAGATCGCGCCGCTGATGATCTATTCCAAGCTGGAGCAATACGACTATGCCGGCGCCACCGCGGTGGCGGTGGTGATGCTGGTGATCTCGTTCGCGCTGCTGCTGCTGATCAATCTGCTGCAAGCCTGGACGCGCCGCCATCAATCCGGCGTGCGTGCGGCGCTGGCACCTGAAGCGCCCGCCACGGGCAAGGAGTTCTGACATGGCCGGCGCAGTTTCGGGACGCCTGGGCGGGCAGGGGAAAGCCCGTGCCCATCACAAGTTCGATGCCACCGGCGAGGCGCCATGGGTGCGCTACACGCTGATCACGCTGGCGGTGCTGTTCCTCACGCTGTTCCTGTTCGTACCGCTGGCCTCGGTCTTCTATGAAGCCCTGCGCAAGGGCGTGCAGACCTACTGGGAAGCGCTGATCGAACCCGACGCGCTGGCCGCGATCCAGCTCACGCTGACGGTGGCGGCGATCGCGGTGCCGCTGAACGTGGTCTTCGGCGTGGCGGCGGCGTGGGCCATCGCCAAGTTCGACTTCCGCGGCAAGAACCTGCTGATCACGCTGATCGACCTGCCGTTCTCGGTGTCGCCAGTGATCTCCGGCCTGGTCTACGTGCTGCTGTTCGGCGCGCAGGGCTGGCTGGGACCGTGGCTCGAAGCGCACGACATCAAGATCATGTTCGCGGTGCCGGGCATCGTGCTGGCCACCATCTTCGTGACCTTCCCCTTCGTCGCACGCGAGCTGATCCCGCTGATGCAGGCGCAGGGCAGCGAAGAGGAAGAGGCCGCGATCGTGCTGGGCGCCTCGGGCTGGCAGACCTTCCGCCATATCACGCTGCCCAATATCCGCTGGGGCCTGCTGTACGGCGTGATCCTGTGCAATGCGCGGGCAATGGGCGAGTTCGGCGCGGTATCGGTGGTGTCGGGCCATATCCGCGGGCTGACCAACACCATGCCGCTGCATGTGGAGATCCTCTACAACGAGTACAACTTCGCGGCGGCCTTCGCGGTGGCTTCGCTGCTGACGCTGCTGGCGCTGGTCACCCTCGGCATCAAGACGCTGGTGGAGTGGCGCGCCCGCAAGGAAACCGAAGAGGCGGCGCCCGAGCGGCCCCTCGCAACACTGCAAGCCTCTGTGTAAGGAAAGCATCATGAGCATCCAGGTCAAGAACGTAGAGAAGCGCTTTGGCGATTTTGTCGCGCTGGACAATGTCTCGCTCGATTTCGACGAGGGCGAGCTGACCGCGCTGCTGGGGCCGTCCGGCTGCGGCAAGACCACGCTGCTGCGCATCATCGCCGGCCTGGAGCGCGCCGACGCGGGCCAGATCGTGCTGGCCGGGCGCGATGCCTCGGACCAGCATGTGCGTCAGCGCCAGGTGGGCTTTGTGTTCCAGCACTACGCGCTGTTCAAGCATATGAGTGTGTTCGAGAACGTGGCCTTCGGCCTGCGCGTGAAGCCGCGCGCCGAGCGCCCCAGCGAAGCGCAGATCCGCGACAAGGTGCGTTCGCTGCTGGAGCTGGTGCAGCTCGACTGGCTGGCCGACCGCTACCCGTCGCAGCTCTCCGGCGGCCAGCGCCAGCGTATCGCGCTGGCACGTGCGCTGGCGGTGGAGCCGCGCGTGCTGCTGCTCGACGAGCCTTTCGGCGCGCTCGACGCCAAGGTGCGCAAGGAACTGCGCCGCTGGCTGCGCCGCCTGCATGACGAGCTGCACGTGACCAGCGTGTTCGTGACGCACGACCAGGAAGAGGCGCTGGAAGTGGCCGACCAGGTGGTGCTGATGAACCGCGGCCACGTGGAGCAGTACGGCTCGCCCGAGGCGGTCTACAACCATCCGGCCACGCCGTTCGTGTTCGGCTTCCTCGGCAACGTGAACCTGTTCCACGGCCGGCTGGAAGTGGGCGAGAGCGGGGGCGTGCTGCATACCGGCGAGGCGGTGCTGCCGGTGATCGGCAGCGGCCACGAGACCGCCGGCGACGCGGTCGCCTATGTGCGCCCGCATGACCTCGATCTGGAGCGCTACGCGCCCGGCGCCGACGGCATCGCCGTCACGCTGCGCCGCGCGCTGACGCTGGGCCCGGTTGCGCAACTCGAACTCGAACGCGAAGACAACCAGGACGTCATCGAAGTGGCGCTGCCGCTGGAGCGCTTCCGCCATGCGGGCTTCCGCGAGGGCGAACTGCTGGCGGTGAGACCGCGCCAGCTGCGCGTGTTCACGCAACCGAGCACGCGACCGGGCACGCAGCCCCACTCCAACGGTGCCACGTCCACCCAACAAGAAAAGGTCACGCCATGAACTTCCAGCAACTCCGATCGATCCGCGAGGCGGTGCGCCGCCAGTTCAACCTGACCGAAGTCGCCAACGCGCTCTATACCTCGCAGCCCGGCGTCTCGCGCCAGATCCGCGAGCTGGAGGAAGAGCTCGGCGTGGAGATTTTCGAGCGCTACGGCAAGCGCCTGACCGGACTCACCGAACCGGGCCGCGAGATCGTGCGCATCGTCGAGCGCCTGCTGCTCGAGGCCGAGAACCTGCGCCAGGCCGGCGACGAGTTCGCCGGCCGCCACACCGGTCGCCTGACCGTGGCCACGACCCACACGCAGGCGCGCTATGCGCTGCCGCGCGTGGTGCAGTCGTTCCGCCGCGAATACCCGCATGTGACGCTGGCACTGCAGGAGGCGTCGCCCACGCATATCGTCGAGCTGCTGCTGACCGGGCAGGCCGATATCGGCATCGCCACCGAGGCGCTGGCGACCGAAGCGGGGTTGACCTCGTTCGAGGCCTATAGCTGGCAGCACGTGCTGGTGGTCTCGCCCGACCATCCGCTGACGCGCCTGCCCGAGCCTACGCTGGAAGACGTGGCCGGCTTCCAGCTCATCACCTATGACGCCGGCTTCACCGGCCGCCGCAAGATCGACAGCGCCTTTGCCGAAGCCGGGCTGCAGCCGGAGATCGTGCTGACCGCGCTGGACGCCGATGTGATCAAGACCTATGCCGAGCTGGACCTGGGCGTGGGCATCATCGCCTCGATGGCCTATGACGAGCGCAAGGATGCAGGGCTGGTGCGGATCTCGGCCGACCACCTGTTCGCGCCCAACACCACCAGCGTGGCGGTGCGCCGCGGCGCCTACCTGCGCGGCTACGCGCATGCCTTTATCAACATGTTCGCGCCGCACCTGTCGCGCGATACCGTGACCAGCGCGCTGACCGAGCAGGAGCGCCAGGCACTGGCGGCCTGACCGGTCGACCCCCGCAGCCGGCAAGCGGCGCGGCCCGCACCCAAGGCCGCAGTCCGCCCCAGCCGTTTGCCCCCGCACGGGGCATTTCGCGCCCCGTGCCCGCCATTCGTCGCAAGAGTCTTTCTTCGCGCCCGTGTGAGGGGTAAAGTCCTTGCACGTGCCGCGCATCGCCAGACCGGCGGGCGCCGCCGGCGTACCGCAGCGCAACAAATAATGCGCGCGGCGGCCCGTCCGTGACGATCCAGTGCGGACGCAGGGCAAGGAAAGAGGGGCAAGGGAGAGAGACCATCATGCGCGACGAACCGCTGCTGCGCTGGCAGTGGCGCGGCTATGGCCGCAACCACCAGCATCCCCGCAATCTGCTGCTGCATATCGTGGCCGTGCCGCTGTTCATGGCAGGCACGGTGCTGGCCGGCTATGGCCTGCTGCGCCTGAGCCTGCCGGCGATGGCGCTGGGGCTGGTATGCATGGGCATGTCGCTGGCGCTGCAGGGGCGCGGCCACCGGCTCGAAGCCAGCGCGCCGGAGCCGTTCGCCGGGCCTGCCGATATCGCCGGCCGCATCTTCGCCGAGCAATGGATCACCTTTCCGCGCTACGTGCTGTCCGGGCAATGGTGGCGCGCGCTGACCCGCCGGCACGCCGCAGCGCCGCCGCAGGCGAACAACCCGTCGGGGCCGGGTGGATAATGCGGGCCGCGGCCGGCGCTGTCCGCCACATCACCGCCCCGCATTGCGTGAGGCCCAGTCCACGCTAACATGACCGCCATGGATCGCTGCTTCTCCACCGTCGCCACTGCCATTCCGTCCCGCCTCAACATCCTCGGGCGCGACCTGCTGTTCGTGCTGTGCATGAACACGGTGATCGCGGTGAGCCTGAACTACGGCTTCCAGACCGGCGGCACGCTCTGGCACAACTTTGTCTACAGCCAGCTGATCGGCCTGTCGATCTGGCTGCTGATCGATATCCCGCGCGTGCTGATCTGGTGGAACGACCGGCCGCGCCGCTGGCCGTTCCTGCTGCTGGCCGCGGCCGCGGTGCCCGCCGGCGTGGTGTTCGGCAGCTGGGCCACGCGGGTGACGCTGGAACTGCCGCCCAAGTCGATCGCCGAAACCGGCGACATGCTGCGCATGTGCCTGGTGGTGGGGATGCTGGCTTCGGCGTCGATGATCTACTTCTACTGGTCGCGCGAGAAGCTCGCTTACCTGGAGCGCCAGGCCGCGCTCGACGCGCTGCAGCGCGAGGAGGCCGAGAAGCAGCTTGTGCGCGCGCAACTGATGGCGCTGCAGGCCCAGATCGAGCCGCATTTCCTGTTCAATTCGCTCGCCAATCTCGACGGCCTGATCGCTACCGATCCGCCCGCCGCGCGCCAGCTCCTGCAGCGGCTGATCGGCTTCCTGCGCATGTCGCTGGCGCATACCCGCGCGGAGCAATGCACGTTGCGGCAGGAGTTCGAGCTGCTGCGCAGCTACCTGGATATCCAGGGCATGCGCTTCGGCCAGCGGCTCTCGTTTGACATCGACCTGCCGCGCGAGCTGGCAAAGGTAGAGATCCCGCCGATGCTGATCCAGCCGATTGTGGAGAACGCGGTCACGCACGGCATCGAGCCCTGCATGATCGGCGGCCATATCCGGCTGTCGGCGCGGGCCGCGGGCGACAACGCCGTGCAGGTGATCATCGCCGATACGGGCGTGGGCTTTGGCCATGCAGGGGGCAAGGGCTCGGGCCTGGGGCTGACCCATGTGCGCGAGCGGCTGGCGCGCATCTTCGGCGCGTCCGCCAGCATGCAGATGGAAGAGAACACGCCGCGCGGCGTGGTGGTGCGGCTGACGCTGCCGCTGACGCGCCCGGCGGAGGCGCCCACGATCACCCAGACTGTCACCACCGCACCGGAGCCCATGCCGGTATCGACGCAGGCCATGCCGCAGCCTTAGAACGCGCCGGCGGAATATGCCCTGACAAGAAGAACGACAGGCACCGCGCATCGCGGTGCCACCCTCAGCGCCAGGATCCAGTCCTCATTCCATCGCCCCCATGACCCCGACCCTGCTGATTGCCGACGACGAAGCGCTGCTGGCGCGCGTGCTGGAATCCGAACTGAAGTCGCTGTGGCCCGAGGCCCGTATCGTTTCCGTGGTCCACGACGGCGTGGCCGCGCTGGCGGCAGCGCGCGAGCACCAGCCGCGCGTGGCCTTCCTGGATATCCGCATGCCGGGCATGAGCGGCATGGACGTGGCGCGCGAACTGATCGAGTTCGATGTGCCGCCGCTGGTGGTCTTCGTCACCGCGTACGACCAGTTTGCGCTGGAGGCCTTCGAACGCGCCGCGGTCGACTACGTGCTCAAGCCGGTCCAGCGCGAACGGCTGGAGGCGACTGTGCAGCGGCTGAAGGAGCGGCTCCAGGGCGCTGCCAATGACGGCGCCGATGACGATACCGATACCGAAGGCGAGTCCGGCATGCTCGATACCGACCGTCTCGGGCAATTGCTGGCGCGGCTGGAGTCGCTGGAGCACGCCACCCCCGGGGCTGCCGGAACTTCCCAGCGCCAGTACCTGCGCTTTATCAAGGCGCTGGTAGGGCAGGAGGTCCGGATCATCCCGGTCGACGAGGTGATCTACCTCGAAGCCACCGACAAGTATGTCAACGTGGTGTCCAGCACCGGCGAGGCGCTGATCCGCACCAGCCTGCGCGAACTGACCCAGCAGCTCGACCCGGACCGCTTCTGGCAGGTCCACCGCGGCACCGTGGTCAACATCAACTGCGTGGCCAGCGCGGTCAACCAGTCGCTGGGCCGGTTGTCGCTGCGGCTGCGCGACCGCCCGGAACTGCTGCCGGTGGCGCGCCAGTACGCGCACCTGTTCAAGCAGATGTAGGACGACCGCCGGGCGGCGTGGGCACCACCCCGCTGCAGCCGAATGTGGTTTTCCTCTATGATGCGGGCTTCGGCCCGCGTTTTTTTGGCCGCCGCCGTCCGTCCCCCGCACAGCCACCGCCACCGCCAGCGCCATGTCCACCGCCACCCTCGAGCCCACGCGCAATTCCCTTCGTCATGACGCCCAGGTGATCGGGCTGGTAGGGCTGGCGCACGGCGTCTCTCACTTCTATCACCTGCTGCTGGCGCCGCTGTTCCCGTGGATCAAGGCGGAGTTCGGCCTGAGCTATGCCGAGCTGGGCTTGCTGATGACGGTGTTCTTTGCGGTATCGGCGGTGGTGCAGACCGCGTCGGGCTTCGTGGTCGATCGCTTCGGCGCGCGGCCGGTGCTGTTCGGCGGGCTGGCTTTCCTGGGCAGCGCGGCGCTGTTGCTGTCGGCCAGCCCGGGCTATGGCGCGCTGCTGGTGGGCGCGGCGGTGGCCGGGGTCGGCAACGGCGTATTCCATCCAGCCGACTTCACGCTGCTGAACAAGCATGTATCGCAGCCGCGGCTGGGCCATGCGTTCTCGGTGCACGGCATTTCCGGCAACCTCGGCTGGGCCGCGGCGCCACTGTTCCTGGTGACCATCGCCAACCTGGCGAGCTGGCGCATGGCGCTGGCGGCGGCCTCGGCGGTGGCCTTTATCGTGCTGGCGGTGCTGGTGGTGCTGCGCCATGTGCTGGACCCGCGCGAGATGCGCGATGCCGTGGGCCGGCCCGCGGCCAAGGCCGCCGGCGGCAGCCTGCTGGGCTTCCTGCGGCTGCCGCAGGTGTGGGTGTGCTGGGCTTTTTTCCTGCTGACCACGTTCTCCGCCGCCGGCATCCAGAGCTTTGCGCCGACCGCGCTGACCTATCTGTACGGCATGCCGTTCACGCTGGCCACCGCGTCTTACACCATCTACATGCTGTGCAGCGCCGGCGGCATGATCGTCGGGGGCTTTGCCGCCAGCCGCACCACTAACCATGACCGGCTGATCGCGGTCAGCTTCACCGTATCCGGGCTGATGGCGGTGCTGGTCGGGCTGGACCTGGTGCCGGCGCTGCTGGTGCCGGTGCTGATGGGCGTGATCGGTTTTGGCGCCGGTACCGCCGGTCCGTCGCGCGACCTGCTGGTGCGCGCCGCCGCGCCGGCGGGCGCCACCGGGCGCGTCTATGGGGTGGTCTATTCCGGGCTCGATATCGGGCTGGCATGCGGTCCGCTGTTCTTCGGCGCGCTGATGGACGCGAAGCTGCCGGGCTGGGTCTTCTTCATGATCGGCGGCTTCCAGTTGCTGTCGATCTTCACCGCGGTGACCGTGGGCAATGGTAACCGCTCGCGCAAAGGCGCCGCGGCGGCCCGGGCGGAGGCTGCCTAGCCACGACCGGGGCGCGCTGCCCACCGCTTTCCGAATTCGCTTGCCTGAGGAGGCTTCCATGTCATCGACGCCGGCCACTTCCGACCCGCACGACGGTTCCGATCGCGACACTTCGCTGCTTATCCCGATGTCAGGCGGCCATATCCTGGTCGATGCGCTGCTGGCGCATGGCGCCGGGCTGGCGTTCGGCGTGCCGGGCGAGAGCTACCTCGCGGTGCTCGACGGCTTCCACCGCCGCCGCGATCAGATCCGCTTCATCGTCTGCCGCCAGGAGGGCGGGGCGGCGGTGATGGCCGAAGCCTACGGCAAGCTGACCGGCCGCCCCGGGCTGGTCTTCTGCACGCGCGGACCGGGCGCGACCAATGCCAGCATCGGCGTGCATACCGCGTTCCAGGACTCGACGCCGATGATCGTGTTTATCGGCCAGGTCGGCACCGACTTCATGGACCGCGAGGCCTTCCAGGAGATCGACTACCGCCGCATGTTCGGCCAGATGGCCAAGTGGGTGGCGCAGATCGACCGCGTCGAACGCATTCCCGAATACATCGCGCGCGCCTACCAGACCGCCACCTCGGGCCGCCCCGGGCCGGTGGTTCTGGCGCTGCCCGAGGACATGCTGGCGCAGACCGCCACCGTGCCGCAGCTTGGCCCCTACCAGCGCGTGATGAGCTGGCCCGGCGAGCCTGAGCTGGCACGCCTGACCGAGAGGCTCAGCGCCGCTGAACGCCCCTTCGTGATCGCCGGCGGCAGCGGCTGGACCCCGCAGGCGTGCGCCGACCTGCAGGCCTTTGCCGAACACTTCGCGCTGCCGGTCGGCTGCGCCTTCCGCGGCCAGGACCTGTTCGACAACCGTCATCCCAACTATGCCGGCGATGTCGGCATCGGCATCAACCCGGCGCTGGCCGAGCGCATCCGCAATGCCGACCTGGTGCTGGCGATCGGGCCGCGGCTGGGCGAGATGACCACCGGCGGCTACACGCTGATCGCCGCGCCGCGGCCCGCGCAGACGCTGATCCATGTGCACGCCGGCGCGGAGGAACTGGGCAGCGTCTATCAGGCCGACCTGATGATCCAGGCGTCGATGCCGGCCATCGCCGCGCGCCTGGCCGGCCTGCAGCCGCCCGCCGCGCCGCGCTGGCGCGAGTGGACCGAGGCCGCGCACGCCGACTACGAACGCTACCTGCAGCCGCCGCCGTTCACGGGGCAGGGCGTCGACATGGCCGAGGTCATCCGCACGCTGGACCAGATGCTGCCCGCCGATGCCGTGGTGACCAACGGCGCCGGCAACTATGCAGGCTGGCTGCACCGCTATTTCCAATACCGCCCGTATGCGAGCGGCGCGCGCGGCCAGCTTGCGCCCACCAGCGGCGCGATGGGCTACGGCGTGCCGGCAGCAGTGGGCGCCAAGATCGCCTTCCCGCAGCGCACCGTGGTGGCGCTGGGCGGCGACGGCTGCTTCCTGATGAATGGCCAGGAACTTGCTACATCGATGCAGTACCAGGCGCCGGTGGTGTTTATCGTCGTCAATAACGGCATGTACGGCACCATCCGGATGCATCAGGAGCGCGAGTATCCGGGCCATGTGTCGGGCACCGAGCTGCAGAACCCCGACTTTGCCGCGCTGGCGCGCGCCTATGGCGCACGCGGCGAGCTCGTGACCACCACCGAGGCATTCGCGCCGGCCTTGCGCGAGGCGCTGGCCGCGCCGGTCTCGACGCTGATCGAGATCCGCGTCGACCCCGATGTGATCACGCCGCGCACCACGCTGAGCGCGATCCGCGCGCAGGCGCTCGCCAGCCATAAGCGCTGAAGCCCCCGGTACACCGAATGCTATCCATCCCATCAGGAGACCGACCGATGAAGCCTGTCACCACCGACCTGTGCGACGCCTATGAAGACCGCCTTGCCGCCGGCACCCTGCGCGTGATGGCGCCGGTGTTCCGCGCCTTTGGCAAGCAGGACGCCTTTGCCGGCCCCGCGGCCACGCTGAAGGTGTTCGAAGACAACTCGCTGGTGCGCACCGTGCTGGAAACGCCGGGCCAGGGCAGGGTGCTGGTAATCGATGGCGGCGGTTCGCTGCGCTGCGCGCTGGTGGGCGGCAACCTCGGCGTGCTGGCGCAGAAGAACGGCTGGGCCGGCATCGTCGTCAACGGCTGCATCCGCGATACCGCCGAGCTGGACGCCTGCGATCTCGGCATCCGCGCGCTCGCCGCGCATCCGCAGAAAAGCCAGAAGCGCAATATCGGCCAAAGCGAAGTCGCGCTGCAGATGCCCGGCGCCGTGGTGCGCCCCGGCAACTGGATCTATGCCGACGCCGACGGCGTGCTGGTCTCGGACGAGCAACTGGAGGGCTGAGCATGCCGCGCGTCTTTGTCTACGGCACGCTGCGCGCGGGCGAGGTCAACGACCTGAACGCCGCCGCGCAGCGCCACGGCATCACCGCGCCCACGCTGCTGGGCACGGCCACGGTGGCTGGCCGGCTGTATGACTTCGGCAGCTATCCCGGGCTGGTGCTGGACGATACGGCCGGTCAGGTGGTCGGCGATATCTACGACGTTGCCGATGCGCTGGTGCCGGTGCTCGACGAGATCGAGGAGGTCTATCCGGGCCAGGCCACGTTGTTCGTGCGTGAGGAACAAGCCGTGTTGCATCTGGGCCAGCCGGTCGGCTGCCTGCTGTATCCGGTGGCCGACTCTGCGGTGGCCGCGCTGCCCCGGATCGATAGCGGCGATTGGGTGGCCTACCGCCGGGCGCGGGATACGGCAGCGGCCTGAACCCATCACTTTTTTTCACGATGTGGAAAGATGTTTTGAACCGCAAAAATACCTGGTTTGCAGAGCACAAGGCTATTTCTCATGATGGAATATCATGTCCCGCATCGTGAAATAATTTCTCTAAGCACTTGAATTTATTGATTAAAAAAACTAAGCACTGACTGTGGATCGGGGTTGTTGCAACGCGGGACGGTTCTCTACACTCTTATATAAGACACATGACCTGAGACTTGAAAAAAGCCCCGCGGCAGCGCGGGCAGGCAAGTTGATCAAGAGATTCTCAGCCATCCCCCCAACACCTTCAGGAGAGTGATATGAACCGCCAAGAACAGATCCAGGCCCTGCAGAAAGACTGGGATACCAATCCCCGCTGGAAGGGTATCAAGCGCAACTTCACCGCTGAAGACGTCGTGCGCCTGCGTGGTTCGGTTCAGGTCGAGCACACCCTGGCGCGCCGCGGCTCCGAGAAGCTGTGGAACCTGCTGCACACCGAGCCGTTCGTCAACTCGCTGGGCGCGCTGACCGGCAACCAGGCCATGCAGCAAGTGAAGGCCGGCCTGAAGGCCATCTACCTGTCGGGCTGGCAGGTCGCCGGCGACGCCAACCTGGCCGGCGAAATGTACCCCGACCAGTCGCTGTACCCGGCCAACTCGGTGCCGCAAGTCGTCAAGCGCATCAACAACACCTTCCAGCGCGCCGACCAGATCCAGTGGAGCGAAGGCAAGGGCGACACCGACTTCTTCGCCCCGATCGTTGCCGACGCCGAAGCCGGTTTCGGCGGCGTGCTGAACGCGTTCGAACTGATGAAGTCGATGATCGAAGCGGGCGCCGCCGGCGTTCACTTCGAAGACCAGCTGGCTTCGGTGAAGAAGTGCGGCCACATGGGCGGCAAGGTGCTGGTGCCGACCCGCGAAGCCGTCGCCAAGCTGACCGCCGCGCGCCTGGCCGCCGACGTTTCGGGCGTGCCGACCCTGGTGATCGCCCGTACCGACGCCGAAGCCGCCGACCTGCTGACCTCGGACGTGGACGACAACGACAAGCCGTTCTGCACCGGCGAGCGCACCGTGGAAGGTTTCTACCGCGTGCGCAACGGCCTGGAGCAGTCGATCTCGCGTGCCCTCGCGTACGCCGAAGTCGCTGACCTGGTGTGGTGCGAAACCGGCAAGCCGGACCTCGAGTTTGCCAAGAAGTTTGCCGAAGCCGTGCACGCCAAGTTCCCGGGCAAGATGCTGGCCTACAACTGCTCGCCGTCGTTCAACTGGAAGAAGAACCTGGACGACGCCACCATCGCCAAGTTCCAGAGGGAACTGGGCGCGATGGGCTACAAGTTCCAGTTCATCACGCTGGCCGGCTTCCACTCGCTGAACTACTCGATGTTCAACCTGGCCTACGGCTACGCCCGCAACCAGATGAGCGCGTTCGTGGAACTGCAGGAAGCCGAGTTCAAGGCCGCCGAGAAGGGCTTCACCGCGGTCAAGCACCAGCGCGAAGTCGGCACCGGCTACTTCGACGCCGTGACCCAGACCATCGAAGGCGGCCAGTCATCGACGACCGCACTGAAGGGTTCCACCGAAGACGAGCAGTTCTTCGAAGACAAGAAAGTGGCCTGACTCTCCTGGTCACCGCCGCCGGGTCGTGGGGCCCGGCGGTATGGAAGGCGTGCGACCATCACGTCTTCTTTTTAGGCGCCGCGCCGTTCTCTCTCTCAGGGACGGCGCGGATTTTTATTGTGCGGCGGCTGCCGGTGATTGTGAAGAACCGGAACTGGTGCGCGAATTCGTTGGACTGCGCCTCACCGGTTGCTCACTGGTTCTGCCGGGAGCAACGCACCGCCTTTGGCTCGTTCGCCGCCAACGATGCACGGATTGCATCAATTCTTCGAAACATTGCAATTCCCCCTTTCAGCAGATCCCTCCAAACTGGCTTCGAGTCGCCACCCGCTTTGCACGGCGCAAGGTCGCGGCGAAATACCAAAACAAGCCATGGGGAGATGGAATGCATATCAAGCTGGCGCGGGGGAACCGGGCACACAGGAAGCTGGCGGCCGGAGCCGTCCTTGGCTACGTCATCGCTGGTTCCGTTCAGGCGCAGACCCCGTCCGGGGTCACCCTGTACGGCATTATCGATACCACGGTCCGCTATTCGAACAATAATGCGGGCGACAACCACCTGGCCGAATTGACCGACGGGTACTTCAACGGCTCGCGCTGGGGCATGCGCGGCAACGAGGCGCTCGGAGGAGGTCTGTCCGCCATTTTCAATCTGGAAAGCGGCTTTGATCCGACGACCGGGAGATCGTCGCAGGGTACCGCAACGGCAAACTATGGGCAGCAAAGCACGGGCGGACAGGGGCGCCTGTTCGGACGGCAGGCCTGGGTGGGGCTGAACCACGACACCCTCGGCAAGCTGACCTTTGGCCGGCAGTTCACCACGGCCTACGATGCCACGTCCCGTTTCCAGCCTAATGGGCATCCGAATCTGGACGCCATCACTATCCTCAACGGCTATACGGGGCCGCGCCAGGACAACATGGCCAAGTACCTCGGACAATGGGGCGCGCTATCGGCGGGCGCGCACTATACCTTCGGCGAGGTGGCCGGCCATATGAAGCCAAGTTCCAGCTATGGTGCCTCCCTGGGCTATAAGCAGGGCCCAGTCGACGTGGGCGGCTTCTGGCAACAGGCAAATGCGCTGACGACACCGGAGGCGAGAAAGGTATGGGGCCTGGGCGGCAATTATCAGTGGGGAATCGTCAAGCTGACCTTCGGTTATCTGAACAATCGATTTGACGCAAGTCCGACCCGCAACGATGTATTCACGGGTGGCTTTGCAGTGTCGGCCACGCGAGCCCTGACCTTATCGGTGGCGTCACATTACGACCGGCAGCGCAACGCTTCCGGTAGCCGGATCATGGTGACCGGCGTTGCCGACTACAACCTTTCAAAGCGTACGGACATTTACGCGGAGGTGGATTTCAACCGCATCAACGGCGCCTACGCGCTGCCCGCATTCATGGGCGTCAAGGGTAGCAAGGTAGGCGGCGGTATTGGATTGCGACACCGCTTCTGACTGACGCGAGCCACCGCGCTGGCGGATGGGCTTGCCGACCCGGCGATTCAATGCGCATCCCGCACCTATACATCATACCTATGCAATTCTCTCCGCCACCGCGCGCACTCACAATCTGGTGTGAGCATGGCCGGGCAAGCACGTAAGGCAAGGAGTCATCAGTGGAAGAACAGGCAATCGACCCCAAGACATGGATCGGACGCAGCGAGCAGCGGGAGGACACGGTTACCGCCGCGCCAATCGCGGCGTTGCGGGCAACGCTGGATTATCCGGCGGCAGCGCATCCGGCGGGCACCCCGCTGCCACCGCTGTGGCATTGGCTCTACTTCTTGCCCATGCATCGCCAGAGCGAGATCGGGCCGGACGGCCATGCCAGGCGCGGGGGGTTCCTGCCTCCCGTGCAGCTGCCGCGACGCATGTGGGCCGGGGGCCAGTTCGAGTTCCGCGCGCCTCTACGGGTGGGCGAGCGAATCCTGCGCACCTCGACGATCGATGAGGTCTCCGGCAAGGAGGGGCGGACCGGCAAACTGGTGTTCGTCAAGGTCCGTCACGAGGTGTGCGCGGAAGGGGCCGCGGAACCGGCCTTGGTGGAGTTCCACGACATCGTCTACCGCGACGCACAGCAGTCAGGCGAGGTGCCGGCCCCGCCCCAGGCCGCGCCGGCGAAGGCAGCGTGGCAGCGCAGGATCGTGCCGGACGATGTCCTGCTGTTCCGCTATTCGGCGCTGACCTTCAACGGGCACCGTATCCACTATGACCGCCGCTACGTGACCGAGGTCGAGGGCTACCCTGGGCTGATCGTCCACGGCCCGTTGATCGCCACGCTGCTGCTGGATCTGCTGCGGCGAGAGTTGCCCCAGGCCGACGTGGCGAGCTTTCGCTTCCGCGCGGTACGCCCGACCTTCGACCTGCATCCGTTCCAGGTCAGCGGGCAACCGCAGGCGGACGGCAAGACCATTCGCTTGTGGGCGTCCGACCATGAGGGCTGGCTGACCATGGACGCCACCGCGGTTCTTCGCTGATTTGCCTTACGGGAAAGGATGATGCAACCCCTCAAAGACCTGACTATCGTCACCTTCGAACACGCGATCGCGGCGCCGTTCGCCACGCGCCAGCTTGCCGACCTCGGTGCGCGTGTCATCAAGATCGAGCGGCCGGGCGTCGGCGACTTCGCTCGCGGGTACGACGAACGCGTTCGCGGCATGGCGTCGCATTTCGTCTGGACCAATCGCTCGAAGGAAAGCCTGACACTGGACGTCAAGCATCCGGCAGCAGCGGACGTACTAACGCGCCTGATCGAGGAGAAGGCGGACGTGGTGGTGCAGAACCTGGCGCCTGGCGCGGCAGCACGTCTTGGACTAGGCTACGACAGGCTCTCCGTGGTCAAGCCCGAATTGATCGTCTGCGACATCTCGGGCTATGGCGACGATCCCGAGCGTCCCGGGCCCTACCGCGACAAGAAGGCCTATGACCTGCTGGTGCAGAGCGAAGCTGGCTTCGTGTCCGTGACGGGAACGCCGGAAGTGCCCTGCAAGGCTGGCCCTTCGATCGCCGATATTGCCGCCGGCATGTACGCCTACACCAACATCCTGGCTGCGCTGCTGCAGCGCAGCCAGACCGGACGCGGACAGCGCATTGACATCTCGATGCTCGAGGCGCTGACGGAATGGAACTCCTATCCCCTCTACTACGCATTCGACGGCGCGGAGCCGCCGCCGCGGACCGGTGCGAGCCACGCAACCATCTATCCGTACGGACCTTTTCCGGCTGGCGACGGCGTCACAGTGATGTTGGGGCTGCAGAACGAGCGGGAGTGGGCGAGCTTCTGCCGGAACGTGCTCCAGCGGCCCGAACTCATCGAAGACCCGCGCTTTAGCTCAAATTCCAAACGCGTGGCTGAACGCACGGCGCTGCGGCAGATCATCGTGGATGCCTTTGCATCCCTGACGGGTGCGCAAGTGGTGGAGCGACTGGAGTTGGCGCAGACCGCGAATGCCCACGTCAACGACATGCAGGGCGTCTGGGAGCACCCGCAACTCAGGGCGCGCGGCCGCTGGACCGAAGTTGACTCGCCCAAGGGTGCACTGCCGGCACTATTGCCGCCGGGTACATGGAACGAAGGGCCGCGCATGGACCCGATACCGGCACTGGGCCAGCACACCGACGCTATCCTCGCGGAGCTTGGATACGCGCCCCACGAAATCGCGGCGATGCGCGCGGACAGCGTTGTATGACAGTCGCCCGGCGGGCGACGATACATCTGACATTAACGGAGAGGTAGAACACTATGGCTTCCACCATCATCGACTCGCGCATCTTTGGCGACATGTTCAGCGACGTGCGCATGCGCGAGGTGTGGTCCGACGAAAACCGAACCGCGAAGTACCTGGACATCGAGCGTGCGCTGGCAAAGGTGCAGGGTGAGCTTGGCATCATCCCGCAGGAAGCGGCCGACGAGATCGTCCGGAACTGTGAGCTCTCGCAGATTGACTGGGTGAAGCTCAAGGCCAAGACCGAGCAGATCGGTTATCCGATCATTGCGGTGGTCAACCAGATCAATGAAAACTGCCGGGACGGATTGGGCGAGTTCTGTCACTGGGGCGCCACTACCCAGGACATTACCGACACCGCGGCAGTGTTGCAGATGCGCGAGGGGCTCGCACTTGTCGAATCGGATCTCGACGACATCGCCGACGCGCTCGCAACGCTGGCGAAGAAGTATCGCGACACGCCGGTGATCGGCCGGTCCAACCTGCAGCAGGCCACGCCCATTACCTTTGGCTACAAGATGGCCAGCATTCTCGCCGGGATCGACCGCCATCGCGAGCGGCTGCAGCAACTCAAGCCGCGCGTGCTGATGGGGGAGTTTGGCGGGGCGTCAGGGACGTTGTCCTCGCTGCAGACGGGCGCGATGGAAACACAGGCGGCGCTGATGAAGGAGCTGGGGCTGGCGCAGCCGCTGATCTCCTGGCACACGGTGCGCGATACCATCGCCGAAGTCGGGGCCTTTCTCGGACTCGTCGGTGGCTCCCTCGGCAAGATCGCCATGGACGTCAAGCTGATGATGCAGACCGAGGTGGCGGAGGTGTTCGAGCCATTCGCGCCGGGGCGCGGCTCTTCGTCAACCATGCCGCAGAAGCGCAATCCGATCTCGTGCCTGTACATCCACGCCAACATCTCGGTGGCGCGGCAGCACGCGGCTGCCCTGATGGACGCCATGGTCGCCGACCACGAGCGCTCCACGGGCCCGTGGGAGATCGAATGGGTATCACTGCCAGAGATCTTCTGCCTGATTTCCGGCGCCTTGAAGCAGGCGAAGTTCGTGTTGCAGGGATTGGAGGTCGACGCCGGCCGCATGCGGGCAAATATAGACATCACGCACGGGCTGGTGATGTCCGAGGCGGTGATGATGGGTCTCGGACCGTACATTGGCCGCGAGTACGCGCATGATCTCGTCTATGACCTTTGCCGCGAGGCCATCACCGGCAACCGCCAGCTGATCGACATTCTGGCGGCCCATCCGGAAATCAGCCGCCACGTGTCGCGCGACCAGCTCGAGGCGATGTGCGATCCCGGCAACAACCTGGGGCAAGCCGGTGTGATGGTCGACCGGGTGCTGTCGAGCCGGCGCTAGGGAAGTATCGCCACCATTACCCGCCGCGCCGGCGGCCGGCGGCTTTGCGGCGCCCTGACTTTATCTCGCTAAGGAAGTCGTATAGCTGCTGGGCCGCAGGCGTCAGGGAGCGGCTCTTGCGACGTATCAGTCCGATCTTGCGCGTAACGACAGGATCGGTCAGCGGAACACTCACGAGGAGGGGGTGGTCCGGGCCCGGCATGGCGATCGATGGCACGGCGGCGATGCCAAGGCCGGCTTCCACCAGGCCCAGCGTCGTGGTGACGTGCTGGGTCTCATAGATGCTCTGCGGCAATCCTGACACGTTGGACAGCGCCTGATCCAGCAGCAGCCGGTTGCCGGAGGCCTTGCTGACCGAGATGTAGTCGTATTCGGCGAGGTCTGCCCAGGTCACGTGCCGCCGCTTCGCGATCGGATGATCGCGGCGGCAGGCTGCGACGAACCGTTCCTCCAGCAAAGGGCTGAACTCGATATCCGGCTCCTGTCCCCCCACGAAGTTGATCCCGAAGTCCGCTTCGCTGCGCGACACCGCTGACAGCACCTCGTTCGCGCTGGCATCCAGGATCTTGACCCGGATCTTTGGATACTGCGCGTGGTAGCGCGAGATGACCTGCGACAGGAAGTAATAGACCGTGGACGGCACGCAAGCGATGGTCACTTCCCCCATGCGGGTAGTCGTCACGCCCCGTATGCCAAGCAGCGTCTGGTCCAGTTCGTCGAGTATCTCCTTTACCTTGCGGTCGAATTCCCGACCCACAGTCGTCAGACTCACACGCCGGGTGGTGCGGTCCAGCAGGCGCACACCCAGCGCCTCTTCAAGCTTGTCGATGCGTCGGCTGAAGGCGGGCTGGGACACATTGAGGGAAGCGGCCGCCTTGCGGAAGCTGTTCAGTTCGGCCACCGCGCGAAATGCCTGCAGATCGTTGAGGTTGAAGTTGATGGTCATTTGCGTTTTCTCCGTGCATTGTCACTGATGCTCAGTGTGCATCAATTGATCCTAAAAACTCAATTCACTAAATAGCGGGAAACGACGACGATACGTATGCGGCCACGCAGGCCGACGACAGAACGACATGAGACGGAGCAGACAGATGCAATCAACCAAGCGACTTTTCCTCGGCAGCCTTGTCATCGCGGCGGCGCTCGGGAGTACTGGCGCCCTGGGGGCCTACCCGGAAAAGCGAATCACACTGGTCGTGCCCACTGCGGCGGGTGGCGCCAACGACGCCATGGCGCGCGTGGTCGGCCAGGCCATGTCGTCGATCCTCAAGCAAACAATCGTGGTGGAGAACAAGGCCGGAGCCAACGGGGCAATCGCAAGCGAGTTCGTGATGCGCGCACCCCCCGATGGTTACACGCTGCTGCTCGGCTACGTGGCCACGCATGCGATGAACCCCGCGCTCCAGACGCTACGCTATGACCCGGTCAAGGATTTCGTGCCGGTCGGCATGGTCGGTTCTTCGGCAACCGTGATGGTGGTCAATCCGAATCTGAAGGCCACCGACGCAAAGGCGGTGGTGTCGTTGCTCAAGGCAACGCCCGGCAAACTCAGCTACGCCTCTGCCGGCAATGGGACAGCCCCTCACTTCGCAGCCGAAATGTTCAAGCTTTCTACCGGCACAAACATGCTGCATGTGCCCTACAAGGGATCAGCTCCCGCGATCAACGACACGGTGGCCGGGCAGACCCAGGTGATGTTCCCGAGCCTCTTTACCGCGTTGCCGCAGCTGAAGAACGGCAAGCTGAAGGCCGTGGGCATCGCGGGCAGCAAGCGCTCGGCGCTGATGCCGGACCTGCCGACCTTGAAGGAACAAGGTATTGCCGATGTCGACGTCTCACAGTGGTACGCCATTTTTGCGCCGGCAAATACCCCGGCACCAGTCGTCGAGACGCTGAACAAGGCGCTTAATCAGGCGCTGGCGGACAAGAGCGTGGTGCAGCGCCTGGAAGGCCAGGGCGCGGAAGTGACGGCCATGACAACCAGCCAGATGCGCACCTTCATGCAGCAGGAGCAGGTCAAGTGGAAATCGGTCGTCCAGGCCGCAAAGCTGAAGGCGGACTGAGATGAGCAAGACCATACCTTGCGTGCTGATGCGCGCCGGCACCTCACGCGGGCCGTTCTTCCTGCGGGAATGGCTGCCGCAAGGCGATGAGGCGCGCGACCAGGCGCTGATTGGCGCCATCGGCGCATCCGACCCGCTGCAACTGGATGGCGTCGGCGGTGGCAGTACGCTCAACAGCAAGGTCGCGATCGTGTCGCGATCCGCGCAACCGGGGTGCGACCTGGACTACCTCTTCGCGCAGGTCGGGGTCGGCAACTGCTCGGTGGACACGCGGCCGAACTGCGGCAATATGCTGTCCGGCGTTGCCCCTTTCGCCATCGAGCAGGGGCTGATCCCGGCGCAGCACGGATCCACCCGCGTGCGCGTTTACAACGTCAATACGGGCGCCAGGATCGATGTGACGGTACGTACGCCGGGAGGCCGGGTCAGCTATGACGGCGACACCCGGATCGACGGCGTCGCCGGCACCGGGGCGCCGATCTTGCTCGACTTCCTCGACGCGTGGGGCGCCGTGACCGGCAAGGTTTTTCCCACTGGCAATCGCATCGACCTGATCGATGGC
Source organism: Cupriavidus necator (assembly GCF_040578825.1). Taxonomy (GTDB): domain Bacteria; phylum Pseudomonadota; class Gammaproteobacteria; order Burkholderiales; family Burkholderiaceae; genus Cupriavidus; species Cupriavidus necator_E. The sequence goes on along the minus strand of NZ_JBEFLI010000036.1, from coordinate 41,515 downwards.
ATCGAGGTGACCTGCATCGACGCGGCCATGCCGCTGATGATTGTTCGTGCGCGCGACCTCGGGGTCAGTGGGCGCGAGGCGCCGGCCATACTCGACAATGACGCCGCGCTGCTCGAGCGCCTGGAGGCGCTGCGGTTGCGAGCCGGACAGATGATGGGGCTCGGCGATGTTTCCGACAGCGTCATTCCAAAGCCTGTGCTGGTCAGTCCCGGCGACTCGCCGGATAGCATCACGTCGCGCTACTTTACGCCGCGCAAATGCCATGCATCTCATGCCGTCACGGGCGCCATCGGCGTGGCCAGCGCCTTCGCCTTGCCCGGCACGGTCGCGAGCGAACGCCGCCGGCAGCCGGGGCGCCACGCAGTGGTGGTCTTGCATCCCGCGGGACGGATCGAGGTAGAAGTGGAGCTGGAAGGCGAGGGCGATATGGCTACTGTGGCGCGTGCCGCGCTCGTTCGCACGGCACGCAAGATCATGGACGGGCAGCTCCACCTGCCTGACTACGTCTTCTCGCGGCCAGAGCCGGCAGGCAAGGTAAGCCAGTCGTCGCGACTGAAGCCCCTGAGAATCATCGTGCCGACGCGCGCGGGTGGTGGCAACGATGCGGTGGCGCACCTTATCGGCACGCGACTCGCGCGGCTGCTAGGTCAGGAGGTAGTCATCGACAACCGTGCCGGTGCCAACGGCGGGATTGCCTGCGAGTATGTGGCAAGAGCGGTTCCAGATGGACAGACCCTGTTGCTCGGCTATGTAGGGACCCACGCGATGAATCCTGCGCTCCAGGACGTCGCGTACGATCCTGTCGGCAGCTTCGCACCGATAGGGCTGATCGGATCGTCGCCGATACTGCTGGTAGGAAATCCCGCGCAGACGCCGGCCGACCTGGGCGCACTGATCGCCAGCCTGAAGCGAGCGCCACGAAGCCTCCGATACGCTTCCGCGGGCGACGGGACGCCGCCGCACTTCGCTGCCGAGTTGTTCCAGTTGGCCACCGGCACGTCGATGCGCGGTATCACGTTCGAGGGGGCCGCACCGGCGATCGCATCGACCATCGATGGACGATCCCAGCTCATGTTCTCCAGCCTCCTGACGGCTTATCGGCCGCTGCGCGCGGGCCAGTTGCATGCACTGGCGGTCGCTGCGCCACACCGCCTTCCCGGCCTGCCAGCCGTGCCGACGCTTGCGGAACTCGGCGTCGCAGGGATGGAAATGGCGCAGTGGTACGCTCTTTTCGCGCCTGCGGGAACGCCCGCCACGAAGGTGGATGAACTGAACCACGCTTTGAGTGAAGTGCTGAAGGATCCCGAGGTCAAGGCTGGCTTCGAGAGCTATGGCGCGGTACCCGAGCCTGGCCGCCCTGAACGGCTTGCCGCACGCGTGGAGGCTGAGCTGGCACGCTGGCGGCGCGTCGTTCGGGAATCGTCCCTGGCCCCGTCGCCGGACGGCGCTGAGCCATTGCAGCCGTTTTAAGAATCGTGCTGATCCCCATGCGTGGATGGTCGACCCGGCCGACAAGTGTTTCGGCCGGCAGTACAACGTCAGCGGAATTTTCCAATCCAATCTTTCCCAGACACGTCACCATGAACGCCGCTCAGTCAGATGGCACTCGCTCGTTTGAAGCAATTCCGATGCACCGAGAGACTTCGCGGTCAGTGCCACCTTCCGGCGGGGCGTTGCCAGTTGTAGTCAAGCTTCTCCTCCAGCACGCGGAGGACGATGAGCTCCGGAACGTCGCCTTGCTTGGATACAACTGACGCTCCATCCGCCAACTTCCCCCAGCAACCCGACCCTTCACAAAAACTGAACACGCCTTAATCATCGCCATCTTTCGTCGCCACGGGGCTTTGCTTACAGTCGAGCCCACAAGGAGATTCCCCCATGAAAGATGTGCTGGTGATCGGCGGCGGCAATGCCGCGCTGTGCGCCGCGTTGATGGCGCGCGAGGCGGGTGCCTCGGTGCTGCTGCTGGAAGGCTCGCCGCGCGAATGGCGCGGCGGCAATTCGCAGCACACCCGCAACTTGCGCTGCATGCACGAGGCCCCGCAGGACGTGCTGGTTGACACCTATCCGGAAGAGGAGTACTGGCAGGACCTGCTGAAGGTGACGGGCGGCATCACCAACGAGCATCTGGCGCGCATGACGATCCGTGCCTCGTCGCGTTGCCGGAGCTGGATGCGCCGTCATGGCGTCCACTTCCAGCCGCCGCTGTCGGGAGCGCTGCATGTGGCGCGCACCAATGCCTTCTTCATGGGCGGCGGCAAGGCACTCGTCAACGCCTATTTCCGCAGTGCCGAGACACTTGGTGTCGAGATCCGCTACGACGTCCCCGTTGTTGCCATTGAGCGCGACGGCGACCGTTTCGTCGCGGCCGTGACCGCTACAGGCGAGCGCATCGAGGCCAGGACCTGCGTGCTGGCCGCCGGCGGTTTCGAGTCGAACCGGGATTGGCTGCGCGAAGCCTGGGGCAAGAATGAACGCGGCGAGTGGCCGTCGGACAACTTCCTGATCCGGGGCACGCGCTTCAACCAGGGCGTGCTGCTGCGCCATATGCTCGAGGCCGGCGCCGATGCGATCGGCGATCCGACCCAGGCCCATATGGTGGCCATCGACGCACGCGCACCGCTTTATGACGGGGGCATCTGCACGCGGATCGACTGTGTGTCGCTCGGTGTGGTCGTCAATCGCGACGGGGAACGTTTCTACGATGAAGGCGAGGACTTCTGGCCCAAGCGATATGCCATCTGGGGCCGCCTGGTTGCGCAGCAGCCGGGGCAGATCGGCTTCTCGATCATCGACCAGAAGGCCATCGGCCGCTTCATGCCGCCGGTCTTCCCGGGCACGAGCGCCGATACGCTCGACGAGCTGGCGCGCAAGCTGGGCGTGCCGGAAGCCGCCTTCGTGCGGACCGTGGAAGCCTTCAACGCCGCGTGCCGGCCCGGCACGTTCGACCACACGGTGCTGGACGATTGCGCCACGGAAGGCATCGCGCCGGCCAAGACGCACTGGGCGCGGCCGCTCGACACGCCGCCCTACGTCGGCTACGCGCTGCGCCCCGGCGTGACCTTCACTTACCTGGGCCTCAAGGTCAACGAGCGGGCGCAGGTCCACTTCGAGGGCAGGCCGAGCCCGAACCTGTTCGTTGCCGGCGAAATGATGGCCGGCAACGTGCTGGGTAAGGGCTATACCGCCGGCGTCGGCATGGCGATCGGCACGGCGTTTGGCCGCATCGCCGGCGTGAGCGCCGCGCGTGCCTGCGGTTTCCAACATCCCGATTTCGACATGGAGCAGTCCAATGCCATCGCTCGCTGAGCTGGTCGATCAGGCTCGCGCCGAAGCGCAAGGCGTGGGCGGCACTGACCGACGCGTGATTCCGATCCATCCCGTATTGCCGCTGACGGCTGCCGAGGGCGAAGCCGCGCGCATCCTGCAGATCTGCAATGCCTGCCGCTATTGCGAAGGCTTCTGCGCGGTTTTCCCCGCCATGACGCGGCGGCTCGAATTTGGCCGTGCCGACGTGCACTATATGGCCAATTTGTGCCACAACTGCGGGGCCTGCCTGCATGCCTGCCAGTACGCGCCGCCGCACGAGTTCGCCGTCAACATCCCGGTAGCGATGGCGGAAGTCCGTGGCCAGACCTACCAGGACTATGCGTGGCCGCCGGTGCTCGGCAAGCTGTACCGGCGCAATGGCCTCACCTTGTCGCTGGCCCTCGCGGTCAGCCTGACACTGTTCCTGCTGATGGCCGTGGGACTCAACGGTACGCTGTGGCGTGGTCCTGCCACCGGCAATTTCTATGCGCTGTTCCCGCACAACCTGCTGGTGTCGATGTTTGCGCCGGTGTTCGGGTTTGTTGTGCTTGCGCTGGCAATGGGGGTGCGCAGGTTCTGGCGCGAAGTCACCCCCGCGACCAGCGGTGCGCCAGTGAGCGCGCCGGCGGCGGCAGAGGCCGGTGCCGCCGTGCTGCGGCTGAAATACCTCGACGGCGGCCACGGTGCCGGTTGCAACAATGCCGACGACGCCTTCACGCTTTCGCGCCGGCGTTTCCATCACCTGACGTTCTATGGCTTCCTGCTGTGCTTTGCCGCAACCGCCGTGGCGACGATCTATCACTACGCCTTCGGCTGGCACGCGCCATACGAATTGCCGAGCCTGCCCAAGGTGCTCGGTGCCGTCGGCGGCGTCAGTCTCGCGATCGGCACCGCAGGCCTCGGCTGGCTCAACCTGCAACGTCACCGTTTGCACCTCGCTCGCGGGCAGCGGCCGATGGATCTTGGCTTCATCGCCTTGCTGTTCCTGACCGCCACCAGCGGCCTGGCGCTGTGGCTGGGCCGCGGCACGCCGGCGATGGCCATCCTGTTATGCCTGCACCTGGGTGCGGTGATGGCGCTGTTCGCCACCCTGCCTTACGGCAAGTTTGCCCACGGCGTTTTTCGCAGTGCCGCGCTGTTGCGCCATGCGGTCGAGAAACGCCGGCCGAACCCGGTCGGGCTCGGGGCGGACTGATCGCCCGGGCGGCCGTTGGCCAATTCCCACCCTTTCCAGAACGACAATACGGAGACCGATTTCGATGAACCATCGACTGATCATGCGCGCTACCTTGCTGGCGGCACTCGCTTTTTCCTTTTCATCGGGCTTTGCGCAAGCGCAGCCCATCGCCGCCGGCAAGCCGGTCACGCTGGTGGTGGGCTTCGCGGCCGGCGGCGCCGCCGATGCCGCCGCGCGGCTGATCGCCAAGAAGCTCGCGGACAACCTCGGCCAGCCGGTAGTCGTCGACAACCGTGGTGGTGCCGGCGGCAATATCGCCCACCAGCTGGTGGCCCGCGGTCCGGCAGACGGCAGCATGCTGCTGTTCGGCTCGATCGGGCCGCTGACCATCGCGCCACACCTGATGAAGCTGCCCTACGATCCGTTCAAGGACCTGGCCCCGGTCTCTGGCGGCGTGAACTTTCCCAATATGCTGGTGGTGCACAAGGGCGCCGGCGTGAAGAACCTGGCCGAGTTTGTCGCGCTGGCGAAGAAGAAGGCCGGCGCCGTGGACTACGCGTCCACCGGCGCTGGCTCCGCATCCCATCTGGCCGGCGAACTGTTCAACCAGCGTGCTGGCATCGAGATGGTCCATATTCCATATAAAGGCGGTGCACCGGCACTGCAGGATCTGCTAGGCCAGCGTGTGACGTCGTACTTTGCGGCGCCGCCGACTGCGATGCCGCAGGTCGAGGCCGGCAAGCTGGTGCCGCTGGCCACCACCGGTCCGGTGCGACCGGCCTACCTGCCCAACGTCCCCACCGTGGCGGAATCCGGCTACCCCGGTTTCGAGGCGCTGAACTGGTATGCGTTCGTGGCCCCGGGAAAAACGCCGGCGCCCGTCCTCGATCGCTGGAATCAGGAGATCGTCAAGGTGCTGAACGAGGCGGACGTGAAAGACGCCCTGAACAAGCATGGGCTGACGCCGCAGCCGACCACGCGGCCAGAACTGCTTGCGTTCATGAAGAAGGAAAGCGCAAAGTGGAGCGCGATCGTCAGGGAGCGGAAGATCACGGTCGATTGACCCTATTGAGCCCGAGGATCGAACCGTCGCATCGCGTCGTGCAGAGGCGGCTGGTGGCGGATTGCGCCGGTCACGCTGACGGCGGCACTGCGGCAGCCGTCTCGATCTCAATGCTTGTGGATCGTCGCGCCGAACCACACGCCGTCGCGCACCAGGCTGCGCGCGGTCTCGGCCAGCACGACCCGCGCCGCCAGCGCAGCAGGCGACAGTTCGTCGTCGGAAAGGCTGACCAGCATGTTGTGCCGTCCGACCTGGGCGTCCACCACCAGCGAGCGGACCAACGTCGGATCATTGAGGCGCGCGGTCGCTGCGCCCGGCTGGATGGTAGCCCCGAAGCCGGCGCGCACCGCATCCATCAGCATCGAGAGGCCGTCGATCTCCACCACCACATTTGGCTTCACGCGCACACGCGCAAAAGCCGCCTCGAGCAGTGCGCGCAGACCGTGGGTGACGCTCGGCAGGATCAGCGGCAGTTCCCCCAGTTGGGCGAGCCGGGCGCGCTGGCTCGTCGGCAAGCCCGGCAAGCCTGCTGCCCCGAGCACATAGAGCTTCTCGTCGAGCAGCGGCGTCACGCTCCAGCGGCGCGCGGTCTCGGTGCGGAACACGATCGCCAGATCCAACCTGCGCGAATTGAGCATCTCGGCGAGGTGCCCGGACAGCGCCTCGACCAGGTGGACCCGCACGTCGGGATAACGCGTCGCCATTGCACGCAGCAGCGGCATGCCCAGCACCGCGGCGGTGGTCGAGGACAGACCGATGCTGACATGGCCAGACAGCCGCGCCTGCTGCGCGGCCCGTACCGCATCGTCGGCGTGGCGCAGCGTCAGCTGGGCCTGCTGCAGGAATGCAAGGCCGGCATCGGTTGGCACGACGCCCGTGGACTGGCGCTGCAGCAGGCGCGTGGATAGTTCGCGCTCGAGCCTGCTAATTTGCTGGCTGAGCGCGGAGGTCGCGAGGCCGAGCTCGAGCGCTGCCTTGCCGAAGCTGCCGAGTTCGCAGACCTTGGTGAAATAGCGGAGTTGACGCAGTTCCATGGGATATTGGGTGGCATCGCGCCACGCGACCGCCGCGGCGACGGGACACACCGTGGCGGATTGGCCGGCCGTCATTCTGTGCAGAATGCCGCGCAATGGTAGCACCCTGGTCCTCCGTCGATCGAGGAGGTCGTTCGCACCGTCTGGAACATCGGGCTGGCTGGTCCCCGAACGGCCATCCTGCATCAGCAGCGTCCTATGGTAAGGTTGGCGGCATGAGTTTAGGGACTTCAACTGGTGACGCATGGGCCGCAACTATGTGGTGTTGGGAGAGTGATGCAGCGTGAATGATGCGAAGCAGGATGCGCAGCGCACGCTGCCGACCGAGAGAGTTTCAATCAGCAGGGCTTTGCGCCTGAGCGTGCCGCCAGAGGCCAGGCCCGCGCCGGTCAACGGGAAAGACTGGCGGCGGCAGCGGAAGGAGCAATTGCAGGCCGCCCGTGCCGCTGCCAGGCAAAGGCGCGATCTGCTAAGAGCCGAAATCATGTCGGCCGTGCAAGATGTTGCCCGAGAGGAACGCACTGCTGCGCGGCTGGAAGCTGAGCGCCTGAAGGCGGAAGCCAAGACCGCGGGGACCTACGCGCGGGAGGACGCACGCGCCGCCGCCAAGTTCGAGCGCGGCCAACCAACCCGCTCGGCGTCCAAACGAAAGACGCTTGCTAACGAGAAACGCAAGCTGGTCTCTTACGCTGATCTGTTGCGGATGCGTGGGTGATCTGGTCATACCATAAAACTACCTGGCCCGGTGTCCGACTAGCGGAGTGGAAGTACTGCCACTCAGGAGGGGAGCGCCGTAGTGTGCGGAACCGGACTTGGAATCCTGTGAAGATCAGCTAACCTCCAGGCTTTTAACCTGCACGGTAATGAGGACTGGACGATGGACGCGGGAGGGCAGGCGTGCGGGACTGTATGTAGACTGGCTGCGAAAAGGTTACCGACTGCGCGAGCGCCCGGTTGGGGACACGTTAGGAGGAAGGTCACTTCCAATGCGAAAGCCAGCCGTCATTCTACTTGCCGCGACGACTCACGCCGCTCTCAGTCTTGGGGTGTTCCTGCTCGCCTTTCAGAAGGGCATGGCGCGCTTCGACGCCGGCGGGCCTACACCAATGATTGAGCAGGCGCTAAACATCGCGGTGTTCGTGCTTCACTTCCCGTTAGTGCATCTCGCGCAGGGAGCCCCAAGAGGTTGGTTCTCTGGCCTCTGGGGCTATGTGCCGATCCTGGCCAACAGTTTGCTCTGGACAGTAATGCTCGTGTATGTCTACTTTTCGCTGCGTGGAACTCGGCGAGCAACCTGAACGTTTCCAGGCGCGAGAAGCCGCCTTGGCCGAAAGGCGGACGGAGTTTCCGGATTTCCAGTCCAGCAAGAGCGCACGTAGCCCAGCCAGTTCCGGTTCCGTACAGCGATATGCGCGAAATGCAATAAATTGTCATATTCGCCGAAATGTTGCATTTGGGTGATTCCATCCGGCGCCAGGATCGCATAACGTGCCGGAGCCTTTATCGGGACTTCACGAGCCACCCATCCAGAACAACACCATGAAAGCAACTCTCTCGATCGCCAGCCTGGCCGCCGCGGCCGCGCTGCTGGCCGGCTGCGCCGGCGGCGCACCCACCAACCTGGACGGCGTGATGGCCGCCGGCACCTCGCTGGCCAAGGCCGCCACGCTCTCCGACGCCGACGTCAAGAGCCTGTCCGACCAGGCCTGCGCCGAGTCCGACAAGACCAACAAGGTCGCCGCGGCCAACAGCACCTACAACAAGCGCCTGGTCAAGATCATGAGCGGCCTGAAGGACAGCGGCGTGCCCAACGTCAACGCCAAGGTCTACCTGACCAAGGAAGTCAACGCCTGGGCCATGGCCAACGGCTGCGTGCGCGTCTACAGCGGCCTGATGGACATGATGACCGACGACGAAGTGCGCGGCGTGCTGGGCCATGAGCTGGGCCACGTGGCGCTGGGCCATACCAAGAAGGCGATGCAGGTTGCTTACACCGCTACCGCCGCTCGCGGCGCGGCAGCGGCAGCCGGCAACGGCGCGGTGGCGGCGCTGTCGCAGTCGCAACTGGGCGAGCTGGGCGAGAAGCTGATCAATGCGCAGTTCTCGCAGTCGCAGGAAAGCGCGGCCGACGATTACTCGTTCGACCTGCTGACCAAGAACAAGGCCAACACGCGCGGCCTGGTGACGGCGTTCCAGAAGCTGGCCAAGCTGGACGGCGGCAAGTCGAGCATGTTCTCGTCGCACCCGGGCTCGGAAGACCGCGCCAAGCATATCGAGCAGCGCATCAGCAAGGCTTCGTAAGCCTGGGCCGAGCCGGGGCGCGCCAGATTCAACCGTGCCCCATGTATAAAAAAGCCGACCGTGCCGGAGAGGATCCGGGACGGTCGGCTTTTTATTGGGGACGGCGCTGCAAGGCACTCGCCACCAGCTCAAGCGCGCCTCAGGTTTCGCAATCTCAGGTTTCGCAATTCGCAGCGGCGAATATGCCTGGTTCGCCTCAGGCTTGTCAGGCAGGCACAACACAACAACCAACGGTTGGGCGGCAGAAAAAAATCGCACCAGCAGGACCGGTGCGATCAGTTCTGACCATGTTCGCGTGTTCAGCGATAGACGATCACCGGGATATCGGTATGCGTCAGCACCTTCTGCGTCTCGCTGCCGAGCAACAGGCCCGAGAGCCCGCGCCGCCCATGCGACGCCATGAAGATCACGTCACAGCCATGGCGCTCGGCCGCATCGATGATGCCGAGGTAGGGCACGGCAAACGTCGTCATGTCGGCATCAAAGGTGACGCCAGCCGCGGTGGCGAGGTTTTCGACTTCCCTCAGGTAAAGCTTGGCCTGGTTCTCGATGCGGTCCTTGAAGGCCTGCGGCGCCTCGACCACGATTTCGCTGAACGGCGTGTACGGATATTCCTCCAGGCAGACATAGGCCGTGACGCGCGCGCCGATGGCCTTGGCGAGTTCCAGCCCGCCGGTGATGGCCTTCTTGGAAAGTTCCGAGCCGTCGGTGGGTAGCAGGATGTGTTGGAACATGCGGGGCTCCTTTTCTGACTAGGGATCGGGGCAGGGCCAGCCAGCCGGCATCGGGGATGCCCTGGCGCGGGGAAAGCGCCTGTCTCGAAATCCATTGTAGTCAGTGTGCCGAGTAGGGCATTGCGCAATATCAACGCAACAAAAGTGCCTCAAGGCCCTGAAAACGCCGCCCGCCCTCACTCTGCCAGCGCTTCCACCGAAGGAACGGCCGCCGCCTGCTCCGCCCGGCGCCAATAGGCGGGGTTGCCGTAGGTGTTCTTCAGGTGGTCGATAAACAGCCGCACCCGCAGCGGCAGGTGCTTGCGCTGGGGGAACACCGCGTGGATACCGATCGGCGGCGCCTGGAAGTCGTCCAGCACCGTCACCAGCCGGCCGCTGGCAATCTCGCGGCCCACCTCCCACCAAGAGCGCCACGCCAGCCCGTTGCCCTGCAGGCACCACGCATGCAGCACCGCGCCGTCCGTGCATTCCATGGTACCGCCCACCTTGACCGTGACCGCGCGCCCGTCCTCCTGGAACACCCAGCCGCGCTGCACGTTCGCGCTCGCGCCAAAGGCAAGGCAGTTGTGGCGCTGCAGATCATCCGGGGTCTTGGGGCGTCCGGCGCGCACGAGGTAGTCGGGCGAGGCCACCACCACGCGGCGCGTTTCGGCCAGGCGGATCGATACCAGGCTGGAGTCGGGCAGGTCGCCCAGCCGGATCGCGCAATCGAAGCCTTCATTGACCAGATCGACCACGCGGTCAGACAGGTCCAGCGTGATCGACACATCCGGGTGCGATTCAATAAACAGCGGCACCAGCGGCGCCACATGCTTGCGGCCATAGCCCGCCGGCGCCGTCACGCGCAGGTGGCCGCTGGCCTTGACGCCGCCGGCCGACACGCTGGCCTCGGCATTGTGCAGGTCGTTCAGGATGCGCTGACAGTCTTCCAGGAAAGCCGAGCCCTCGAAGGTCAGGGTGATCTTGCGCGTGGTGCGTACCAGCAGCTTGACGCCCAGGCGTTCTTCCAGCGCATCGATGCGGCGCCCGATGATGGCCGGCGCCACGCCCTCGGCCGCCGCCGCGGCGGACAGGCTGCCGCGTGACGCGACGGATACAAAAGTCTCCAGTTGCTTGAAATGATCCACTATGTCTGCCCGGGATGGCTCCGATTGTGCCGGTATGGTCACGCGCGGGCCAGATTTGCGCACGCGTTGTCGGCAATGGAGAGGATTTGGTGCGGAGTATCGTTTTAGTCAGCCAAGATTAGTGGTCGAAAAGTAAAAGATCAAGTGACCCGGGGCACCTTTGCCGCAGTGCAGCGTCTCCCTACAATGCCATGCATCCATTGGTGTACAGGGCCACGCAGTTGTGGTCTCTCGCCAGAGCTACCGGTTGCCAACGCCCCATGAACAAGATCCGCGCAGTCGTCTTCGATGCCTACGGCACGCTGTTCGACGTGTACTCCGTCACCGCGCGCGCGGAGCAACTGTTCCCGGGCCGCGGCGAGGCGCTGGCGCTGCTGTGGCGCGACCGCCAGATCGACTACACCCGCATCCGCACCATGGCCGCGCCCGACGGCGCGCGCTACAAGCCGTTCTGGGCGATCACCGTGGATGCGCTGCGCTACGCGGCCGAGCGCCTGAACCTGGCGCTGGACGAGGCCGCCGAAGCGCAGTTGCTCAAGGAATACGCCTGCCTGTCGGCCTTCCCGGAGAACCTGGGCGCGCTCAAGCGCCTGCGCCGCGCCGGGCTGCCGCTGGGCATCTTGTCGAACGGCAATGCCGAGATGCTCGACATCTCGGTCAAGAGCGCCGGCATGGCCGGGCTCTTCGACCACGTGCTGTCGGTGGACGCCGTGCGCCAGTACAAGACCGCGCCCGCTGCGTACGCACTGGGTCCGCTGGCCTTCGGCCTGGACGCGCAAGAGATGCTCTTTGTCTCGTCCAACGGCTGGGACGCCTGCGGCGCCGCCTGGTACGGCTACACAACTTTCTGGATCAACCGTGCCGGCCATCCGGCGGAGCGGCTCGACGTAGCCCCCTCCGGCACCGGGCACGACATGAACGACCTGCTTGAATTCGTCCGCGCCAGTGGCGTGGCGGTGTAGCAGGGCCCCAATAACCAAAGCTATCGCTATCGTTTACAGGAGAACACTGATGGCTATCACGCTGCCCGCGGGCATGAAGATTACCGGCGAAATCCTGCCGGCCTACGAAGATATCCTCACGCCGGAAGCCCTGGCCCTGGTAGACAAGCTGCACCGCGCCTTCGAGCCGCGCCGCCAGGAACTGCTGGCCGCGCGCGTGGCACGCGCCAAGCGCCTGGACGCCGGCGAGATCCCCGACTTCCTGCCGGAAACCAAGAGCATCCGCGAAGGCGACTGGAAGGTGGCCCCGGTGCCCAAGGCCCTGGAATGCCGCCGCGTGGAAATCACCGGCCCGGTCGAAGCCAAGATGGTCATCAACGCCTTCAATTCGGGCGCTGACAGCTACATGACCGACTTCGAGGATTCCAATACCCCGAACTGGCACAACCAGCTGCAAGGCCAGGTCAACCTGAAGGCCGCCGTGCGCCGCACGCTGACGCTGGAATCCAAGGGCAAGCAGTACAAGCTCAACGACAAGATCGCCACGCTGCAGGTGCGTCCGCGCGGCTGGCACCTGGATGAAAAGCACGTCACCATCGACGGCAAGCGCATCTCCGGTGGCATCTTCGACTTCGCGCTGTTCCTGTTCCACAACGCCAAGGAACAGATCGCCCGCGGCGCCGGCCCGTTCTTCTACCTGCCCAAGATGGAAAGCCATCTGGAAGCGCGCCTGTGGAACGACATCTTCGTGATGGCGCAGAACGAGATCGGCCTGCCGCAAGGCACCATCAAGGCCACCGTGCTGATCGAGACCATCCTCGCCGCGTTCGAGATGGACGAGATCCTGTATGAACTGCGCGAGCACAGCGCGGGCCTGAACGCCGGCCGCTGGGACTACATCTTCTCGTGCATCAAGAAGTTCAAGAACGACAAGAACTTCTGCCTGGCCGACCGCGCCAAGGTGACGATGACCGCGCCGTTCATGCGCTCGTACGCGCTGCTGCTGCTCAAGACCTGCCACCATCGCGGCGCCCCGGCCATCGGCGGCATGAGCGCGCTGATCCCGATCAAGAACGATCCGGAGAAGAACGCCATCGCCATGGAAGGCATCATCAGCGACAAGCGCCGCGATGCGACCGATGGTTATGACGGCGGCTGGGTGGCACACCCGGGGCTGGTCGAGCCGGCGATGAAGGAATTCGTGGCCGTGCTGGGTGACAAGCAGAACCAGTTCGAGAAGCAACGTCCGGACGTGCAGGTGAAGGGTTCCGACCTGCTGAACTTCCAGCCGGAAACGCCGATCACCGAGCATGGCCTGCGCATGAACATCAACGTCGGCATCCACTACCTGGGTGCCTGGTTGGCTGGCAACGGCTGCGTGCCGATTCACAACCTGATGGAAGATGCTGCTACGGCCGAGATTTCGCGCTCGCAAGTGTGGCAGTGGATCCGCTCGCCGAAGGGCAAGCTGGAGGATGGCACCAAGGTGACGGCTGATCTGGTGCGCAAGCTGATTCCGGAAGAGCTGGCCAAGGTGAAGGAACTGGTTGGTGGCGATACCAGGACGTATGACCGGGCTGCTGAGATTTTTGAGCAGATGTCGACGTCGGAGGAGTTTGCCGAGTTCCTGACGCTGCCGCTGTATGAGGAAGTCTGAGTTAGGGTAGGGCGTCTTCAGAGTGAAAAAACCGCAGCTTTGGCTGCGGTTTTTTCTTTGGGCTCGCAACGCCCGCCTTCGCCGTCGCGCGCGTCGCCGCCAGCGTTAGTCGTACTGAAACCGCTTCACCGCGCGCTCGTCCCACTCGATGCCTGATCCAGGTTGTTGTAGGCGAGGGGCTCCTCGAACCAGTACAGCCGCTCGTTGTCGGGGGCATGGCAGCGGCGCAGACCGTCATCAAACGACAAGCCCTGGTTGAAATCCACCATTAACTGGATCCCGTCGCCCGCCGCTTCGCGCACCGCGCGAATGGCATCGAGGTCGTCTTGCAGCTTCTCGCGGCCCAGCCGCAGCTTCAGCGCGCTGAATGCTCCCTCTGCAACGAGCGAACCAGCTTCTTCGGCAAGACCGCCCGCGTCGCTCAACCACAGCCCGTTACTGTTGTACGCCTGCACGTTGCCCACCGTCCCACCTAGCAATGCGGCAAGAGGCTGGCCTGCGGCCTTGGCGAGTGTCCCACGCGGCCATGTCGAGCCCCGCGATGGCGATCATGGTAATGCCTTCGTAGCCCAGCAGATGCACTGACCGTCTGGCGTTCTGGAAGTCATCCAGCGGTGCGATCCTGCTACCGGCCCGTGACGCTGCAAGATCCCGGATCGCAGGCATGACTTACTTCGCCGCCTGCATCAGATTTACATTTCGCTTGAACGCCTTCAGCCATCAGCTATTCTGAATGGGCATCTGCTCCGTTGCCATTGCTGGAAAATGCATTAAATCAACACCATGTTAAGGATAGCGTTAGGCGCGATATCGGGGTGTTGAGCTACATCCCCTGCTATGTCTTCTGTCGCTGGCATTTCGCATTCTCACAGTTCAAGGTTATCTTTGTATGGCGTATCACGACTAAAACGTCTTTGGTCAGGAAGTGAGGCAAGACGCTGCGAGCACTAGAGAGACAGTGCTTCACCGCCGAAAAGTTAAGAGGAGGAAGCCCATGCCAAAGCGCATAGTCCACGGATCATTTCTCGCCGCCTTATTGGCTTTGTCAGGAGGCGCGGCTATAGCACAGGATCCAGCCAAGATGGCGCCAGAGATTTATAAAGTAACGTCGGACAACCAGTATGTACGCGTGTTAGACATCCACTTGAAGCCCGGAGGCAAATCGCCAATGCACTCTCATCCCGGCTACGTGGCCGTTGCCCTAACTCCTTGCAAGGTGCGGTTTTCCACTCCTGGCGGCAAGAGTCAGGAGGCGGAATTCAAATCCGGCGAGGCGACCTGGCGTGATTCTGAGAGTCATAGTGTAGAAAACCTGGGTACGGCTGAATGCCATATTATGAATATCGAAGTGAAGAGCGCCACCAAGAAAAAGAAAAAATAGACAGAACACGTGATGCTGAATGAAGAACCGCAGCTTCGGCTGCGGTTCAGCTTTTTAACAAAGCTTGGGCTGGTCGGGGCAGTAGCGCAGCGGCTGGTTGCACCAGTGCGTTGAATGCAAGCCATCACCCTCGGTGAACGCTCCCCCTCTCCCGCGAGCGGGAGAGGGAAGCCAACCGGCAGCACGAAGCCGCTGAGCGGAAGGGCGGAACTATGGCCTCCCGCAAACCGCCCGGCACGCATGCCGGGCTTTCAACAAAGGTTGACAGTCAGACCGAGTCAACGCTGAAAAACATAGGTCCCAGGCGCGTCAGCCAGCACAGGCAAGTTACGTCCCGGTGCACCCATCGTCGGCGGCGCAACACGCTCGCCCGACGACCGGGCTTCCAGCCATTCCACCCACGCCGGCCACCACGAACCTTCGCGGAATTCGGCGCGCTCGCTCCACCGGTCCGCATGAAGGCACGGGTCTTCCGCCTTCTTGTGCGCGAACCAGTAGTGCCGGCCCGGATGCCCGGGCTCGCTGACGATGCCGGCATTGTGGCCGCCGGTGGTCAGCACAAACGTTACGTCGGTGTCGCTCAGATAGTGGATCTTGTAGACCGACGGCCAGGGCGCGATGTGATCCCATTCCGTGCCGACGGCGAAGATCGGCGCGCGGATGTTCTGGATCGCGACGGGATGTTCGTCCACCACGTACCTGCCGGCGGCGAGGTCGCTGTTCAGGAAGAGTGACCGCAGGTATTCCGAATGCATGCGGTAGGGGAGGCGAGTCGCATCGGCGTTCCAGGCGATAAGGTCGTTCATCGCGGGCGGTTCACCCATCAGGTAATGGCGGAGCAAGCGCGACCAGATCAGGTCGTTCGAGCGCAGCAGCTGGAAAGCCCCCGCCATATGGAAGGCCGGAAGGTAGCCCCGTTGCCACATCAGGCCCTCCAGCGACTCGAGCTGGCTGTGATCGATGAAAAGCTCCAGTTCTCCCGGCTCGCTGAAATCCGTCTGGGCGGCCAGCAGCGTGATGGAGGCGAGCCGTTCGTCCTCCACGTGCGCCATGGCAGCGGCGGCAATCGACAACATCGTGCCCCCGAGACAGTAGCCAATGCCATGGACCTTGCTGTTCGGCACGATGGCGCGGATGGCGCCAAGCGCCGCCATCACCCCGAGACGGCGATAGTCGTCGAGCCCGAGATTGCGATCCGCGGCGGTGACGTTGCGCCAGGAGATGCAGAACACGGTGAATCCCTGCCCGACCAGGTAGCGAATGAGTGAGTTTCCCGGCGACAGATCCAGGATGTAGAACTTCATGATCCAGGCCGGAACGATCAGCAGCGGCTCAGAATGGACAGTGTCGGTCGATGGCGCGTACTGGATCAGTTCGATCAGGTGATTCCGGTAGACGACCTTGCCGGGCGTGATCGCCACCTCTTTGCCGACCCGGAAATTCTCGGTGCCCGCTGGCGGTTCGCCGTTCAGGTTGCGGCTGAGGTCATCGAGGAAACGCTGGAATCCGTCGACGAAGCTCCGTCCGCCGGTCTGCTGGGCCCGACTGATCACTTCCGGATTGGTAAAGATGCAATTCGACGGCGAAAAGATATCCAGCGCCTGTCGCGTCGAGAACGAGACCACATTCTCGTGGTGCGGTGAGACCCCAGGTACGTCGTGCGTAGCGTTGTGCCACCATTGCTGCGTCACGAGGAATGCCTGATACCAGAGCGAGAACGGCGACTCTTGCCAGGCTTCGGCACGAAACCGCGTGTCGCCCGGAAGCGGCTCGATGCAGTTGGGTGTCTCGTCACCACTCAGGGTCCGCCGCAGGGCATGGGCTGCCAGCCGGCCCGACATCAACCACGCCCTGATGACGAGTTCAGCTTGCTTTCCAGGTGACCGGGCGAGATGGACCATCCAGTCGGAATAGGCCAGCCACAACGCAGTTGGTGAGATGCCACCCGTAGCGTTTGCCGCCATGGCGGCTGCAATGCGGTCGACCGCGCGAAACAGCTCGACCCCACCCGGTTCGTCGTGATGCGGGACCAGCGAGGTTGGCGCCACCGCTCTCGCACCAGGTCCATGGGGGGCCCTGGGTTCCCCGCCCGTTGTCGTCACTGGCTGTGGATTCTTCACGACGCGCCTCCCAACTAAGGTATGAGTGCAGCTTAGGCACACCGGATGGTGTCAGGAAAGGCCTGTGTGCCGAATCCAGCCTCGCTGACTTTGCCGGACTTGCCCGAGATCAAGGGCAATGCAGGCATGTACTTAAGCTAACCTTAGTTATAAATGTTTGGTCAGCATCCGTCCCCGCCCAACGGAGGAAATCCATGGAATCAGGTAGGCAGCGCCCCCAGCAGGCCCTGTTCAACCCGCTCGCCGTCTGGAGCGAATGGATTGGCTCGATGGCTTCCCGCGGCATATTGCAGCTTGCCGAAGCCTCGAAATCCCAGCAATTTGCGCATTACTATGGGCTCTTCCAGCAGGCCATCAAGGCATTGGGGACGCCAGCGTTTGACATAGAGCCGATTGAGTTCGACGGCTGCAGGATGCCGGTGCGAGAGTCAGTGGTGATGGAGACCGGGTTCTGCCGTTTGCGCAGCTTCACGTGCGCGCGGGGCAGGGTTGGCAAGTCGGCACGCCCCATCCTGGTTTGCGCGCCGCTGGCGGGCCACCACGCTGTGCTGATGCGCGAAGTGGTGCAATCGTTACTGCCGCATGCGGATGTCTATGTCTCCGACTGGCTGGATGCCAGGGATATTCCACCCGCCGCGGGAGATTTGCACCTGGAAGATGTCGTGTTGACGTTGCAGCACTTCATGATGGAGCTTGAGCCTGGGGAACTGGACGTGCTGGCAATCTGCCAGGCGACTGTGCCCGCCCTTGCCGCGGCCGCGCTGCTGGTTGGCGCAGGCTATCCTGAGCCGCGTTCATTGATATTGCTGGGCGGGCCCATCGATCCACGCGGTAATCCGACCCCGCTGACCCGCATGGCCGGAAGCCTGCCGCCGAGCTGGCTTGACGCCCTGGGAACGCATGTCGTGCCCTCGGGATATGCGGGGGCGGGCCGGCGAGTCTATCCAGGTTTCATGCAGTACCCCACACTGATGATGGGCCAGCCGGAGCGGCAATTCTTCCTGTTGTTCGATTACATCCATAGCCAGGGCGCAGGCGACGCGCAGGCCACACGCGAGGCCGAACGATCGATCGCACACTTTGGCGCGATGCTGGACATGCCGGCGGAATTCTTCCTGGATACGCTGCGCGTGGTATTCCAGCAGACGTTGCTGCCAAAAGGCACCTGGCGCGTGGCGGGGAGTCCGGTCCGCCCGGAGCGGTTGCGCGAGACCCGCTTGCTGACCATCGAGGGCAGTCGCGACATGATTTCCGGCGTCGGCCACACCCATGCCGCACAGAATTTATGCGTGGGCGTGCCGGCAGAGCGCCGCCGCCGGATTACCATTGCCGGCTGCGATCACTATGGATTATTTGCTGGGCCCAACTGGCGCACGGGTGTCTATCCGGCTGTCCACGATTGGCTAGCTGGCTAACTGGCTAACCGGCTAATGCCGCTGGTGCAGCCCGCCGGCACAGCCGAATAACACCGCAATGTCACGTCAAAGCCGCCAGCAACACGCTTTGCGCCGCTTCTCCGTCATGCGGTGACGTACGTTCGTAGGTACCGTCCGGCGTCATCTGCCAGGTATCGCGCCGGTCGGACAGATACGGCGTCAGACCTTCGGCGATGGCGCGTTGCTTCAGTTTCGGGTCGAGGATGGGAAAGCAGATCTCGATGCGCCGCGACAGGCTGCGCTCCATCCATTCGCCGCTGGACAGCATGACTTTCTCCGCGCCGTCATCGTGGAAGTAGTAGACGCGTGCGTGCTCGAGAAACCGGCCCATCACCGATTTCACCTGGATATTCGATGACAGTCCGGCAACGCCGGGGCGCAGCGCACAGGCGCCCCGGATAATCAGGTCGATGCGCACCCCATCACGTGAAGCGTCATACAGCGCCTGGATCAGGTCTGGCTCCAGCAACGCATTCATCTTGGCAATGATCCGACCCTTGCGGCCAGACCTGGCGTGCTCGGCCTCGCGCCGGATCGCGGCAAGCAACGCCTTCTTCAACGTAAATGGCGATTGCCAGATATGGGCCATGCTGCTGGTCTGGCCCAGGCCGGTCAGCTGGCTGAATACCTGGGCCACATCCTGCGTCAGCGAATCATTGCAGGTCAGCAGTCCAAAGTCCGTATAGGTGCGCGTGGTCTCGCTGTGATAGTTGCCGGTGCCCAGATGCGCATAGCGCCTGAGCTTGCCGCCTTCGCGCCGCAATACCAGCACCATCTTGGCGTGTGCCTTGAAACCGACAACCCCGTAGATGACATGCGCACCGGCTTCCTCAAGCTGCGCGGCCCAGCCGATATTGGCCTCTTCATCGAAGCGGGCCAGCAGCTCCACTACAACCGTGACTTCCTTGCCATTGCGGGCCGCCTCGATCAGTGCCGACAGCAGCACCGAATCATGTCCCGCCCGATAAACCGTCTGGCGGATCGCCATGACATCGGGGTCCTGCGCCGCCTGTCTGACAAAATCCACCACCGGCGCAAAGGACTGGAAGGGGTGGTGCAGCAGGATATCGCCCTCGCGGATGGCGCGGAAAATGTCCGCCTGCTCGTGCAGTCCCGGCGGCACGGCAGGGCGGAAACGCTTGTACTTCAGTTCCGGACGATCGACCTGGTCCGGCACCTGCAGCAGGCGCACCAGGTTGACCGGTCCGTTGACTGAGAACACCTCATTGGTCGACAAACCGAATTGTTCCTGCAGGAACGCCGTCATCGCCGGCGTGCAGTTATCCGCCACCTCCAGCCTGACCGTATCGCCGAGATGACGGTGCGGCAGTTCGCCTTGCAGCGCTTCGCGCAGGTTCTTGACCTCTTCCTCGTCGACAAACAGCTCGCTGTTGCGGGTCACGCGAAACTGGTAGCAGCCGCGCACTTTCATCCCGCTGAACAGCTCGCCGACATGGGCATGAAGGATGGACGACAGAAAGACGAAGCCATGCTGGCAGCCGGATATCTCGGATGGCAGGGCAATGACGCGCGGCAGTGCCCGGGGTGCCTGCACGATGGCATTGCCTGAATTGCGCCCGAACGCATCCCTGCCTTCCAGCTCCACAGCGAAATTCAGGCTCTTGTTAAGGACCCGCGGAAACGGATGCGCCGGGTCCAGGCCGATGGGGGTCAGCACCGGCATCAGCTCGGCGAAGAAGAACTCCCGGATCCATGCCGCCTGTTCAGGATTCCAGGAAGGGCGCCGCAGGAAACGGATCTCCCGCTCGGCCATGGCGGGAATCAGCACGTCATTGAACAGCCGGTATTGCCGGTCGACCAGTTCCCGCACCCGGGCGTTGAGCCTGGCGTAGACTTCCTGCGGCGTCAGCCCGTCCGGGCCGACCACCGGGGACTGGTGCAGACATTGCTCCCTGAGGCCGGCGACGCGGATTTCGTAGAACTCGTCGAGGTTGCTGCTGACGGTACACAACGCGCGCAGCCGCTCCAGCAGCGGCACGGCGGGATCCGCGGCCTGCTGCAGGACGCGGTCGAAAAATTCAAGCTGGCTCAGCTCGCGGTTGATGTACAGTTCATTGCCGTTGAGCAAGCCAACGCGTCCAGCCTGGGCATTCGTTCTGCCCGCTCCCGGAACGATCGGCAAGGTTTTTGGCATGGGATCGGATTCGTGCTTCATGATGTGAGTGACCGCGATGGTCGGTGCTCCGTCGGGGGCAATGCAGAATGCGATAGCCCGGTCGGCGAGTGCCGCATTAAATACTTGCCATCCCCGGGGAACGGAGCGCGATCCTCCCGGATTCTAGCTGGCGCCGGACTCATGTCGAGGCGACTTTGAATACTCCCTGGCTTCGCGGTCCCAGTGCGGAGTTTCCCTCCACCAAAATCTGCCGCCTGCCATGTTCCGGGCGCGTCCAAACGGAGTTGCCAAATGCCACAGGAAATGCAGTCTGCCACCGAAACCACCCCCGCCGGCCTGAAGAGCCTGATCGATCATATCGAAGAAGCCGCCACCAGTGGACAGCTCGACCCGGAATTTGTGCGCAAGCTGGGCAAGCGCATAGCCAGGGAACTGGAGGAAATGATTGCCACCACGCAATGCAGCGAAAGCGAGCTTGGGGGCCTGCAAGCGAGCATCGAGGCGCTGGTGCGTGCCGCGGACCTGAAGGAGGGCGCCAGGCTGACGAGGTCGCTGCAGCGGTTGCGGGGGCGCGAAGTGTCCGCAGGCGGGGGCAAGCCCAGCTGAATGAAATGGATGCGGGCACGAGTTCATCGGTGGCGCTGTGAGCATACGGCTCACCCGCCAAACCGATAATCCCCGCTTGCCTGCAGCGTCCACCTGCCGTCCCCGCACAACTCCAGCACCTGGTGGTGGTATTTCAGCAGGGTAGGCCGATGGCTGACGCTGACCAGCGTCGTCTGCATATCGGCCAGCAACCGGTACATGCCTTCCTCGTTGCCGATATCCAGCGCGCTGGTGGCCTCGTCCAGCATGACATAGCGGGGCTTTGCCAGCAGCACGCGTCCGATGGTCAGCCGCTGCTGCTCGCCCAGGGATAACACCTTTCCCCAGTCCACTTCCGCATCCAGCCCGCCAAACCTGCCGACGATTTCACGCAGGTTGACCCTCTCCAGCAGCTTAAGCAGTTCCTCGTCAGAAACATGGCGGACAAGGTTGTTCGGATACAGCAACTGGCTGCGCAGGCTGCCGACCACCATGTAAGGATGCTGCGGCAAGAACAGCATCTCCTGCGGCGTTGGCCGCACGATGCAGCCCGTTCCGCTGTTCCATAGCCCGGCGATCGCGCGCATCAGCGAGCTTTTGCCGCCGCCGCTGGCGCCGACGATCAGTAGCCCCTCGCCGGGATTGACCGATACACTCAGGTCGCTGACCAGCGTTCTCTCCTGGTTCGGCGTCAGCAACGTGACATGTTCCAGCGCCAGCCGGGAATCCTGGATCGATTCGATCTTGCTCGCAGGCTTGGGAAATATTGCTGCCTTGCCGGTCAAGACGGCAGAGAAGGTGTCCAGGCGATCCAGCCCGGCCACGAACCGGCTCAGGTCTTCAAAGTTGTCGACGATCACGGTCAGTGCGTTCAGCACGGCGGCAAACGCCGCGGCGGCCTGGATGGCGCGACCGACTTCCAGCTCGCCCGACAGCACGCGTGACGCGACGATGGCACTGGGCAGCACGATGGTAAGGAAGTTATAGGCGTACTGGAACAGGTTGAGATTGAGCTGCCAGTTAATCAGCCTGTTGAAGTTCTGGAAGGCTTTGGCGAAACGGCCCCGCACATTGGACGACTCCAGCGCCTCGCCGCGATAGAACGCAATCGATTCGGCGTTCTCGCGCACCCGGATCAGACTGAAACGGAAATCCGCCTCGCGCTTTAGCTGGTAGAAATTCAGGCCAATCAGCACGCGCCCGAAAAAGAACACCGTGACGAATGTGCCAGCGACGGCGTAGATCAGAAGGAAATAGACCAGCGCCCTGGAGATCGACCACAACACCGCGCTGAAGGCGATGATCTGCAGCAGCGCGCCAATGCCGATCGACAGGAAAAACAGCGATTGCCGCGTAAAGGTATTGATGTCCTCGGTGATCCGCTGATCGGGGTTGTCGATCGCGGCATTGGCATTGAGTTTGTAATATGTCCTGGCCTTGAAATATCCGTCCAGGTAGTGATCGGTGAGCCAGCGCCTCCAGAACAGGCCCAGCTTACCTCTGACGAAATAGTAAAACCCATAGATGGGTACGGCGACGATCAGGATGTAGAGACACTTTCTGATCGAGGCCCAGAAGCGATCGGCGTCTTGTGCGGCCAATGCCGAGGTGAATTCGCCGGTTTGCTCGATGAACAGGACTTCGGTTTGCGTCTGGCCCAATAGCAGCAGCACCAGCACCACCAGCATGCCACAGGCTTTCCACCGCTCCTGCGAAACCCAGTAAGGCCGGGCAATGGCCCAGTAGCGGGTCCACACGTGCCGGGATGCGCCAGTGCGTTTTCGTCGGCCCGAAGTGCTGTCCGCGACCCTCGGCTCTGGCACGACGCTCATGGTTGTCTCCAGCGCTGACCGGATTACATACTCGTCACTTCAAAGCCTGACGCGGAACACCTGCTGGCCAGCAGAAATCGTTATTGAAATATAGGCCAGCAAAATCGGTGCCTGACGGATTGCGTCACAAGCCATGGCGAAGCCCGTCATCCGAACGGGCATCGGGGACATGCATGAGTCACCTCTGCGACACGCGTTACCGGCAGGCCGGGGCGGCGGCACGCGCGATGCTGCTGCAGGCCGCGGCGCAGCGGCTCAATGTGCCGGCGGCGAGTTTGCGTACCGGGAATGGCGCGGTCGTCAACGGCATGCAGCGCATCCGCTATGGCGAACTGGCCCAGCGAATTGCTGCGACACCGCAGGCATCGTTGCCGCTGCGCCTCTCCCGACTCGAGCCGCTTGCCTACGCGCTGCTGCGCGCCGTGTTCGGCATCGTCCGCGGGGGCATAAGCGGGCCGCGGTCAGGCAATGGTGGTTGGCGCGTCGCGCAAGCGCGGCAGCGGCGCGACTGCATGAATGGCTTGACGCAGGCGCGGAAGCTGCTTCCAATCGTGGCTGACGTTCCCTCATCAACGCCACCGCCCCCTATGGACCGCTTCGACGCGCTGCAACTCTTCACCCGGATCGTGGAACTGGGCTCCTTCACCGGCGCCGCCAGCGCGCTGGAGATCCCGCGCGCCACCGCCACGCATGCCATCAAGGAACTGGAGGCGCGCGTCGGTGCGCGGCTGCTGGAGCGCACCACGCGCCAGGTGCGCCCGACGCTGGACGGGCAGGCGTTCTACGAGCGCAGCAAGCGCGTGCTGCAGGACCTGGAAGACGCCGAGACCTCGCTCAGCACGCAGGTGGCCAATCCGCGCGGCACGTTGCGGCTGGACCTGCACGGCACGCACGCGACGATGATCATCCTGCCGCGCATCGGCGAGTTCCGTGCGCGCTATCCGCATATCGACCTTGTCATCAGCAGCGGCGACCGGCTGGTCGACCTGGTCGGCGAGGGCATCGATTGCGTGGTGCGCGCGGGCCGGCCGCGGGATTCGTCGCTGGTGGCGAAGCGGCTGGCCGATATGCCTGAGGTGCTGTGCGCCAGTCCTGAATATCTGTCCGCGCATGGCACGCCGCAGCATCCGTCGGAACTGGCTAATCATGTGGGCGTGGGTTTTTTCTCGCGCAACAGCGATAACCGGTATCCGTTCACGCTGAACGTCGACGGCGAAGTGCGGGAGTTCAGGGCGCGCGGCTGGATCTCGGTCAGCGATGCGGCGTGCTATACCAGCGCGGCGCTGGCCGGTTGCGGGTTGATCCAGGTGCCGCGTTTCCGCGTGGAAGAGCACCTGCGCGCGGGGCGACTGGTGCCGGTGCTGCAGGCGTGGCCGTGTCCGGACCTGCCGGTGTCGGCGCTGTATCCGTTCCACCGCCAACTGGCGCCGCGCGTGCGCGTGTTTGTCGACTGGGTGTCGGGGCTGTATGTGGAGCGCTTCGGGCCGCTACGCGCAGCGGCCTGAAGCCTTTGCGCTTATGCCGTAGCCGGGCGCGGCAGCGGTCGTGCCGGCGCGGGCGCTTCCTGCACCGGTTCGCTGACCGGCAGCGTCATGCCGATCCGGATCGCATCCCGCTGCACCTCTGCAAACACGCTGCCGCCGTGCATGGCGGCGATCGCCTTGACGATGGCCAGCCCCAGCCCGTGGTTCTGCCGGCTGTCGCTGCGCGCGGCATCGGCGCGGTAGAAGCGGTCGAACAAGCGGCCGGGCTGGATCGCTGACAGGCGGTCCGACTCATTGTGCACCGTGACTGTCAGCGTGCCGCCGGCTTGCGCGATGGCCACCGTCACCGGCCGCCCGGGCCTGCCGTGCTGCAGGGCGTTGCTCATCAGGTTGGTCAGCGCGCGCTGCAGCAGCGAGACATTGACGCGCACCCGCGCATCGCCGGTCACGTGCAAAGTGGAGCCGGCCTCTTCAAACAGCATGTCGAGGAAGTCAGCGCTGCGGCGCACCTCCGTTGCCACCGATACCTCGACCAGGTCGCGCGCCAGCGCCCCGCGATCGGACTGCGCCAGGAACAGCATGTCGATCACGATGCGGCTCAGCCGCTCCAGGTCTTCCAGGTTCGATTGCAGGATCTCTTCGAGTTCGCCATTGCTGCGCGGCCGCGACAACGCCACCTGCGTCTGGCCGATGACATTGCCCAGCGGCGTGCGCAGTTCGTGCGCGACATCGGCGTTGAACGAGGATAGCTGCTGGTAGGCGTGCTCAAGCTTATCGAGCGAGCCGTTGAAGGCATGCACCAGCCCGTACAGCTCCCCGGGCAGATTGGCGTCGGGCAGGCGTTCAAGCTGCCTGGGGTCGAGCGCGCCGGCATGGTGCGACAGGCGTTCGATCGGCGCCAGGCCAGCCTTGGCGATGCGCCAGCCGAGCAGGCTGACGGCGATCACCCCGAGCACCGACGAGATGATCAGCGCGATGCCCAGCGTGCGGCTGGTCTGGAAGAACGCGGCCTGGTCCACCGCGACCGCCAGCGCCACCTCGGGCCGGTCCTGCAGCGCGGGGATGCGGCGCTTCAGCATCAGGAAGCGGTTGTCGCCGAACTCCACGGCCCATACATCCGGCGCGCGCGGCGTGGCCTCGGCCTCGCGCGGGAAGGGCTCGCCGTAGTCGAAGCGCGGATCGCGGCTTTCGACGAAGTAGCGCACGCTGTGGTCGGCGGGCGTCAGCGTGCGCAGCATGGCGGCAAAGCGCTCCCACTGCTGCTCGGTGCCAAGGCCTGCCGCCTTGGGGCCGGCCAGGTCGAAGCGGGCGTGGATTTCTTCGAGCTGGCGTTTTTCCAGTTCGACGCATTGCACGCGGTAGAGCACCGTGCCGGTGATGGCGAACACAAAGGCCGCCGCCAGCCCGAACATGGCGGCCAGCCGCGCCGCGATCGATCGCTGCCTGGTCATGCGATCATCCCGTCGCGATGCTCGAGCACATAGCCCATGCCGCGGATGGTATGCAGCAGCTTGGGCTCGCCGGGCCAGTCCAGCTTGGCGCGCAGCCGCTTGACCGCGACCTCGACTACGTTGGTGTTGCAGTCGAAGCAGATATCCCAGACCAGCTCGGTGATCGCGGTCTTGGACACGATCTGCGACTGCCGGCGCGCCAGCACCGACAGCAGCGTGAATTCGCGCGCGCTCAGCTCCAGGCGCCGTGTCCCGCGCGTGGCGCGCCGCGACAGCAGGTCGATGCGCAGGTCGCCCACGGTGAGCTGCGACGGCTCGGTCTGCCGGCCGCGCCGCGTCAGCACGTTCAGGCGCGCCAGCAGCTCCAGGAAGGAGAAAGGCTTTGACAGATAGTCGTCGGCGCCGGCATCAAAGGCGTTGAGCCGGTCATCGAGGTCGTCGCGCGCGGTCAGCATCAGCACCGGCGTCTGCTGCTCGCGGCGCAGCGACTTCAGCATCGATACGCCGTCCAGTGCCGGCAGCATGACGTCGAGCACGATCGCGTCATAGGGCTCGGTGCAGGCCAGGTGCAGGCCGTCCACGCCGTTGTTGGCCGTATCGACCACGTAGCCGTTCTCGGCCAGGCCGCGGCGCAGGTAGTCGACTGTCTTGATCTCATCTTCGACGAGCAGCAGTTTCATGGGTCCAAATCCTCGGAATCTAAGGAATATAGAAGATGCGTGCCGATTCAACCTGTCAAAGCTGTCAGTTATGCGGGGGCTGCACTGAAGGAGTGCAGTTTGCTGCGCGAGGATGACATGCCGTTGCGTCGGCATTGTTCAGCGTGGTGGGAAACACTGTTTTGCGACGGATTGTCGCACCCAAGGCCGGGCCGCGCCTGCCTGACAGGATTGTCAGCATCCGGACAGGGCTGCGTCGGTTGTGCTCACTAGACTCCATTCCGTGCCCGGCAGGGCTCGATTTTCCTTCACACAACGGAGTCTTATCATGACCACATTCAAGTCTTCCCCCCTGACCGACAGCGCCCGCCGCGGCGCCATGCGCTGGCCGCGCCTGCTGTGGCTACGCGCCACCACGCACCGCCGCGCCATGCTACATGCCTTGCTCCCGACATTGGTGATGATGGTGACCGCGACGCTGGCGCTGTCGGCAAAGGCGGCGCCGCGGCCGGCGGATCCTTATACCGATGGGGCGGCCACTGCGGCGAGTGCGGTTGGTGCTGCGGCAGCGAAGGGGCGTTTTGATGTTTATACCGATGGTGCCAGTGTGCAGGGGTCGCGGGATACGTTTACGGATGGGGCGCGTAGCCAGGAGCGGCCGGCGGATTCTGACGGTTGATTTGGTGGGCATGCGCGCGTGAGTTTGCGCTCTTCAAGCGCCCGCATAAATCGACCGCAAGCCGGTTCCCTCTCCCGCATGCGGGAGAGGGCACCGGCCCGTGGTAGTTCGCCCGGCGCCAGGTTGAACGACAGGTTGACCGCGGGCAGCATGCCGTGGTGCAGGATCGACACCGGCCCCGCGCCCGGCGCATCGACAGTGGCCACCGACGCCAGCGGCACCATCTCGGCCGACAGACTTGCAGCGCGGCCGCGAGCCGCTGCGACCACGCGTACAGCTCGGCGGTATCGTTGCCCTTGAGCACATACTGGTACTGCGCGCGCGGCTGGCCGGCGCCGATGTTGATGTCCTGCGCCGCGCGCAGGAAGAGCTGGATGCCGGGCACTGCCGCCAGCTTGGGCAGCAGCCGGTCGATCAGCGCGCTGGCGGAGACGTCGCGGTCGGAGCGGTCCTTCAGCACGATCCAGAAGCGGCCGTTGGCAAGCGTCTGGCTGCCGCCGGTTATGCCGACCGAATGGTTGACCAGTGCTGCTGCCAGGCCACGGCACGCGGCCGGAAGACCTGCTCGACGTGACGCTGGAGGACTGGCAGCGCGTGGTGCAGGAACAGGCCGATGCGCTGCGTCGCGACGTTGCGCAGGTCTACCTGGGCGGCTTCTCCACCGGCGCCAACCTGGCGCTCGACTATGCCTATGCGCATCCGGACGTGGCGGGACTGGTGCTGTTTTCACCGGCGGATCCGCTGTACGGCGAGCAGGGCAGCTTGCGCATCTGCTGGAACGGCCAGGACGAGCCGGCACTGATGGCGTGCGAGCGCGGCGAGCCGGTCTGGTATTCGGACTGGGGCTATCGCGAGGCCGGCAAGGTGCATGCGCGGCTCACGTTCAATCCGTATTTCGACTGGCAGGGCGAGGTGATCGCCGGTGTCATGGGTGGCTCTGATCCGCATGCCGGCGAGCCCCCGATGGAAACGCATCGCGTGCCCCGCGAAGACGACCAGGAAGGCTCGCACGCGCTGTAGCCCGGGAATTCCACCCCCTGTCGTTTCCCCCAAAAGGGGCACTCCGGCGCAGCCGTTTTTGCATACACTCGCCAGACTCACAGACCGGAGCGCACGCCACCGTCATACGCTGCGCGGACCGGTCATGCCGTCGGAGATGTCATGAAAGCCGATCCCGTCCGTGACTGGCAATACGTCGAGGCGGTGCTGGCCGCGCGCACGCCCCAGGAAGCGGCCCGGATTGCCTTGCGCGCGGCGCGCGCCATGGGCTTCAACCACCATGCCTATGTGATGAAGCAGCCTAAGCTCGGGCCGGCGAGCGACGACGATTTCGTCTGCTTCCACGATTTCTCCGCGGACTGGGCGCGGACCCGCTACGAGCCCTTGCGCGCCAGGCGGCATGAAGGCAGCGATGCGCGCGTGGAGCATGTGCGCGCCGGCATGCCGGCGACGTCATGGAATGCACTGGGGGAGGTGGACCATACGCGCAAGGATATCGGGCAGCGCGCGCGCAACCTGTTGCGCAGCGCCGGCGAGCATGGACTGAAAGCGGGGCTGACCATCCCGCTGTGGACGCCGGGCATCGACTGGGCCTTCATGACACTGACCACCGACGCCACCACGGATATGCGCGCGCTGCGCACGACGCTGGCGCCGATGAACTACTTCGCGCACTGCCTGCACTCGGCGCTGCGCCGCCTGCAAGGCGAGGCCAGCCGGCCGGTGCTGAGCCGGCGCCAGCGGGAGATCCTGCACTGGGCCGCGATCGGCAAGACCACGTGGGAAATCTCGGCGATCCTCAACATCAGCGAAAGCACGGTGTACTTTCACCTG
Organism: Cupriavidus necator; assembly: GCF_040578825.1. Taxonomy (GTDB): domain Bacteria; phylum Pseudomonadota; class Gammaproteobacteria; order Burkholderiales; family Burkholderiaceae; genus Cupriavidus; species Cupriavidus necator_E. The sequence goes on along the minus strand of NZ_JBEFLI010000036.1, from coordinate 12,575 downwards.
AACGTCGCCGCCAACAAGCTCAATACGCACGGCCGCCAGGCGACCTGCGCACGCGCGGTGGCGTTGGGGCTGCTGTCGCTCTGACCCGGGTGGGTAGTCGACAGCCTGCATGCCGCCCGGCACGCAGGCCCAGGCCCCAAAGCCCACGGAAGGCTCTGGGGCCCGCAAGCGCCCACCTTGGACTCAGTTGGCCGGCGTGTAATAGCGGCTGGCGATCTTGGTACCAAGGTCGCCGATCCACTGGGTCCAGGCCAGCGCCGCATTACCCTTCTCGTTCACGGCCAGCACCGGTGCCGCCGCGTATTCGCTGTACGACTCGCCGATCACGGGCGTGCCCCACCCGGTGCCGGCTACATAGCGGTTGGTCCACAGGTCCGCGGCCGCGGTACCGTCAGGCGACTTCGTCCACGCGACAAAGGCATTGCCGGCGCCGTCCAGGCCGACGGTCGGCAGGCTCGGGCTGTGCGCGCTGGCGTCCAGCAGTACTGTGGCGGCACCCCAGGCACCGTTGGCCGGCGCCACGCTTGCCAGCAGCGCGTAGTCGTTGCGGCCCCAGGCCACGATCGCATCGCCGCGGGCATTGACCGACAGGCGCGGCTGGCTGATAAAGGCTTCGTTGGCAGGCGCCGCCACCTGGACCGTGGTCTGCCAGGCCGAGGTATAGCGCTTGGAGTACAGCGTGCTCTGCAGATTGCCATTGGCCGTATCGGACTGGCCCCACACCAGCGTGGCATTGCCGCTGCCGTCCATGGCAATGGCAGGGTAGCTGAGCGACTGGTCGATGCCGGCGTCGCGCACCAGCTCGACGGGCGCATCCCAGCTGCCGCTGGCGCTGAAGCGGCTGGTCCACAAGCTGTTGCTGGCGAGGTCGGTCAGCTCCCACACCGCCAGTGCGTCGCCCGACGGCGCCACCGCAAGCTGAGGGCGCAGGTTCTGCACGCCGACGTCGTTGGGCGTGGCGAAGGCGGTTTCCGTGCCCCAGCCGCTGCCGGCCGTGTAGCGGTTTGCCATGATCTTGAACGGGCCGAATTGCCCGTCGCGCTGCGTCCAGACGGCAATGGCGTTGCCGCTGGCATCCATGCCGACCTGCGGCTGGACCGCCATGCCCGCGCCCGACTCGATCCGCACCAGGTCGCCCCAACCTGAGGCGGGGTCGAACGAACGGCTCCAGATATCGTAGGCGCCGCTGCTGGTCAGTTGCGGCCACACCACCATGGCGCGGCCGGTGGCGCGGTCCATCGCGATATGCGCGCCGTCGGTGGCGCTGGCGGCGTCGTTCTCCAGCGGCACCGGGGCGCTCCAGCCCGAGCCGGGCACGTAGCGGCTCGCCATGACGCTGTCGTCGGCCGTGCCCGGCTCGCGCTGCAGCCAGACGGCGATGGCGTTGCCGGCGGCGTCGATGGCGACATTGACGTTGCCGGCGCCCGCTTCGCTGATGGCCGCGGGATCGCTCCAGCCTGCCGGGGTGCCGGGACCGGGGTTGCCTGGCCCCGGATTGCCCGGACCTGGGTTGCCCGGCCCCGGGTTGCCTGGCGTGCCAGGTGTGCCGGGGTTGCCGGGGTTGGGCGGCGACGCGTTGTCATCGTCCCCGCCGCACGCGGACAGCGCCGCGCAAATCGCCATAAGCAAAATCGTCTTACGCATTGAGTCTTCCCTGTCGGATATTGTTCTTCAACGACCCATTCGCGCGCCGGGGACTGGTTTCGATCCGGATTGGATTACCGCGGGTGGCCCCATGACATGGAGCCGGCGCGAATTGCCTCGGGGGAGGATAGGGAAATGCGGGCAGGGTGGAACGGGCACCCTGTTGGATTCAACAGGGTAGGGCGCGGTTATCGGGTCAGCGGGTCATCGGGGCATCGGGTCATCGGGTCATCGGCGCCCGGCGCCCGGCGCCAGTCAAGGCGGGCGCCTCAGAGCAGGTCCCGCAGCCTGTAGTACCACATCCCCAGCACCAGCGCGGGCGTACGCAACACGGCTCCGCCCGGAAAGCGGTGATGACGGATGCGCGCAAACACGTCGAAGCGTGAGGCATCGCCGCAGACGGCATCGGCAATCAGCTTGCCGGCCATGCCGGCAAACACCAGCCCGTGCCCGGAGAAGCCTTGCGCATAGTAGAGATTGGTGCCGATGCGGCCGAGGTCTGGGGCCCGGTTCATCGTGATATCGACAAAGCCGCCCCAGGCATAGTCGATCTCCAGGTCGGCCGTTTGCGGAAACACGTGGACCATGCGCGCACGAATACGCTGCACCAGGTTTTGCGGGGGCTTGGCGCTGAAGGTCTCGCCCGCGCCGAACAGCAGCCGGTTGTCGGCGCTGACGCGGAAATAATCGACGATCAGGTTGTTGTCCGATGCGGCCGCCTTGCCAGGCATCAGCGCATGGGCTGCCGCCGCATCCATGGGCTCGGTGGCGATCATATAGGTGCCGACGGGCATGATCCGCGCCTGGATCTCCGGTGCCAGGTGGTCGCCGAATTCGCCGAGGTACACATTGCCGGCCAGCACGACATGCTTGCATCGAACCTCGCCTTCGGCGGTCTTCACCACCGGCTCGCTTTCTCGTTCCACCCGGTATGCCGGTGAATTCTCGAACACCTGCACGCCGTTTTCGCGTGCCGCCGCGGATAACCCCAGGCAGTATTTCAACGGGTGAAGATGGCCGGAGTGCGGATCATAGGCACCGGCGACAAAGCGGTCGCTGCCGACATAGTCGGGCAGGCGCTGCCGCTCGATCCATTCCAGCGGGTAGCCATAGGTTTCGTGCGTATGGCACACCCATCGCTGCAATTCGCCTGCCTTGCGCTGGCGCGGCGCGAGGGTCATATAACCCTGGACGTGATCGCAGGCGATGCCGAACATGTCGATGCGTTGCCGCAGCAGGTGCAGACCCTCCACCGTGGCATTCCACGCTGCCCGGGCCGTCTCTTTCGTGCACTGCCGCTCGATCGCGTGCTCGCCTTCGGCCCCGAAGCCGACGATCGCCTGGCCCCCGTTGCGCCCCGAGGCGCCCCAGCCAATCCGGTGCGCCTCCAGCAACGCGACGCTGAACCCACGCAGGGCGAGCTCCAGCGCGCACGACAATCCCGCATAGCCGCCGCCCACGACACAGACATCGGCCCCGATGCGCCCTTGCAGCGGCTGGCACAGCGGCGGCCGGGCGACGCTGGCCTCGTAGTACGAATTTTCGATGACGCCCAGTTCCTTTTGCAGCAGCCCGGACATGGTGTTGCCCTCCGTACCAGTTGCTGCCTCTATGGAACGCGAACGTTGATGAACTGCCAGGGATCTTCGTCCGCCGGCTCGGGGAACAGCGGCGAGCGTTGCGAGAGCGGCGTCCAGTCGCCATAGACACCGACGACTTCGCCGAGGTAAGGACGCGCGATGCGCAGCACGGTCTCGAAGTCGATATCGTCGGGCTCGACCACGCCGGCCCGGGGATGTTCCAGCGCCCATGCCATCCCGCCCAGGATGGCGGCCACGACCTGCAGGCTGGTCGCGGTATTATGCGGCATCAGGCGCCGTGCGTGCGCGGTGGAAAGCCTGGACCCATACCAGTACACGCCGCGCGGATTTCCCATCAACAGCACGCCAAGCTCGTCCATGCCATCCGTAATCTCGTCGCGCAGGATCCGCTGATTGTCCTGCTTGCGCCAGCCGCGCCCGGCCAGTTCGTCGATCGACAGCACGGCGTCGTCGCAGGGACGGTATGCGTAGTGGACGGTCGGCCGGTACACGACTTCGCCGTTTTCGCGCAGCGTCAGGTGGTCGGCAATGGAAATCGATTCGCCGTGCGTGATCAGGAAACCGTGGTAGGGGCCAGCGAGCGGCGTCCAGCTGCGCACGCGCGTGGCAAAGCCCGGCCGGGTCAGATAAATGGCCGCGTCGGAGCCGAAGCCGTGACGCCGCGCGTCATCGGGCCAGTGCTGTTCATGCGTGCCCCAGCCCAGTTCGGCCGGCTGCATCCCTTCCTCGATAAAGGCGTCGACCGACCAGGTATTGACGAACTCGTTGCGGGCCTTGCGCGTCTTGCCGACCTGTGTGTCCTGTTCCGCAACGTGGATGGCGCGGATGCCGAGTTGCCGCGCCAGCGCGGCCCAGTCTTCAAAGCTCGCCAGCCGCCCGCACTCGACATCGTTGTCCGCGGCGATATTGACCAACGCCTGCTTCACGAAGGCCGACACCAGGCCCGGATTGGCCCCTTGCGTCATCAGCGCGGTAGGACCGTCGCGCTTGTCGAGCCGGAACGCCAGAACGCCTTCTCGCAACGCATAATTGCTGCGCCGCGATATCGGTGCCTGCGGATCGATCGCCGCGCCTGACCAGGGTTCGATGGAAGTGTCCAGGTAGAGCGCGCCGCGCTCCCAGCAATAACGCACCAGTGCCTCACTGGAGACATTGACGGACAGGTTCAGCACGAAATCGCCCTCGCCGACCAGAGGTTGCAGGATTTCCCGGTGGTTATCGTCCGTCAGCCCCTGTTCAACGATGTGAACACCGTATTCCGTGGCGACCGACATGTCGTTCGACGGCGGGCAAAGCACGGTAATCCTGTCTGGCGTGATGTCGATATGACGCAGCAGCATTGGCACCATTGACGTTGCGATGCTGCCGAAACCAACGATGAGCACCCGCCCGTTTATATGGCCGTATTTGGTGAAGTCTTTGGCCGGCTCGTTCATCGCACCCTCCAGACAAGAACGCCGTCGCCCCGAAGGGGATCGCGCTGCCTATGTTTCAAGCAAGGCGCATGCCAATTTTCATCAGGCAGAACTGCTGCAGGAACACCGGACTACCAGTGCCCGTCCGACCCGCCGCCGGCCCCGGCCCGATGACCGGCAAACCGGTCCAGCAGAAAGTCCGCCAGCGCCCGGACCTTGTCCGGACGATGGGTGCGCGTGGGGAAGACCAGGTAGATATCCGCTGGCGCGAACTGCCACGGCACCAGCACCCGGCGCAATGCGCCGCTGCGCAAATGCGCGGCGACGTCCCACTCCGAGCGAACAATCAGACCCTGGCCATCGAGCGCCCAGGCCAGCGCCGATTCGCCGTCGTTGGTGCTCATGGTCCCGCGGACCTTGACGGTTTCCTGCTGCGCGCCGTTGCGCAGGTGCCAGGTGCCGAAGGTCTCGTCGGCCTCGCGGATAAAGATGCAGTTGTGCCGCGCCAGCTCGCGCGGGCTTGACGGCGCGCCCATCGCTTCAAGGTATGACGGCGCGGCGCACAGCACGCGGCGGTTGTTGGCCAGCAATCTTGCGGTCAGCCGCACGTCCGGCATCTCGCCGAAATGGACCATCGCATCCAGTCCCAGCTCGACCAGGTTGAGCGGCCGGTCGCTCAGGTAGAGCTGCACCTCGACCTTGGGGTATTGGCGCGAGAACGCGGACAGCGCCGGGGCGATATGCCGGCGCCCGAATCCCAGCGTGGCACCGATCTTCAGCAATCCGTGCGGCGTGCTGCTGCTGCCGGCGATGGTGCGTTCCAGCGCCTCCATCTCCGCCAGGATCCGTGCGCCTTCCACCAGGTAGCTTTCTCCCTCCGCCGTCAGGCTGATGCGGCGCGTGGTCCGATGCAGCAGCCGGACCCCGAGCCGCGCCTCCAGCGCGGCCAGCCGCTTGCTGACCGCCGGCGGGGTGACGCCGAGTTCCTGGGCCGCGCCGGCAAGGCTTCCGTGCCGGTTGATGCAGAGGAAGAACGCGAGGTCGGAGAAGTTATCCATTAGTGAATCGTGGGAACCAAAGAAGTTACCGAGCGTGAATTATGGTTGTGGTGGTAAATGATACGATGTTTTCCATAACGATTCCTATCCCCCTGGAGACATTGATGAAACCTGTCCGCGTGGCCGCCTTGCTGGCCGCCTTTCTGTCTTGTGCCGCCACCATCGGTACCGCCGCTGCCCAGTCCTATCCGCAGCGCCCGGTCCGCCTGATCGTCCCATACGCCCCCGGCGGCAGCGCCGACATCGCCGCGCGGCTGGTTTCGGAGGCCTGGTCGAAGAGCCTTGGCGGCACCATCGTCGTCGAGAACCGTGCCGGCGCCGGCGGCAATATCGGCGTCGATGCCGTCGCCAAGGCTGCCGCCGACGGATACACGATCGGCCTGCAGACCGTGTCGCTGGCGATCAACCCGGGCCTGTTCCCGCGCATGCCGTACGACACGCTGAAGGACCTGGCGCCGATCGGCATGGTCGCGGGTTCGCAGCATGTGCTGGTGGTCAACAACAACGTGCCGGCGAAGACCCTGCCGGAACTGATCGCGGTGGCGAAGGCCAAGCCCGGCAAGCTGACCTACGGCTCCGCGGGCAATGGCAGCACGTTCCATATGTCCGCCGAACTGTTCAAGTCGGTGGCGGATGTTGCCATCGTGCATGTGCCGTATCGCGGCGGCGGCCCGGCGCTGGTCGACACCATTGCCGGGCAGGTCGACATGAGCTTCCCGGTGGTTTCGGCCGCGCAGCAGCATGTGCAGGGCGGCAAGCTGCGGGCGCTCGCGGTGACCGGTTCGAAGCGCTCGCCGCTGTTGCCCAATGTCCCGACCGCGGCCGAAGCGGGCCTGTCCGGCTACAACTTCGAAACGTGGTTCATGGTGTTCGCGCCGGCCGGCACGCCGAAGCCGGTCGTCGACCGGCTGAACACCGCGCTGAATGCCGCGCTGGCATCGCAGGCCACCCGCGACCGGATGCTCAGGGAAGGTTTCGAGCCCACGCCGACCACGCCTGACGTGGCGCGCCAGCGGCTGGAGACAGAGATGCCCATGTGGGCGAAGCTGATCAAGCAACGCGGCATCACCGCGGAATGACGCAACCAAGGCATGCAGCAATGATCCCGAGAACCCTTTACCAGAAGCTGGTCGATTCGCATACCGTTGCCAGGATCGATGCTGACAACGTGCTGTTGTATTGCGACTTGCACCTGATGAACGAGTACACCAGTCCGCAGGCGTTCGCGGGTTTGCATGAGCAAGGCCGCGAGGTGCTGGTGCCGGGGCAGAACGTCGCCGTCGTCAGCCATATCATCCCCACGCACCCGACCGCGATCCGCGTGATCGCCGATGCCGCCTCGGCGCTGCAGGCCACCAACCTGCGCGCCAACTGCGAGCGGCACGCGATCCCGCTGTTCGACACCAACGACGCGCTGCAGGGCATCGAGCACGTGGTGGCGCCTGAGCACGGCATGATCCGGCCGGGCATGGTGGTCATCTGCGGCGACAGCCATACCACCACGTACGGCGCGCTCGGCGCGCTGGGCTTCGGCATCGGCACCTCGGAGGTCGAGCATGTGCTGGCGACGCAGACGCTGGTGTACCGGATGGCCAGGACCATGCGCATCCGCGTCGACGGCAAGCTGCCGGCCGGCACCACCGCCAAGGACCTGATCCTCAGGATCATCGGCGCGATCGGGGCCCAGGGTGCGCGCGGCTATGTTGTCGAATACTGCGGATCGGCGATTCGCGACCTGAGCATCGAGGCGCGCTTCACGCTGTGCAACATGACCGTGGAAGCCGCGGCGCGCGGCGCGCTGATCGCGCCCGATGCGGCCGCGATCGACTATGTGCTGCGCCGCGCGCCGGACATCGACGGTCCGCAGCGCGACGCCGCGCTCCGCTATTGGGACACGCTGCACAGCGACGCGGGCGCCGCGTTCGACATGGACTACGTGTTCGATGCCAGCGAGATCGAGCCCTACGTGACCTGGGGCACCAGCCCGGACCAGGTGCTGCCGGTCTCCGGCCACATCCCGTTCCCGGCAGACGAGAGCGACGAGGCCGGGCAGCGCTCGGTGGAGCGCGCGCTGGCCTACACGCAACTGCAGCCCGGCGCGGCGCTGGAAGGCACCGCGATCCAGCACGTCTTTATCGGCTCGTGTACCAATGGCCGCATCGAAGACCTGCGCGCGGTGGCCAGCGTGGTGCGCGGCCGCAAGGTGGCCGCCGGCGTGCGGGCCATGGTGGTGCCGGGATCGGGCGCGGTCAAGGCGCAGGCCGAACGCGAAGGCCTTGCCGGGATCCTGACCGCCGCGGGATTCGAATGGCGGCAACCTGGCTGTTCGATGTGCCTGGCGATGAACGACGACGTGCTGGCCGACGGCGTGCGCTGTGCCTCCACCACCAACCGCAATTTCGAGGGACGGCAGGGGCGTGGCGCCATCACGCACCTGATGAGCCCGGCCATGGCCGCGGCGGCGGCCGTCACCGGAACCATCACCGACGTGCGCAAGCTGGAGATTTCCCATGTCTGACAATGCCCGCATCAGCGGCAAGGGCGCCGCCATCCGTTTCGAAAACCTGGATACCGACCAGATCATCCCCAAGCAGTTCCTGCGCGGCATCGACAAGAAGGGCCTGGACCGGGGCATCCTCTACGACCATCGCTTCGATGCAAGCGGCGCGCCGCGCCCGGACTTCGTGCTGAATCGTCCCGAATATGCCGGCACCGGCATCCTGGTGGGCGGCGCGAATTTCGGCTGCGGGTCGAGCCGCGAGCACGCCGTCTGGGGCCTGCAGCAGTTCGGCATCCGCGCCGTCATTGCGCCAAGCTTCGGCGAGATCTTCTATTCGAACGCGATGAACAACCGGCTGCTGCTGGTGATGCTGCCGCGCGAGATCGTCGAGCCACTGATGAACGATGTCGATGCGAACAGTGACAACGTCATCGACATCGATGTGCAGGCGCTGCGGGTCCGCACGTCCTCGGGCGACTATCCCTTCGAGCTGTCCGCGCGGCACCAGCGGATGTTCCTTGAGGGGCTCGACATGATCGGGCTGTCGCTGCAGCAGCGTGCGGAGATCGAGCAGTTTGCGGGGAAGTACTGGGCGGAGTTTCCGTGGACGAGGGACGTGGCGCGGCTGACGCGGGATCGATTGGATCTGGCTTAAGCCGACCTGGCTTTGGCGGCGGGGGAATGACCTGCCGTTGGCCCTGGCGGAATTTGCAACGGACCTGCGCCGGGATGCGTCGTACCAGGACCTCGCATGCTGAGGGAAGCCGTCGCAGATTTGTAATAAACGCCCGCCGTGAATTGTACTTAGAGGTATTCCTGGCGGCCTATGGCGCTAGCGCCAGCGGAGCATACTGCCCTCCAACCGAACAGAGTCGGGCCACACCCCACGGCACGATTGTTGCGGAGATCCAGTACCGGCCGCGATATCGCCGGCGGGAGGTTGGATGCGTCACCCGACTCAACCTTCCACGCGCATAAGGGCAAGTCGCGCAGCCGCGTTCGCGCCCTGCGTTTCCCTGGCGCCGATCCACCCTGGAAAAGGAGTTGTCATGAATATCGTCTGGCTTGTCGGTGCTGTGGTGATCATTCTCGCGGTACTGAGTTTCTTCGGATTGCGATAACCCTTACTGACGCGTGAAATGCGGCCGTGCAGCATCACTCGATGCGCACGGCCGTCATCGTTTGAAGCCCTAGGGAAATCCCCGGGGCGGATTGTCATTGCAGCGACAGATCGCCGCGCAGTGTTCCCCTATGCTGACGCCGAACAGTAAGCGACGTCATGCTTCCCGCCAATCCATCCCTCGCCAGGAAGGGAAGGCATTGCCGGCATGGACCGGCCAGCTCCTGAACTACGACACCACGTGAGCCTGCGGGCAATCTGCCGGCCATGCGAGCCATGGCGCACGCGCGCCGGGCAGGCGTTGTCTTGCTGTGAATGCGTACTTCTGTACCAGGAGTCCTGACGGAGCAGGACCCAGGAGTGCGATGAACACGCAGCGCGCCAATCCTGGCGCTGGCTGCACCCAGGAGACAGGAGACCACCAATGCGTCAAGTCGACATTCACAAGCTGGCCGACGAGGCCCGCTTCAATCGGTTCCACGGGCTCGTACTATTCTGGTGCGCGCTGATCATCGTCTTCGACGGCTACGACCTCGCGGTCGCCGGGATCGCGCTGCCATCGATCATGAAAGACATGGGCGTGAATGCCACGAGCGCCGGTTTTATGGTCAGCTCGGCGCTGTTCGGGATGATGGTGGGTGCCATCTTCCTGGGCACGATCGCTGACCGGATCGGCCGCCGCAAGGCCATAGCGATCTGCGTCGGACTGTTCAGCGTGTTCACCGCGGCGGCCGGCTTCACCAGCGACCCGGTGACGTTCAGCGTTACCCGGTTCCTTGCCGGCCTCGGCATCGGCGGGGTGATGCCCAACGTGGTGGCGCAGATGACGGAGTACTCACCGAAGCGCATCCGCAGCACGATGGTCACGCTGATGTTCAGCGGCTACGCGGTGGGCGGCATGCTGGCCGCGGTGCTGGGCAAGGGCCTGATCGAGACGTATGGCTGGCAATCCGTTTTTGTCGCGGCGGGACTGCCGGTGATCCTGATCCCGATGATCCTGAAGTCGCTGCCTGAATCGATGCCGTTCCTGCTCAAGTCGGGGCGGATTGACGAGCTGAAGCAAACGGTCTCGAGGCTTGAGCCGAGCTACCAGCCGCATGCGAACGACCGTTTCGCCCTGCCGGCCGAGGACAAGGCCGATGATGCGCCGATTCGCCATCTGTTCCATGATGGTCGCGGCTTCAGCACGGTCATGTTCTGGATTGCGTTCTTTATGTGCTTGTTTATGGTGTACGCGCTCAGTTCGTGGCTGGCCAAGCTGATGGCCAGCGCGGGCTACAGCCTGGGCTCGGCGCTGACCTTCGTGCTGGTGCTGAACTTTGGTGCGATCGCCGGTGCGATTGGTGGAGGCTGGCTGGCGGACCGCTTTCATATCAAGCATGTGCTGGTGGTGTTTTTTGCGCTGGCGGCGGTGTCTATCTCGCTGTTGGGCTACAAGGTTCCGACCGGTGTGCTGTACTTCCTCGTTGGCATGGCGGGCGCGACGACGATTGGCACGCAGATTCTGGCTTATGCGTATGTGGGTCAGTTCTATCCCATGGCGGTGCGTTCGACCGGTATTGGATGGGCTTCGGGGGTGGGGCGCAGTGGGGCGATCCTGGCGCCGATTGTGATTGGCGCGCTGGTGGGGATCAGTCTGCCGTTGCAGCAGAACTTCTTTGCGATCGCGGTGCCGGCGGTTGTCGCGCTGGTTGCCATCGCGTTGGTGGACCATCGGCGCTCGGCGTCGGCGCATCAGGAGGATGTCAGTGTTGAGATTCCTGAGGCGGTGGTGGTTGGGGCGCGGGCGGCGGCGGTGCGGCAGTGAGGTTTGTGGGGTAGGGCGGGCACATGCCTTGCGATATGGCGTGTTGGTCGGCGACGTCCTGCCCTCTCCCTGACCCTCTCCCGCAAGCGGGAGAGGGGACCGTCTAGCAGTAGTTCGAACGGTATCGTGCTGCGCTGGCGCTAGCTCACGAGATTAGCGACACCGCTCGCAGCAAGCTCCCCTCTCCCGCCTGCGGGAGAGGGGACCGGTCTGCGGTAATTCGAGTGGCATCGTCCTGTGCTGCCACTAGCTCACGAGATCGCGAAACCATCAGCAGCAAGCTTCCCTCTCCCACCTGCGGGAGAGGGCTAGGGTGAGGGCCGGAGCCTCAACGAAGTCCGGCCCGTCGGTATGCCCCTGCCGGCGCCCAGCGAGCAAACCGGCAGCACACAGAAGCTGTCAAGCCTCAAACGCCAGCAGTTGCGCGCCTTCTGTCACCTGCTCGCCGATGCCGTACAGCACTTCACTGACCACGCCGTCGGCCGGCGCGCTGATGGTGTGTTCCATCTTCATCGCCTCCATCACCAGCAGCGGGGCGCCGCGCGTAACCGTGCTCCCGGCCTCGACCATCACCGCGATGACCTTGCCCGGCATCGGCGCCGTCAGCTTGCCGCTTTCGCTTTCCGATTCGCCCGCATGGGCCAGCGGATCGAGCCAGGTCAGCGTGACGTGGCGACCGGCACTGAAGACGTGAAGCGTCTCGTCGTCAAGATGCACCTGTCCGTGCGCACGCCGCGTGCCAAGGTCGATGCGGATATCGTCTGCCTGGCATCGCGAGGAGAATGGCGCAGCCATGCCTGCATAGTACAGCGTGCTGCCGCGCGCATTGCTGTTCAGCGTCACGTCGAGCACCTGATCGCCATAGCCGAAGCGCAGCGCGCGCGATGCGCCACTGTTGAGCCGCCACGCGCCCCCATGGGTCCACGGCGAATGCTGGTCGGCAGCATCGATGCGGCGTTCCTTGTTTTCACGATCCAGCAGCGCGGCCACGGCCAGCGCAATGACTTCCATGCCGACTGGCGCCGGCGGCGGGAACAGGGTGTTCTCGTTGCGCTCGATCAGGCCGGTATCGAGATCGGCGGTGCGGAACGCTTCGGACGACACCAGCCGCTGAAGGAAGGCAACGTTGGTCGACAACCCCACCACGTGGTACGACGCCAGCGCCTGGCGCATCCGTGCCAGCGCCTCGTCGCGGTCCTTGCCCCAGACGATCAGCTTGGCGATCATCGGGTCGTAGAACGGACTGATGGTGTCGCCTTCGCGCACACCTGCATCGATGCGGATGCCGGCCGGGCCATGCGCATCCCCGCCGCGCATGAACTGCACCGCCGGCGGCGTGCGCAGGAAGCGCAGCGTGCCGGTGGACGGCAGGAACTGCTTGTCGGGATTCTCGGCGTAGATGCGCGCTTCCAGCGCATGGCCGTCGATGC
>NZ_JBEFLI010000035.1:0-72912 GCF_040578825.1 Cupriavidus necator | reverse complement strand
GTCAGTGCTATAAGGCAAGGAGGGTTTCCGTACCTCCGAGCCCGGCTCTTGCCGCTGCCAGGACAAGGCTTTCTCCTTCATGTCGCCCGGCGTCACCGGTTCGATCCGGCAGGCGTCAATCCGGATATAGGAGCCGCCCGCGCCAATCCAGACTTCCTTGTCCGCCGTCAGGATCAGCTTGCCATCCGTGCTGGAAATGGTGAGGTCCCAGCAGGCCGCCCCCTGCGCGTACCGCGCCTTGCGCATCGGTGCGCAACTCGAACCCTTCACCGCGTTTCTTGCGTTTTCCACTGACGATATGGCCGAGGGTCAGCTGGCTCTTGCCCGAATGCTCGGTGGAGAACTTGACGTGTTCCTCCCCCTCCCAGTCCTCGATCTCGAATTTCCTGTCGCCCTGCGTGCGAATGCATAAGACTGGCCGTAGGTCGTCTTCTCCTTGCGCGCGACGTTGGCCTCGCCGGTGGGGCGCTCCCAGCCCTTGTCGGGGTTGAAGTCCGCAACCCGGAACGATTCCGGTATGGTCTTCGCGTGCACCTTGAGCGAGAACACTGCTTCCTGGCCGGATTCCAGCCCGGCCGTTTCCCGGTAGGGCACTCGCAGTTCCGGCTGGTAAATGTAGTGGTCGATGTCGTCGCCGAACAACTGGTGGCCCTTCAGCCCGTGGCGGCGCAGGATTGACTCGATGATCTGCGGGGCAGTTTTCTGCTGATGGATGCGGCTGGCGCGCGTAAGCCTCAAGCGCGCGACGAGCGGCTGGACTACGATCTCGTAGCCGCTGAAGTCCCGGGTCTGCCGGGTTGTGGACAAGCGCGTGATGCAGCCGGCAAACTGGCGCGGCTCGGTGGCGTCGGCGGGAGCGATCAGGAAGGTGGCTTCCTTGCCCCGGATAGTCGGCCCGATGGGCTCGCCCAGCCGCTCCGCGGCTTCGAACGACACCACCGACAGCGCGGCGGCGCTTGCGGTGCCAGGCACTTTCAGGAAGTAAGCCTGCCGCCCGGTCAGTCCCTTGCGCAGCGCATCTCCATACGTCTTCAGTTCGTCAACCAAATCCGCCATTGCGTGCGCTCCGTTGTCAGCATGATCGAACTTGCCGCAGGTACCAGGCATCGTGCGACGCATGGCCCCGCGCACCGCAAGTTAGCCGCGTTCCGTAACGCCGGAAACACTGCAGGACGCCGCTAATGCGCCTTATCAACCTGCATCAACGTCTACGCACAGATCAGAGAAGTCCTATATCGGCTATATCTCTTCCGTGTCAGTCATCGCCGGACGAGAGGCGAGTACCCGCCTTCCCCCTGGGCAGCAGCGCGACGGCGCAAGCTGCCATCGAGATGACCCTGCAGTTCCGCAATACCGCGTTCTGCGAGATCATCGTGGGCCGCGGCGTGCAGCGGATGCTCAGCTTCAACAGCGTGCCGCACCTGGAACGGCCGGAGCGCCGCAGCGCACTGACTTTCGCCTGAAGGCTATTGCGCCAGAGCTTTGCGCCTGACGGCAAACAAAAAAAGACCGCGGTGACGCGGCCTTCATTGATCCGGCTACTGGCGCGGACACTGTGACATGCCCGCGCCGCCGGTCCTTCTCCCTTTACTCCTTACTGCAACTGTCCCGGGCTTTACAGCCGTTCAATGATGGTCACATTGGCCAGGCCGCCGCCCTCGCACATGGTCTGCAGCCCATAGCGCTTGCCATGCGTATGCAGCGCATGGACCAGCGTGGTCATCAGCTTGGCGCCCGAGCCGCCCAGCGGATGCCCCAGCGCGATCGCACCGCCGTGCACGTTCAGCCGCTGCGGATCGGCACCCGTCGCCTTCAGCCAGGCCAGCGGCACCGGCGCGAACGCCTCGTTGACTTCGAACAGGTCGATATCGCCGATGCGCAGGCCTGCCTTCTTCAGTGCAACTTCGGTCGCCGGCAGCGGCGCTTCCAGCATCACCACCGGATCATGGCCGATCACGGTCATGTGGTGCACGCGTGCCAGCGGCTTGACGCCCAGCTTCTTCAGGCCGGCCTCGTTGACCACCATCAGGCCAGCGGCGCCGTCGCAGATCTGGCTGGCCGAGGCGGCGGTCACGCGCCCGCCTTCGGCAATGAGCTTGACGCTGCCGATGCTCTCCAGCGTGGCGTCGTAGCGGATGCCTTCGTCGGCGGTATGCATCTCGCCGTTGGCGCCTTCGGCGGTGCGCACCGGCACCGGCACGATCTCGGCATGGAAGCGGCCGGCCTTGGTCGCTGCCGCGGCGCGCTGGTGGCTCAGCAGCGCGTAGGCATCGAGCTGTTCGCGCGACAGGTCGTACTTGCGCGCGATCGCCTCGGCGCCGGTGAACTGGCTGAACTGCACGCCGGGATAACGCGCCTCGACACCGGGGCTCTTGGGCACGCCAAAGCCGTTCTTGGCCGGCAGCTGCGACGACAGGCCCATCGGCACGCGCGTCATGCTTTCCACGCCGGCGGCGATCACGATATCCATCGCGCCCGACATCACCGCCTGCGCGGCAAAGTGCAGCGCCTGCTGCGACGAGCCGCACTGGCGGTCCACCGACGTGCCCGGCACGCTTTCCGGCAGGCGCGAGGCCAGGATGGCATTGCGCGCGACGTTGCCGGCCTGTTCGCCAACCTGGCTGACGCAGCCCATGATGACGTCCTCGACCAGCGCCGGGTCGGCGCCGGTGCGCTCGAGCAGCGCGTCCAGCACCTGCGCCGCGAGGTCGGCCGGATGCCAGCCCGACAGCTTGCCGCCCTTGCGGCCGCCGGCGGTGCGGACCGCCGCGACGATATATGCCTCTGCCATGTGATCTCCTTTGTCGGTGTCGAGCGATATTGTTGCCGGTGGACGAACCGTCAAACGTCGTCGGAAGCGACGATGTTGGCCAGCAGGCTCAGCCGCGCGGCGCCAGCACCGCAAAGATCGCCGTGGCGCGCAGCAGGCAGCGCTCGCCGCTGACCAACCGGCAGGTGCCGTAGCGCAGCCGCGAGCCGAGCTTGTCGAACTCGACGCGCGCCTCGACCCAGTCGCCCAGCCGCGCGGAATCGAGATAGTCCAGGCTCAGGTTGACCGTGACCGCGCTCTTGTCGCGCCCGGTCTCCAGCGACATCATCATGCCGATCGCGGTATCGGCCAGCGTCGCCAGCATGCCGCCGTGCGGGATGCCGAGGTTGTTCAGGTGGCTTTCGTCGATCCGCACGGCCAGCGTACGGCGCTCAGCATGCAGGTAGAGCTGGCCGAAATTGGCCATATAGCCGCCCAGCCGGCGCAAGGGCACGAAGCCCTCCGGCAGGTCCCCGGCGCCGGCGGCACCAGCCGGCCCGGGCAGCGCTGTCTCGATGACGCCTTCGGCCATGGCGTCAGGCAAAGTAGCGCGACGCCACGCCGAGGTATTCGCGGCAGTCGGCAACCATGCGCGTCACCAGTTCTTCGCAGCTCGGCACGTCGTCGATCAGGCCCACGCACTGGCCGGCGCTGATGATGCCGCCATCGGTCTCGCCGGCCTTCAGCGCTGCCTTGCCGCGCACGCCGGCGACCAGGTGTTTGACGTCCTCGAACTGCGCCCCGCCCGGGCGGCGCTCGATGCTCACCACTTCGTCCGAGACCGCGTTCTTCAGCACGCGCGCGGTGTTGTGCAGCGTGCGGAAGATCAGGTTGGTGTCGCGCTCGGTGGCCTGCACCAGCGCCTGCTTGACGTTGTCGTGGATCGGCGCTTCGCGCGTGGCACAGAAGCGCGTGCCCATGTTGACGCCCTCGGCGCCCAGCACCAGCGCCGCGGCCATGCCGCGGCCGTCGGCGATGCCGCCGGAAGCGATCACCGGCACCGACAGCTTGCGTGCGGCCAGCGGGATCAGCACCATGCCGGGCACGTCGTCCTCGCCCGGATGGCCCGCGCACTCGAAGCCGTCGATCGACACCGCGTCCACGCCCAGCCGCTCGGCCGACAGCGCATGGCGGATCGCGACGCACTTGTGGATCACCTTCATGCCGGCGGCCCTGGCGCGCGCGATATGCTCTTTGGGATTGTTGCCGGCGGTTTCCAGCACCTTGACGCCGCTCTCGATGATCACGTCGAGGTAGCGCGCGTACGGCGGCGGGTTGATCGACGGCAGCAGGGTCAGGTTCACGCCGAACGGCTTGTCGGTCATCTCGCGGCAGCGGCGGATCTCGTCGCCCAGTGCTTCCGGCGTGGGCTGCGTCAGCGCGGTCAGGATGCCCAGCCCGCCGGCATTGGAAACGGCGGCCGCCATTTCGGCGTAGCCCACCCATTGCATGCCACCCTGGATGATCGGGTAGCGGATGCCAAGCAGTTCGGTGATTCGTGTCTTCATGGTTGTCCTTTACTGTCTGCGCCGGCCGCCGCGCGCCGTGGCGGGCCCGCCGGCGATCCGCGCCAGTCTAAGGCGAGCCGGCGCTGCCCGGCCTCGTCGGAAGCGACGATTGCGGGCGGCGCATTCTGCACTAGTGTTGGTTGTCCCCTTGCCGGTGCAAGGCACAGCCTGGCCCCCGCCGATGTGCCGCGTGTCGCCGGCCGCAGCATCCTCGCCCCCCTTCCCATTGCAGGAGCCGCCATGTCGCAAGCCACGCCTTCGTTCGAAACCCTGCGCTACGCCGTCGAGAACGGTGTCGCCACCATCACGCTGCACCGCCCCGACCAGCTCAACGCGTTTACCGCGCAGATGATGCAGGACCTGATCGCCGCGTTCGATGCCACCGATGCCGACGACAACGTGCGTGCGGTGATCGTCACCGGCTCGGGCCGCGCCTTCTGCGCCGGCGCCGATCTCTCTGGCGGCGGCTCGACCTTCGACTTCGAGAAGCGCTACGGCGCCAGCCCCGATACCGCGCATCGCGACGGCGGGGGGCGCGTGTCGCTGCGCATCTTCCGCAGCCTCAAGCCGGTGATCGCCGCGGTCAACGGCGCCGCGGTCGGCGTGGGCGTGACCATGCAGTTGCCGATGGACATCCGGCTGGCTTCCACCGACGCCAAGTTCGGCTTTGTGTTTGCGCGCCGTGGCATCACGCCGGAAGCGGCGTCTTCGTGGTTTTTGTCGCGCGTGGTCGGCATCTCGACCGCGCTGGAGTGGTGCTATACCGGCCGTGTCTTCTCTGCGCAGGAAGCGCTCGAGCGCGGCCTGGTGCGCTCGCTGCACGCGCCGGAAGACCTGTTGCCGGCCGCGCAGGCCATCGCCCGCGAGATCGCTGACAATGCCGCGCCGGTCTCGGTGGCGATCTCGCGCCAGCTTATCTGGCGCATGGCCGGCGCCAGCCACCCGATGGAAGCGCACAAGCTGGACAGCCGCGCGATCCAGTCGCGCGGGCGCTCGGCCGATGTGAAAGAAGGCGTCAGCGCCTTCCTCGAAAAGCGCCCCGCCGCCTTCCCCGAGACCGTGTCGCGCGACCTGCCGGACTTCTTCGACTGGAGCGGCGAGCCGCCCTTCGCCTGAAGCCGCCCCGCCCCACTCACCGCATTCCGGAGTCAGCATGAAAGTCAGCCAAGCCGTCGCCAGCCGCAAGTCCGTCCGCGGCTTCCTGCCCAAACAGGTGGCGCCCGCTACCATCCGCCGCGTGCTCGATGGCGCGGCGCGCGCGCGCCGTCGGGCGGCAACCTGCAGCCCTGGCATATCCATGTGATCGGCGGCGAGCCGCTCGCAGACCATCGGCCGGTTCCTGTCGCTGCCGGCCGAGCGGATGCTGTTCTGCGGCATGGCGATCGGCTACGAAGACCCCGAGGCGCCGGCCAACCAGTTGCGCGCGGCACGTGCGCCGCTGGAGGAATTTACCGAGTTCCTCGGCATCTGAGCCGCGCCGCGGCGCGGGCTCAGAGCAAGCCGAGCTGGCGCGCGATGGCCACCGCCTGGGTGCGGTTGCTGGCGTGCAGCTTGGCGCTGATATTGCGCAGGTGCGTGCGCACCGTGGTCTCCGACACGAACAACCGCTCGGCCATCGCCACGTTGGAGAAGCCCTCGGCCAGCAACTGCAGCACCTTCAGCTCCTTGGGCGTCAGCGGTTCCACCAGCGCTGCCGGCGCGGGCCGCGCCGGGGCGCCGGCCTGCGCTTCGCCGGCGCGCTGGCCGCAGGCCTGCAGCAACTTTTCTACGTAGGCGGCGGGCAGGCTGGCCGACTGGCGCGCGCAGGCATCTGCCACCAGCCGCCGCACGTCCTCGCCCTCGTCGGCAAAGATCCGCACGAAACCCTCGGCGGCGCCAAAGCGCAACGCTTCGCCCATCACCACCAGCGCATGCGCGCCGTCGCCGATGCGCTGGCACGCCTGCGCCAGCAGGATGCGCAGCTTGAGCGCGCGGCGCATCAGCTGGCCCGCGGTGGCGGCTGCCAGCTCGCGTTCGATCGCCTCGCGCACCTGCGCGCCCGGGCGCGCATGCACATCCAGCCGCAGCCGGCCCATGGCGATGTCCTCGACGTCGTGGGCAAATGAGCTGACGCCGGGACGCGTGCGCCATAGCGCCGGATCGGCGGCACGTTCGATTGCTTCCTGCGCGGCGTGGACATTGCCCTGGCGCAGCGCCAGGCGCGCGCGCTCCAGCATCGCCGCCATCACCATCCGCGTGAGGCCGCGGTGATGCCCCAGCGCTTCGAGCTGCGCCAGCCATTCGTGGGCCTGGTCCGCTTCGCCGCGTTCGTATGCGATGCGCGCCAGCACCGCGTGGCCGGTGATGATCTGGTCGGGCAGGCCGAGGTCGCGCGACAGCGGCAGGTAGACGTTGAGCAGCCGGCTTGCCCGTTCGGTATCGCCGCTCTCGTACAGCCCTTCGGCCAGCAGCATGCCGGCCATGGCGTTGCCGTTGGTGGGGCCGAAGCGGTTGGGCAGCATCGTGCGCGCGGCGATGCGAAAGCGCGCCAGCGCCTGCTGCAGCCGCCCCTGGCGCAGGTCGATCAGGCCTTCGACCGACTCCGAGAAGATCTTGTTGAAGTTGCTGTCCGAGCCGCGCACCGCCTGCCGCGCCACCTGCAGGAGGCGCCGCGCCTCGGGATAATCCCCGCTCACCGCGGCCAGGCGCGCCATCGAGGTGGCCAGGATCGCATCGGGGAACGCATAGCCCATCGGCAACGGCGGCAGCTCGTCGCGGGCGAAGGCGCGCGCGTCGTCGAAGCGGTCCATCATGTTCAGCAGCATGTGCCGCAGCGCGCGGATATGCGCGAGCAGGTCGCCGGCCGCGCCCTCAGTCGGAATCGCCTGCAGCAGGGCGATGGCATCGGCCGGTCCGCGCGTGAAGGACACCGCCCAGACATGGGCGATCTGCAGCTTGGGCCAGTGCGCCAGTTCGTCAGCCGGCACCGCTTCCAGCCAGCGCGTCAGCAGCCGCATGCGGCCCTGCGGCAGCAGGTCGTCGGCGGCGCCATCGAGCAGTTCCAGCGCGTGCGCCATGGCACCGGCCGCGAGCGCATGCTCGATCGCCGGCACCGGCCGTCCCTCCGACTCATACCAGTCCGACGCGGACAGGTGCAGGCGCGGCACGGCGTCGGGCATGGTCTGCGCGAGCTGGCCGCGCAGGAAGCCGGAGAACAGGCTGTGATAGCGGTACCACTGCACCGGCGCCGTGCCGGTGCCGCGTTCGCCGTAGCGTTCGCTTTCCAGCGGCAACAGGAACAGGTTGGCGCGCTCGAGCCAGGCGAGGATGTCGTCGCTGCCGCCCGCCTGCGCCGAAGCACCGGAGGGCTGGCACACCGCATCGCACAGCGGCCCGCACAACTGGTCCAGGATCGAGGTGCGCAGCAGGAAGTCGCGCACGGTGTCGGGCAGGTGCAGGAAGACGTCTTCGACCAGGTAATCGGCAATGGCGGCGTTCGAGCCGGAAAAGCCGGCGATAAAGCCCTCTGGCTGGCTGCGCCGTTCCAGCGCCACCGACGCCAGCCACAACGCCGTGGCCCAGCCCTCGGTGCGCCGGTGCAGCGCGCTGATCGCGGCGGGTTGGAGCCTGAGGCCGCGCGCCTGGCGCAGGAAGGATTCGGTTTCGCTGGCGCTGAAGCGCAGTTGCGCGGGCTCGATCTCGAGCAGCTCGCCGCGCGCGCGCAGCCGGCCCAGGCCGGTCTCCGGCACCCAGCGCGTGCCGATCACCACGCGGCACCCCGGTGGCAGGCTTTCCACCAGTTGCCAGACCAGGCCGGTCACGGCGGCGTTCTGCAACGCTTCGAAATCGTCGAGGAACAGCGTGAAAGCGCCGTTGTGGCTGGCCAGCCGATCGATCAGCGCCAGTGCCTGTTCGCCGGCATCCTGCGCCAGCGCCGCATGCGTGGCGCGGCTGGCGGGGCTGCCGCCCAGCGCCTGCACGATGGCGGCCTCGACCGAGCCCAGGAAACGGGTGGCGTCGTTGTCCGAGCGGTCCAGCGTCAGCCACGCGGTACGTCCGCCAGCGGCTTCCAGCCGCGCACGGCACTGGAGCATGGCGGTGGTCTTGCCGAACCCCGCCGGCGCGCGCACCAGCACCAGCTTGACGAAACCTGCCGCGCACACGGCGTCACAGATTGCCGCGCGCTCGACCTGGAACGGGTTCAGCAGCGGCGGCCGCAGTTTGGCCGCGAGCGATGCGGCGCCGGGCGGCGGGCGCCGCCCTGTCTCCTCGATACTTGCCATTGGCTGTTGTCGTCTCCCGCGCATGGCCGCCGCGTGGGGCAAGGCGATGCGCCCGCGCCTGCTGCGCGCGCAGCGGTGCGGCCGTAGCTGTGATGTAACGAGGGATTATGGCGTAAACCGTGCCGTGGCGCGGGCGGCAACGCGAGATGGCAGGCCGCCGGCGCCCCCCGGCATCACACCAGCTTGTTGCCGTGGCCGGCCCAGTAGCGGTCTCTCAGCAGCCGCTTGAGCAGCTTGCCGGTCGGCAGCCGCGGCAGCTCGGCTTCGAAGTCGACGGAGCGCGGGCATTTGATCGACGACAGGTTGGCGCGGCAGAACGCGATCAGCTCGGCGGCCAGTTCCGGCCCCGCCTGCGCCATGTCGACCGGCTGCACCACGGCCTTGACCTCTTCGCCGAAATCTTCGTTGGGCACGCCGATCACCGCCACGTCCATCACCTTGGGATGCGTCATCAGCAGGTTCTCGGCCTCCTGCGGGTAGATGTTGACGCCGCCGGAGATAATCATATTGGCCTTGCGGTCGGTCAGGTACAGGTAGCCCTCTTCATCGACGTAGCCGACATCGCCGATGGTGCTCCAGTCTGGATGCTGCGGGTGACGCGATTCCGCCGTCTTGGCCTCGTCGTTGTGGTACGTGAAGGCGCGGCCTTCGGCGAAATAGATCGTGCCCGGCTCGCCCGGTGGCAGCAACTCGCCATCCGGGCCGCAGATGCGCAGCTTGCCGATCATTGCCCGCCCCACCGTGCCCTTGCGCTGCAGCCACTCCTGCGTGCTGACCAAGGTCACGCCGTTGCCCTCGGTACCGGCGTAATACTCCCAGATCACCGGGCCCCACCAGTCGATCATCGCTTCCTTGACCTGCACCGGGCACGGCGCCGCCGCGTGGATCGCCACCCGCAGCGACGATACGTCGTACGCCAGCCGCTGCGCCTGCGGCAGCTTGAGCATGCGCGAGAACATCGTCGGCACCAGCTGCGTATGCGTGATGCGGTGCTGCTGCACCAGTTGCAGGAACTGCTCGGCGTCGAAATGCTCCATCACCACCGAGGTGCCGCCCAGCGCCTGCACCGTCATGTTGTAGCGCAGCGGCGCGGCGTGGTAGAGCGGCGCGGGCGACAGGTAGCGCATATCGGCATCGAAGCCATAAAGCCGCTCGGACAGCAGCGTGAGCGACGTGGGCTCGTCGATGCGCGGGCTGGCGGGCGGTGCGAACACCCCCTTGGGCCGGCCGGTGGTGCCGGAGGAATAGAGCATGTCGCCGCCGGTGGTCTCGTCGTCGATGCGTGTGGCCGGGCAGCGGCCCAGCACCGTTTCATACGCCTCGTAGCCCGGCACGGTGCCGTCCAGCATCAGCCTGCCGATCAATGCAGGCGTCTGCGCCACCAGAGCCGCCGCGGTCCCGGACTGCGCGTGCGTGGTCACCAGCATCTTTGCGCCGCTGTCGTTGACGATGTAGGCGGCATCGGCCACGTTCAGCCGTGTGCTCAGGCAGATAAAGACGATGCCGCTGCGCTGCGCGCCCCAGCACAGCTCGAACAGACGCGGATGGTTCTCCAGCATGAAGGCCACGCGGTCGCCGGGCCGCAGCCCGCGCGCGCGCAAGAGCTGGACGACCTGGTTGCAGCGCGCATCGAGCTCGCGGTAGGTGACGACTTCGCCGCTGCTGCCCATGATGACGGCCGGCTTGTCCGGCGTGCGCTGCGCGTGGATATGCGGATGCATGGCGTGAGCTCCTCGACGGGTATCTCTGTGTAGGCGGGTTGCCAATCCCGCATTCTGGGAAGGCCCGGCGGTTCGACCATCGTCGGAAGCGACGAAGCGGCCGCGGCATGGTTTGCCGCAGCGCCGCATATATCGGTGATTCCGGCAGGCCGCCGGGCTTCGTCCGATGCGACGATGCGCCCGCCCCGCCCTGGCTCGATCATGCCCCGCGGAGTACCCGCAGTCACGCCCTAGCAGCCTGCCTTACCCCTGAGCGGACACAAGCACGCGGTGGTCGGCGCGCCGTTTGCCACGCACCTTGTCGTCAGCGCGCGCACCGCCGGCACGCGCCGCGGTCGCGACGGCATCAGCCTGTTCTGGATCGCGCGCGATACGCCAGGCGTGACGCTGCGCGAATACCCGACCTTCGACGGCCTGCGCGCCGCCGAGGTGCTGCTCGACAACGTGCAGGTGCCGGCCAGCCAGCGCCTGGGCGCCGAAGGCGCAGCGCTGCCGCTGATCGAGCGCCTGTGCGACGAGGCCATGGTCGCGCTCGCGGCCGAAGCCCACGGTGCGATGGCGCGCATGCTGTCCGACACCATCGACTACGCGCGCCAGCGCAAGCAGTTCGGCGTGCCGATCGGGACCTTCCAGGTGCTGCAGCACCGCATGGCCGACATGTATATGCAGCTTGAGCAAGCGGTGGCGCTGACACAGGTCGCGGCGATGCAACTGGCGAGTGCCGCAAGCGCGCCAGAGGTTCGCGCGCAGGCAGCGTGCGCGGCCAAGATCCAGGCAGGCCAGGCCGGTGCCTTCGTCGGCCAGGCCGCAGTGCAGATCCACGGCGGCATGGGCGTCACCGACGAGCTGGCGGTGGGCCACTACTTCAAGCGCGTCACGGCGATCGACCTGCAGTTTGGTTCGGCCGAACACCACCTGCGCCGCTACGCCGACCTGCTCTACCCTGCCGCGGCATAAGGCCGTCCTGTGCCAATCCTGACGACTATCCCAGCGAGGCCCGTCGATGCATCTCGATTTCTCCCCGCAAGACCAGCAGTTCCGTGAAGACGTGCGCGCCTGGATCGCGCAGGCGTATGACGCCGAGCTGCGCGCGATGATGGCGCAGTCCAAGAACGGCTATCTCGACAAGGCCGGCCAGGTGCGCTGGCAGAAGGCGCTGCATGCGCGCGGCTGGGCCGCGCCCAACTGGCCGCAGGAATGCGGCGGCCCGGGCTGGAATGCGACCCGGCGCTTTATCTTCCAGTCCGAGCTGGCCGCCGCCGGCTGCCCGCCGGTGTCGCCGATGGGCCTGAAGATGGTGGCGCCGGTGATCATGAAGTACGGCACGCCCGGGCAGAAGCAGCGCTTCCTGCCGCCGATCCTGGCCTCGGACGTGTGGTGGTGCCAGGGCTATTCCGAGCCCAATTCCGGTTCCGACCTGGCCTCGCTGCAGATGCGCGCGGAGCGGGATGGTGAGCACTATGTCCTCAACGGCTCCAAGCTCTGGACCACGCATGCGCAGTGGGCCGACTGGATGTTCTGCCTGGTGCGCACCAGCCGCGAATCCAGGCGCCAGGAAGGCATCTCCTTCCTGCTGGTCGACATGCATACGCCCGGCATCACCGTATCGGCGCTGCCGACGCTGGACGGTCCGGTGACCGGCCAGCAGGAAGTGAACCAGGTCTTCTTCGAGAACGTGCGCGTGCCGGTGGCAAACCGCATCGGCGAGGAAGGCAAGGGCTGGACCTATGCCAAGTACCTGCTGGAGTTCGAGCGCGGCGGCACCTACAGCCCGATGCTGCGCAAGCAGTTGTCGAAGCTCGCTGACATCGCCGCGGAGCAGCCTGCCGACGACGGCGGCCGCCTGCTCGACGATCCCGTCTTCCGCCGCAAGCTGGCGGCGCTGCAACTGCGCACCGCGGCGCTGGAGGCGGTGGAGTTGCGCGTGTTCTCCGGCGTGGAGTCGGGCAGTTCGGTCGGGGCGGCATCGAGCATGCTGAAGCTGACCGGCACCGAGACACTGCAGGCAATCAGCGAGCTCGCCGTGGAAGCCGCTGGCCCGGCGGCGCTGCCGTTCGTGCAGGACACCTGGGCCGCGCTGCAAGGCCGCGACGCCGCGCCGCGCGTCGGTCCCGACTACGCCGCCGTGCTCGCCCCGCGCTACTTCAACTATCGCAAGGCGTCGATCTACGGCGGTTCCAATGAGATCCAGCGCAACATCATCGCCAAGCTCGTGCTGGGGCTCTGAGCGGCAGGCGCCGCCCTTCCGGCGCCAGAAGCTCTTCTGACAGAGTTCGCAGGCTTGCGGTTTGCTCCCCTTGCTCTCCCGCTGAAAACGACCCCGGCCCTCAGGCAAACGGCTTCGGCGCCTGCGGCCGGTAGTCGAGCAGGCGCGACAGCTCGGCCGCCGCCTGCCTGACCTTTTCCACCATCGTGTCGAGCTGGTCCGGGTCGATGCGCGCGGCCGGAATGGTCGCGCCCAGTGCCGCCACCACCTTGCCGCTGCGGTCACGCACCGGCGCCGCGATGGTCGAGATGCTGGCCTCGAAGAAGCCTTCGTGCAGCACATAGCCGCGCTGGCGGTCGCGCTGGACCATCTCGTACAGCTCTTCGACGGTGCGCGGCGTGCTTTCCGAAAAGACCTCGAGCCGCTCTTCCGGATACAGCGCGCGCAGTTCTTCCAGCGACAGGTCTTCCAGCAGCACACGCCCCAGCACGGTGGCGTGCGCCGGCAAGCGCGTGCCGACATTGACGGTGCTGGCGAACGGCCGCGACGCCACCGACTTGGCCACGTAGACGATCGAACGTCCGTCGCGCACCACCAGGTTGCACGGGTAGTGGATCTCGTCGCGCAGCCGGTCCAGCAGCGGGCGGCCCAGCTCGGTCAGTTCCAACGAGGCCAGGTAATCGAAGCCCAGGCGCAGCACCGCCATGCCGAGGCGGAATTCGCGCCCGCCGTCGGTGCGCTCGACGAACCCCATCATTTCCAGCGTCGCCAGCAGGCGGAACACGGTCGAGCGCGGCACCTTGAGCCGGCGCGCCAGTTCCGCCGCCGACAAGGTGCGCTCGCGGCTGCTGAATTCCCCCAGCAAACGCAGGCCGCGCTCCAGGCCGGGCACGATGTACTTGTCCTGGGCGCTGTCCGGGGCACTCTCCTGGGCCTCATCCTGCGGCGAATCGGTAGTCATGGTCTGTCTCTGCAATATTCGGTCGTGGCGTAACGCTCCCATATATCACGCCAGCGTCTCATAGGGTACCCGGATTGCCGACAAACCCCTTTGCCCTACCCCATTGACATATCTGGTGCGACCCATGTCATTTTCAGGCGTAGCGGCCGAGACACATCCGTGTCGATACTGTGTACGCTGTGAGACAATCTGGCCCGCCGACCGGCCCCGACACTTCGCGGCCGACAGACCCGAACCATGAGGAACGCATGCCCCGTGACGCCGCGCCTGCAAAGGGCCAGCCCGCGCCAGACACCACCCCCTGGACCGACCTCGACGAGGCCGGCAGCGGCCTGACCGTCGACAACTTCCTGACTACGATGCTGAGCCAGCTGGTCACCGCGCTGCGCAGCACGGTGACCAAGCCCTATGCCGAGCAGTTCGGGCTGACCGTGCCGGAGTGGCGCATCCTGGCGCTGCTGGCGCACGCGCATGAGCTGCCCTTTGCGGAGCTGGTCAAGCAGTCGACCTCCGACAAGGCGCTGGTAAGCCGCACGCTGCGGCTGCTGGAAGAGCGCGGGCTGGTGCACCTGACCTCGGCGGGCAACACGCCGCGCAAGAAGCTCATCTGCGCGATTACCGAAGCCGGCGCCGCGCTGCACGACCAGGTGATGCCGCTGGCGCGGCGGGGGCAGGCGCAGGTGATCCGGCAGTTGTCGCCGGAAGAGCGCGAGGCGGTTTATCAGGGGTTGCGCAAGCTGTTGCAGGCGCAGGCCTGAAAGAGAAATGGTTCCCGGCCGAGATGCGCCGCTGGAACCGTCATAGACACGGCGTACCGGGTGCCTGAACCCGGCCCTCCCCTCCGATGCCTCAGTGGCGCGCCGCCACGCTCTGGCGCTGGTATGAAGCCAGCGTCAGCCGCATGGCGTCGCGCACGGCCGCCACGGAACGGTTGTCATCATCGCCCTTGCGCGTCACCAGCGACAGCGTCAGCACCGGCGCCGCGCGGCCCAGCCGCACCAGCCGC
The DNA here is from genome assembly GCF_040578825.1 of Cupriavidus necator. Lineage (GTDB taxonomy): Bacteria > Pseudomonadota > Gammaproteobacteria > Burkholderiales > Burkholderiaceae > Cupriavidus > Cupriavidus necator_E. Next base: position 58,439 of record NZ_JBEFLI010000035.1, on the reverse strand, counting down.
ACGGGGTAGTTCTGCACCAGCGTCGGATCGGGACCCTGCAGGATCGATACACCCAGCCCGGCACTGACCATTGCCACGATCGCCGGCGCACTGTCGAATTCCAGCGTGCCGCGGATTTCGGACACGTGCGTGCTCACGTACTGTGCCGCCATTGCGCCTGACACCGTGTTGCGGTCGTAGCGGATCCAGTCATACAGCCGGAACAGCGAGGCCACGTTGGCCTCGGTGGATGCGGGCGGTGCGATCAGCACCAGTTCGCGCCGCATCATCGGCGTCCAGCGCAGCCGCGCGGAGCCGCCGGCTGCCGGCTGCGCCACCAGCGCCGCATCGATATCCCCCGCCTTGACCGATGCCGTCAGCGTGCTGCTGCGGCCGCGCACCAGGCGCAGCTCCAGCCTGGGATGACGCTCGCGCACATAACGCACGATGCCGGGCAGCACGACCGGCTGCAGCGACTCGATCACTCCCAGCCGCACCACCCCTTCCACTGCCAGCCCGCTGCCGGCGCGCAGCGCCTCCAGGTTCTGCAGCGCCTGGCGCATGGTGTCGGCCACCTCGTGCGCGAGCTGGTTGGGCCGCGCCTGCAGGCCGGAGCGGTCGAACAGCGGCTTGCCCAGGTACTGCTCGAGCTGCTTCATCTGCATGCTGACGGCGCTGGGTGTGACGTTGGCCTGGCGCGCGGCACCGGCGAAGGTGCCGGTCTGCAGCACGCCCTCGAGCGTATGGAAGGTTTCAAGCTTCATCAAAAACTCTTATGAAGTAACTCAAATATGTTCGCTTTTCTAATGATAGGCGACGTCGCTAGACTGCTTCCAACGTCACGCACAACACACGAAGGAGACCCCCGAGATGTCACCCATCGCCGCATCGCAACGCCCCGTCGCCTGGACTGCCCGACAAGCCCGCGACGACCCTTCCTGGATCCTGCGCATGAACGAGCCAGAAATCCAGGGCATGCGTGAAGCCCTCAACCACGCCAAGGCGCTGAACAAGCCGCTGCTCGAGATGGAACAGGCCGACTTCCCGCTCAACGAGGCCGCGCGCGCCGTGCTCAGGCGCGCCATCGACATCACCCAGGGCGGCTGGGGCATGTGCCTGGTCAAGGGTTTCCCGGTTGACGAATGGACCGAGGAGGAATCGCGCCTGGCCTACTGGGGCATGAGCCTGTACATGGGCGTGGGCCGCACGCAGAACCGCGCCAGCGAGTTCATGAACGACGTGCGCAACGAAGGCGGCGAGTACAAGGTCAAGGGCGGCCGCGGCTACAACACCAATGCCGGGCTGGATTTCCACCAGGATTCGTGCGACGTGGTGGGCCTGCTGTGCCGACGCACGGCGCGCGCGGGCGGCACCAGCAACGTGATCAGCTCGATCGCGCTGTATGAGGCAGTGCAGCGCCGCCGCCCCGACCTGATCCCGGTGCTCAAGGGCACCTTCTTCCACAGCTACCAGGGCACGCAGGACCCGAGCCAGCCGCCGTACTACCGCTGCCCGATCTTCGGCAGCCATCCCGAGTATTTCTCGGCGCGCACCAACCGCAAGAACACCGACGCCGCCCAGCGCGACTTTGCCGAACTGCCGCGCCTGACGCCCGCGCAGATCGAGGCCCTTGACCTGCTCGACGAACTGATGCCGAGCGACCAGCTGTGCTTCACCATGGAGCTGGAGCAAGGCGACATGCAGCTGCTGAACAACTACGTCACGCTGCACTCGCGCACGCCGTTCGAGGACTATGAAGAGCCGGACCGCAAGCGCCATCTGTTCCGCCTGTGGCTGGCGGTGCCGGGTTCGCAGCCGCTGCCCGACGACTGGAAGGAGTACTACGGCGACGTGCGTGCCGGATCGGTGCGCGGCGGCGTGCGCGGCAGCGAGATCACGCAGGCCTTCCTCGACTATGAGAAACGCCAGGCGGCCGTGCTCGGCATGGCATTCGAGACCTGGCGCCCGCAAGTACTCAAGCAAGACATGGCGCGCATCCTGGCAGAACATGCGGCCAAGGCTGCCGAGGGAGCCACGGCATGAGCGGCGCCGGCATGCAAACGCTTTCGCTGAAAGAACGCCTGCGCCGGCGCGAGCCGGTGCTGGCCCCGGGCGTTTACGATGCGCTCAGCGCGCTGCTGGCCGAACAGGCCGGTTTCGAGGCGCTGTACCTGTCCGGCGGCGCGGTCGCCTACACGCTGCTGGGCCGCTCCGACGTGGGCCTGACCACGGCCACCGAGACCGCCGATGTGCTCGCGCGCCAACACGCAGCGCACGGTGCGCGCCTGACCTGCTGCTGGGCAATGTCGCCACGGTGCAGCCGCTGTTGCAGGCCGGCCGGGTCAAGGGACTGGGCGTCAGCAGCCTGAAGCGGCTGGCCACGTTCCCGAACATCGCGCCGATCGCCGACGTGGTGCCCAATTTCGACTACAGCTCATGGTATGGCCTGCTGGGCCCAGCGGGCATGCCGGCGGATGTGGTGGCCGGGCTGGAGAAAGCCGTGCGGGCAGCGGTCGCGTCGCCGGCAATGCGCAAGCGCCTGACCGGCGAAGGGCTGGTGCCGGTGGGCAACGATGCCGCCCAGTTCACGCAGTTCCTGCAGGGCGAGATCGCGCGCTGGGCCAAGGTAGTGGCGGTTACAGGGGCGCGGATGAGCTGAGCGCTCCGCGCAAAGAAAAAGGGCCGCACCGGTTCGCGGTGCGGCCCCCAAGGGAACGGGACGAGCAGCGCCCGTTCAGACCTCCAGTTCCTCCAGCACCCGACCCTTGGTCTCGATGCCGAGGAAATGCACGGTGATGGCCGCAAGCGCCGGCACCACCGCCAGCGCAAAGAAGGCGACGCTGAGGTTGCCGCTGCCGATGGTGCCGGCAATCAACCCGGGCGCAAAGATTGCCGCCAGCTTCAGCCAAGCGCCGCCCAGGCCGCAGCCCATCGCGCGCACGCTGGTCGGGTACAGCTCCGGCGTATAGACATAGGCGGTGATAAACCCGCTCGCCAGGAAGCCCATCGCCAGCGCGCAGAAGATGGCCACCACGTACACTGAGGAGGCGTGGAACACGCCCGCCAGCACCAGCGACAACGCGCACAGCAGGAACGACACGTTGATCACCGGCTTGCGTCCGACCTTGTCGACGATCATCGCGCACACCAGCGAACCGACCACGCCCAGCACCGAGGCGCCGGCGGCAAGGTTCAGCGCCAGTTGCAGCGGCGCGTGGTAGACGGTCTTGTAGACCGTAGGCAGCCACGTCGACAGCCCGTACTGGATAAAGCCGCAGGTCGCCCACAGCATCCATACCGCCAGCGTGCGGCCGAGGTAGGCCTGGCTGACCAGGTCACGCACGCGGCGGCGCGGGTGCTGGGTCATGCGGTCGTAGCTGCCGGCATTGACCGGCGGCGGCAGCGGACCCTTGGCGCGCGCCTCGAACGCACGCAGTGCGGCATCGGCTTCTTCAAGACGGCCTTTCTCCGCCAGCCAGCGCGGCGATTCCGGGATCACGCGGCGCAGGATGAAGAACAGCACCAGCGGCACGCCGCCGATAAAGTACATCACCTCCCAGCCGTAGTGCGGCACCAGCCAGGCGCCAACGCCGTTGGACACCATCAGGCCGATCGGGAACACCACCTCGTACAGCAGCACGAAGCGCCCGCGGCCATGCGCGCGCGTGACTTCGTTGATATAGGTGGCGGCCACCGGCAGCTCACCGCCAAGGCCGAGGCCCTGCACGATGCGCAGCAGCAAGAAGATCTCGAACGACGGCGCGAAGCCGCAGGCAATGCTCATCAGGCCGATGATGCCCGCGCTCCAGCCGATCGAGCGCAGCCGGCCGAAGCGCTCGGCCAGCCCGGGGAACAGCAGCGCGCCGACCAGCTGGCCAACCGAAGGCGCCGCGATCAGCACGCCGATCTGGCCCGGCGTCAGCGACCACTGCGCGATCAGCAGCGGCAGCGTGGCGGCAATGGCGATGACATCGAAGCCGTCGAAGAAGGTGGCCAGGCCGATCAGCAGGCGGGCGCGGATATGCATGGCGTTGCCCGGCATGCGTTCGATGCGGGCGACGATGTTGCCGCGGGTGAGCGAGCCGGTGCGGGCGGTTGCCGTGGCGGCGCCCTGGCTGGCAGTGTCGGCGGTGGTCACGATACCTGCGGTGGCGGTCACCGCTGCGCCGGGCGGCGCTGCGTCTTGTCTCTGGGTCAACACGTGAGTCTCGTCTATTTCTTGAGGATGGCAGGCATCCGCCCGTTTGAGGCGTGAGTACCGCGTCGGTTTGCGCCCCTCTCCCGCGCGCGGGAGAGGGGCGCAAACAAGCGGGAAATTACAGGTCCAGCACCAGCTTGCTACCCTTGCAGCCAGACACGCACACCATCATGGTCTTGTTGCTGGCCCGCTCGCTGTTGCTCAGCACGCTGTCGCGATGATCCGGACACCCCTCCAGCACCGCGGTCTCGCAAGACCCGCACACGCCTTCGCGGCAGCTATAGTCCATCTCCACGCCGGCATCGAGCAACGCGTCCAGCAGCGACTTGCCCGACGGCACCTTGACAAGGGACCCGGTGCGCGACAGCTGCACCACGTACTCACCCTCCTGCACCGCCTCGGTCGACGGGTCGGCGGCGAAGCGTTCGATATGCACGTTCGGATAGCCGTGCCCCTCGCACGCGGCTTCGAACGCCTTCAGCATCGGGCCCGGGCCGCAGCAGTAGAAATGCGTCTGCGCCTCCTGGCCGGCCAGCATCGCGTTCAGGTCCGGGGGGGCGCCGGTTTCATCATCGAAATGAAAGCGCACCGCATCGCCATGCGCCGACAGCTGCTCGACAAACGCCGCCTCGGCGCGTGAACGGGCGCAATAGATCATCGTGAACGACTTGCCCAGCTCTGCCAGCCGGCGTGCCATGCAGACGATCGGCGTGACGCCGATGCCGCCGGCGACCAGCACCGTGTGCGCGGCGCTCTCGTCCAGTTCGAAGTTGTTGCGCGGCGCGCCCACGGTCAGCGTGGCGCCCACGCGCAGTTGCTCATGCACGTAGCGCGAGCCGCCGCGGCTGCCGCGGTCCAGCAGCACGCCCACGGTATAGCGCTGGCGCGCCTCGGGCGCACCGCACAGCGAGTAGCTGCGCACCAGGCCATTGCCCAGGTGCAGGTCGATATGGGCGCCCGGGCTGTACTCGGGCAGGGTCTTCCCTTCGGGATCTTGCAGTTCGATGCTGACCACGCCACGCGCTTCGTAGCGCATGGCCTGGACGCGCAGGGTCAGGGACTGGTGGGCACTCATGCTGCTTCCTTCGTTTGCGCTTGCTGCTGGCTTACCGCTTCTCGGTCAGGAACTTGCCTGCCGGTCCACCCGCGTTCTTCTGGCGGCGGGTGTTCCCGTCGATGCCGCCCTCGATCGCCCACTCGGCGAACATGGTGGGGCCGGGCTCGAAGGCGCGCGGCTCCCAGTGCTCGTCGAGCTGGTCTTCGTCGGCGTAGTACTCGATCAGGCCGCCGGCCGGGTTCTTGAAGTACCAGAAATAGGCCGACGAGATCGGGTGGCGGCCCGGGCCGAGCTGGGTTTCCCAGCCCTTGCGCGAGATATGCATGCCGCCGCCGAAGACTTCATGGATATCGCGCACGGTAAAGGCGACATGGTTCAGGCCGCTCTTCGGTTCCGGCAGCTGCAGCAGGAACAGGTCGTGGTGGCCGCCCTCCGCCGCGCAGCGCAGGAATGCGCCGCGGTCCGGATAGCGGTCCGACGGGACGAAGCCGAACTTCTCGACATAGAAGCGTTCCGTCGCCTTCACGTCCTTGACGAAGAACACCACGTGGCCAACTTCGATCGGGGTGGCGTGGTCGTAGATCGGGCTGCGCTGGTTCATGCGCGGCTTTTCGTTCCACGTGTTCATCAGCGCGCATTCCACCTGCACGTCATGCTTGCGCGTCACCTGGAAGCGCACGGCCAGGCCGTTCGGGTCGATGCAGCCGACGCGCAGCGATTCGCCCTCGCCCTGGCGCACGAAGCCGGGCGCATCGGCGATCCTGTCGGCGATCTGGTCCAGCGAGGCCTGCGACTCGACGCCCCACACCACTTCGCGCAGCGTCGGGCCGGCTTCGATCGCCGGCGGCAGCAACGGGTCCTCGATGCGGCGCACCAGCACGCGGCAGCCGTTCAGCGTTTCAAAGTCCAGGCCCTGTGCGTCGTCGCGCTTGATGGCCAGGCCCCAGTCGGTGAAAAAGCCACGGCAGGCGTCAAAGTCATCCGCGCCGTAGACGATCTCGTCGATTCCCAATACCTTGATCATGCTTCTCTCCAGCCTGCCGGGTTCAGTGGTTCGCCCACGGCAGCGGTTGTTCGTTCAGGCCCCAGTACACGCTTTTCTGCTCCATGTACTGCAGGATGCCAAGCCGTCCCTTCTCGCGGCCCAGGCCGCTGTCGCGCCAGCCGCCGAACGGCGTCGCGATCGAGAACTGCTTGTAGGTGTTGATCCACACATTGCCCGCCTGCACGGCACGTGCCACGCGCCAGGCGCGCTTGTAGTCGCGCGTCCAGATGCCGGCGGCGAGCGCATAGACGCTGTCGTTGGCCTGCGCGATCAGGTCGTCCTCGTCGTCGAACGGGATCGCCACCAGCACCGGCCCGAAGATCTCTTCCTGGCAGATGCGGGCGTTGTTATCCAGCCCTTCGATGATGGTCGGCGTGTAGAAGTAGCCGTTGGGCAGGCCGGCCACGTCGGGACGCAGGCCGCCGGTGCGCAGCTGGCCGCCCTCTTCCACCCCGGCCGCGACATACGACTCGATGCTGTCGCGGTGGCGGTCGGTAATCAGCGGGCCCATCTGGGTGCGCTCGTCGGCCGGGTCGCCCACGCGCAGGTGCGCGGCGCCGGCGGCCAGGCGGTCGATAAAGGCCTCGTACTGCGAGCGGGCCACGAACAGGCGCGAGCCGGCGATGCACGACTCGCCCGACGAGCTGAAGATGCCGTACAGCACGCCGTTGACCGCGTGGTCCAGGTCGGCGTCGTCGAACACCATGGTCGGCGACTTGCCGCCCAGCTCCAGCGACACCGGCATCATCTTGTCGGCGGCGATATGGGCGATGTGCTTGCCGGTGGTGGTACCGCCGGTGAACGACACGCGGCGCACCAGCGGATGCTTGGTGATGGCGTCGCCGATGACCGAGCCCTTGCCCGGCAGCACGCTGATCAGGCCCTTGGGCACGCCGGCTTCTTCGCAGATGCGCGCCAGCTCCAGCGCCATCAGCGGCGTGACTTCGGCAGGCTTGACCACCACGGCGTTGCCGGCGGCGAGCGCGGGCGCCATCTTCTGCGCCTCGCTGGCGATCGGCGAGTTCCACGGCGTGATCGCCGCGACCACGCCCATCGGCTCGTAGACGCTCATGGTCAGGCAGTCGCCGCGTTGCGGCGTGATGGTTTCTTCCAGCGTTTCGCAGGCGGCGGCAAAAAACTGGAAGGTGCCGGCGGCGCTGGCCACCAGGGCGCGCGTCTCGCTGATCGGCTTGCCGTTATCCAGGCGCTGGCGCTGGGCCAGCGGCTCGGCCTGGGCGCGGATCAGTTCGGCCACGCGATACAGCACCGCGGCGCGCTCATGCGGCTTGCGCTGGGCCCAGCCGCTGGTGAGGAAAGCGTTGTGGGCGCCCTGCACGGCTTCTTCGACGTCGGCAAGGCTGGCGGCGTTGAGCTCGGCCACGACTTCGCCCGTGGCGGGGTAGCGCGTGGCGTTGCGGTCGCCGGTGCCCAGGCGCCATGCGCCGGCGATGCAGATGGGGAGTACTTCTTGGGGTTTCATGTCGTTGCCTGCTAAGTCTGTCTTTGCCTGCCGGGTCTTGCTGCGGTGGCCCTGTCAAATGCTGCTGCCGGACTCCCCTCTCCCGCTTGCGGGAGAGGGGAGCAAACACGCAGCGGTCGTCAGCGCCTCGGTTCGCTACCGCCTCAGTCCTTCAAATCGATACCGCGTGCGCCCGATTCCCCAGCGCCCGCACCACACTAAATACCGTCAGCGCCGACGTCTTTGGATTCGCCGCCAGCGGCTTGCCGCGCATGGTCAGCTCAAACCCTCCAAACGCACCGCGCGCTTCGACGTGATGCACGTTCTCCACCGCATGCGGATCGGCCAGCAGCTTCACCGACGTGCGGTCCAGCCCCAGGCCGGCCAGCGACACCGTGGCGGCGACATTGGCGTTCTTCGGATACAGGCGCGCCGCGTCGCGCGCGCTGCCTTCGAAGATCACCGTCGCCTCGGTCAGCGCCTCCAGGTCGAACAACTGCTCAGCCGGCGTACCGGTCCACGCACGCGCCGGCTTGCAGCCGGTGTAGATGACCTCATCCAGCCCGCCGACGCGCGCCGCGGCCAGCGCGTCGATCGCGCCGATCGCGCCCGACAGCAGCTGCACCTGGGTCCCCCCGCGGCGCGCGGCCGCTTCCAGCCGCTCGGCCATGCCCGGCTCCGACAACGCGCCGACCGACACCACCATGCACGGGATGCCGCGTTCCAGCGCCGGCACGATGTGCTCTTCCAGCGCATGGTGGCCGGCGCACTCAACCAGCAGGTCGGGCCGCTGGTCATCCAGGTGTGTCGCCACCCGGGCGCTCGGCGCCAGCACGGACACCGCGCCGCGGGCCTCGTCCATGGTGTGCTCGGGCACGATCACCACGTCGAAGACCACGTCCGGATCGCTCTTCAGCAACTCCATCACGCCGCGACCGATCGCGCCGCAGCCAACCATGGACACATGCAGCATCTCTGGACTCCCTCAGGCGGTTACAGTCGTTTGTTCACGCGCCGGCTCTTCCGTGTCCTTGTTCACCGGGGGGCCGGCAAACGCGGTCTTGAACGAGCCGATCGACAGCATGTCGATCTCCAGCAGGAACGGGCCGGCTTCCACCGTGGCCTGCTCCAGCGCGGCGCCGATATCCGCCAGGTTGCTGACGCGCGCATGGCGCAGCGACAGCGACTTGGCCAGCGTGGCGTAGTCCGGCGTATGCAGGTCGACGTAGTGGCGGCGGCCACCGTACTGCGCGTCCTGGATGTTCTTGATCACGCCGTAGCCCTTGTCGTTCATCAGCACGATGACCATGTCGGCGCGTTCCTGCACGGCCGTCGCCAGCTCACCCAGGTTCAGGATGAAGCCGCCGTCGCCGGCCAGCGTGTAGGTCTTCTTGCCCGAGGCGGTAGCCGCCGCGCCGATCGCGGCGCCGATGCCCATCGCCAGGCCCTGGCCGATGCCGCCGCCCAGCGCATGCACGCCGGCACGCGAGTCGAAGATGCGCAGCTGGCGGTTGCCCCAGGTGCTGTTCGACACGGTCACGTCGCGCACCCAGTTGAAGTTGCGGCCAACCGCTTCCTGCAGCGCCTGCACCAGCGCCGAGTACGGGCCGAGGCCGTCGACCAGGCCGTTGACGGCGATATTGTGGGCGCGGCGCAGGTCGGCGGCGAAGGCCGGGTCGACCTGCAGACGGCCTTCGAGGCGGTCCGCCAGGGCGTCCAGCGCGAGTGCGGCGTCGCCGCTGACAAAGTAGTCGCTCAGGTAGCAGCGGCCTTCGGCGGCCGGGTCGGCGTCGATGCGCAGCAGCGGACGCGGCAGCTTCAGTTCGTACTTCAGCGTTTCATTGCCGCGCAGGCGCGAACCCACCACCAGCATCGCGTCGCAGGTCTGGTAGAAAGACTCGACCGGCTTGTGCAGGTTGTAGGCGCCAAGCGTTCGCGGATCGTCTTCCGCCACGATGCCGCGGCCTTGCGTGCTGGTGACCACGCCGAAGCCCAGGTCCATCAGGCGGCGCACTTGCGCCGAGGCGTGGCGGGCACCGCCGCCGAGCCACAGCAGCGGGCGCCTGGCGTTGACCAGGCGTTCGGCCAGCGCGTCCAGCGCGTGGGCCGACGGCACGTGCTTCGGCACCGGCAGCGGCTGCAGGTCGGCCGGCATATCGATCAGCGCGGCCTGGATGTCGATGGGGATCTCGACGCTGACCGGGCCGGTCGGCGCCGTCAGCGCGGTCTGCACCGCCAGCTTGACGGTGCTGATGGCGGTATCGGCGCTGCGGATGCGGAAGGCGGCCTTGGACACGGCCTTCAGCATGGTGAGCTGGTCCGGGGCTTCATGGATATACGCGAGGCTCTGGTCGAGGTACGGCGTCTCGATCTGGCCGGTGATGTGCAGCAGCGGCGTACCAGCGGTCAGTGCTTCGACCATCGCGCCGGCGGCATTGCCCGCGGCGGTCCCGGTGCTGGTCAGGCACACGCCCAGCCCGCCGGTGGTGCGGGCGTAGGCATCGGCCATATTGGTGCCGCCCGCTTCGCCGCGCGCCGGCACGAAGCGGATCTTGCCGCGCTCGCCCATGGCGTCGAGGATCGGCATGTTGTGGATCGAGATCACACCGAATGCAGCCTTGACGCCGCACTGTTCGAGAAACGCCGTGATGGCGCAGCCCACGGTGACCTGCTGTTGTTCGTACTGTTGCTGATTAGGCATGACGGGAGTGTCCTCCGGAGATATCGATATGGCTGCCCGTGGTGTACGAAGACAACGGCGAGGCAAGGAACAGGATGGCGCGGGCTGCCTCCACAGGCAGGCCCAGGCGGCCAAGGGGAATATGTTTCTGCTGGGCCAGGCGCGCGGTCCATGCGGCCCAGTCCAGCTGGCGGTCTTCTTCAGGGCGCGCTTCGAAGCGGCGGCGCCACTGGCCCGACTCCACCAGCCCGATCAGGATGCCGTTGACGCGGACACCCTTGGGCGCGAACTCGGTGGCCATCGAACGCACCAGGTTGAGCACGCCGGCGCGCGCGGCCGAAGTCGCGACCATGTGCGGCTCCGGCTGCTGCGCCAGCAGCGAGTTGACACAGACGATCGCGCCCTGGCCCGACTTCTCGAGCTGCGGCAGGAACGCGCGCGTCGGGTGGATCACGGAGAAGAACTTGAGCTGCAGTTCTTCCATCCAGGCGGCGTCCTCGGTATCGGCGAAGGTCGACACGCGGCCCTGGCCGGCGTTATTGACCAGCATGTCGGCGTTGCCCAGCGTGGCCTGCACGGCGGCGGCAAAGGCGGCGACCTGTTCAGGCTTGAGCACGTCGCAGGTGGCGGCATAGAGCCGGCACCCGGGGAATGTTTCGCGCAGCTGCGCTTCGGCGCTGCGCAGGCGGGCTTCATCGCGGCCGCACATGGCGACGGCGGCGCCCGCTTCGAGCAGCAGTTCGACGGTCGCCAGCCCGATGCCGGAGGACCCGCCGGTAACGACGGCAACCTTGCCGTCGAGTTCAATCATGGACATTGTCCTCACTCCCGATACAGATTCACCACCTTGCCGGAGGCAGACGGGCGGTAGTCGAGCAGGCGCGACAGCTCGCCCGCGGCATTCCTGACCTGTTCCACCATCGCGTCCAGTTGCTCCGGATCGATATGCGCGGCGGGGATGGTGGCGCCCAGCGCCGCCACCACCTTGCCGGTGCGGTCACGCACCGGTGCTGCAATGGTGGAGATGCTGGCTTCGAAGAAGCCTTCCTGCAGCACGTAGCCGCGTTCGCGGTCGCGCTGGACGATGTCGTGCAGTTCATCGACGGTGCGCGGCGTGCTGTCGGAAAACACTTCGAGGTGCGATTCCGGATACAGCGCGCGCAGCTCGCCCAGCGACAGGTCTTCGAGCAGCACGCGCCCGAGCACCGTGGCATGCGCCGGCAGCCGCGTGCCGACGTTGACCGAGCTCGCGAACGGCCGCGGCGACACCGCCTTGGCCACGTAGACGATCGAACGCCCGTCGCGCACCACCAGGTTGGTGGGGTAGCCGATCTCGTCGCGCACCCGCTCCAGCACGGGGCGGCCCAGCTCGGTCAGCTCCAGCGAGGCCAGGTACTCGAACCCGAGCCGCAGCACCGCCATGCCCAGCCGGAAATCCCGGCCGCCATCGGCGCGTTCGACAAAGCCCAGCATTTCCAGCGTGGCCAGCAGGCGAAACACGGTCGAGCGCGGCACCTTGAGGCGGCGCGCCAGTTCCGCGGCCGACATGGTGCGGTCCTTGCTGCTGAACTCGCCGAGCAGGCGCAGGCCGCGCTCCAGTCCCGGGACGATGTACTTGTCCGGGGTCTCGTTGGCAGCGGCCTGGGTGGCCGGGATTGCGCTGGTGGTCATGGTCGGTGCTTGCGGAGGGCGGATGCCGGCATCAGCGCTTGATCTTCGTCAGCGGATGCTCGGGCGGGTACGTCGGCGTGATCGGCTTCTTGGCGCCGAGCATCACGCACATCAGCGCGTCTTCCTCGCCGATATTGATTTCCTCGCGGTAGACGCCCGGCGGCACCGAGACCAGGTCGCGGTCGGTCAGGATGGTCTCGTAGCGCTCGCCATCCTTTTCCAGGATCAGCTTGATCTTGCCGCGCAGGATGAAGAACACCTCTTCCACGTCGGTGTGGAGATGCGACGGACCTTCATGGCCGGCCGGGATGATCATCGTGGAGAAGGTGAAGTGCTCCGACGGCACGGTGTTGGTATCAGCGGCCACGCCGGTGCCGCCGGTGCCCAGGTAGCGCATCTGCGCGCGGCGGTACTTGGGGTCGTAGTCGGCCTGGAACTTCAGCGCGTCCCAGTCGTACTTGCGCGTGGAGAAGCGCGCGACGCGGCTTTCCATCCACTGGTCGAACGAGGCGCCGTCCGGTTGGTCCCAGGAACGCTTGATGTTTTGTTGTTGGGAAAGATCGCTCATTTGGATTCCTTCTCTTTCGGTGGATCGGTGGATCGGTGGATCAATGCATGACAAAGCCGCCGTTGACCGCCAGCGTCTGGCCGGTCACGAAGCGGGCAAGATCGGACAGCGCAAACAGCACCGCGCCGCAGACGTCGTCGGGCAGCTGCTCGCGCGAGATCGCGCGCTGCTCGCGGTACAGGTCGTGGCGATGCCGGGGCACGTATTCGGTCGCTTCCACCAGCGTCAGGCCCGGCGCCACCGCGTTGACGGTGATCTGGTCCTTGCCCAGTTCGCGGGCGAGCGAGCGGGTCATGCCGATGATGGCGCTCTTGCTGGCCACGTAGGCCAGCAGGTTGGGCGCGCCCCACAGCGGCGTGTCCGACGCCAGGTTGACGACCGCGCCGCGGCCGCTGGCGCGCAGCGCCGGCAGGCAGGCGGCGGTCATCAGCCAGGTGCCGCGCACGTTGACGTTCATCACGCGGTCCCAGGTGGCGATGTCGATGGCGGCGGCATCGCGCCCGCCCGAGTCGGTCACGGCGGCGTTGTTGACCAGGCCATCGAGGCCGCCCAGCGCCTTGACCGCGGCGTCGGCACAGGCTTGCACCGAGGCCGGATCAGCCAGATCCACCGGCACCGGCACTGCCTTCAGGCCGGCGGCGCGCAGCGCGTCGGCTTCCTGCTGCAGGCGCTCGGCCAGGATGTCGGCCATCGCCACCGCGGCGCCGGCTTCAGCCAGCGCCTTGGCGAAGGCCAGGCCCAGGCCGCGTGCCGCGCCGGTGACCAGCACCTTGCGCCCGGCCAGCAGCGTGTTGTTCTTGATGGCCTCAGGCATGGCTCGCGGCTCCGGCGGATTGGGCGGGCTTCAACATGGCCACCGGCTCGTCGGCGACTTCCTGCTCGGCACGGCGCTTCAGCAGGCGGCGCACGCGCGTGATGCCGGCATCGTGCTGGTACAGCATCTCGTGGTCGCGCGCATTGGGCGCCATCATTTCGAGCACCATGCGGTCCTGCTCCAGCACGTCCCAGTGCAGCTGCTCCAGGCGGTTGCGATACAGGAAGCGCCACACGTCGCGTTCCCAGCCCTGCACGTGGCGGGTACGCCAGAAGAACACCATGCAGTGGTCTTCATCGACCGGCGTGGCCATGCCGACAATGCCGAACGGGCCGCCGGGGCCGACACTGGCGCGGTACGGAATCGCCAGGCGCAGCCACAGCGTGCCGGTTTCACCGAACTCGACCCAGTCGAAGTTGACGCCGCGCTGGCCGGTCTTCTCGAACACCAGGCCGTGCTCGGTCTCGCGGATCTGCATCACCGCGGACTTCTCACCGCAGGCCATCGAGTGCGACACCGCGTGCAGGTAGGCGCCGTGCATCGGGTCCATGACGTTGTCGATGGCATAGCGATAGTTGCAGTCCCAGTGCGCCACGCACAGGAAGTGGCTGTGCTCGTCGCTGACCAGCTCTTCCGGCAGGCGCAGCTCGTCGGGGCTGCCCTCGCCTTGCTGCGGGGCCCGGTCGCCGAACCACAGGAAGATCGCGCCGGCCTTCTCCTGCACCGGGTAGCTGCGCACGCAGGTGCGGCCTTCCAGCGGGCAGCTCTCGACCGCCGGCACGCTCTTGACCTGGCCGTCGCCGCCGACTTCGACGCCGTGGTACCAGCAGGCGACGCGGTCGCCCAGGTTCCAGCCCATCGACAGGCGCGCGCCGCGGTGCGGGCAGCGGTCTTCCAGCGCGTGGACCTGGCCTTCGCCGTCGCGCCACAGCACGATGTTCTGGCTCAGGCGGGTGATGCCGATCGGGGCGTGGGAGACCGCCCATGAGGCGGCGACCGGGTACCAGTAATTGCGCAGGCCGGTGTTCAGGCGGGCTTCAGCGCGGGCTTGCTTGTTCGATTCCATGTTGTTCTCGCTACGACGCGGTTCGTGGAGGGCGGGCGGGCCGTGGTCTCAGGCGCCCAGCCGGCGCATTTCGGAGAGGAAGCGCTCTTCGGTCCAGGGCTGGCCGTCGACGCCGAGAAAGCCAGCGGCATTGAAGGCGCGCACGATGTCCTGCGGGTTCTGCGCGCCGCCCTCGAACGCGGCTTCCAGGGCATCGCCCAGCGCGTTCTCGTAGGCGCTCGGGGCACTGGCGCGGGTCTGCCAGACGATGTTGGTGACCTTGCCGGGTTGCTCGATATGGCCCTTGCCTGCGACGTTGTTCGGCGCCGGACGCTCCCAGGGCACCAGGTTCGGGTTGTACGAGAGGCTTTCCATTGCGCTTTGCTCCATGTCTTGCAGCTTGGGGGACTGTGTTCCACCGCCGTCCGGATGCGCCTTGCTTTGCGCCCGTCGTGTTTTACTAATGAAACACTGGTTTAGATATTGAACACAGGTACGACTATAGACAACGTGGTCGCAAAAATTGACTGGGGTAAACCCGCGATGCGAGGGCAAGGCGGCGCAATCGACGCGCCGGGGGGCGGCGCCGGACGGCGCCGCCGGGTTCAGGCAGGCAGTGCCGAGCGGATCAGGCGGGCAGTGGCGGCGGCCTGCTCGATGTAGCAGGCGTGGCCGGCATCGGGGATCAGCGCGAACGGCAGGCCGAAGCGTTCGGCCAGCGTGCCGCAGGCGGGCGGCGTGGTGACCACGTCGCGGCTGCCGCAGGCGATCTGCGTCGGCAGCGCCGCGGGCCGGCGTGCCAGGTAGGCGTCGATATCGACGCCGCACAGCATTGCCACCGCCTGGCGATAGCCGTCCGGGTTCAGCCGCTGCATGTTCCAGCGTACCCACGCCTGGGCACCGGGATCGGCCTCCTCGCTCAGCAGGCGCGCCGGCCCCCGCTGTGCGAGGCCATCGACACCGAGCGACTCGAGCGCTTCCAGCCGTTGCCGCGCCACCTGCTGCGCCTGCGTTTCCTTGCCCGGCGCGCCATAGCCTTGCGCCACGCTCAGCAGCAGCAACCGCGCCGGCAGCTGGCGCGCATTGGCGACATAGGCGGCCGCCATCAGCGCCCCAAGCGAATGCCCGACCAGCAGCGCCGGCTGTACGCCCAGTGCCTGCAGCAGGCCGTCGAGCCGCTGCGCGTAGTCAGCCGCCAGCGGCCGCTGCTGCGCCAGCGGCGTCGAGTTGCCGTAACCCGGGGCATCCCAGGCAATCACCCGCGCCTGAGCGGCCAGCAGGCTGGCGCACGGCAGCCACGACGCCGCGCCAGAGCTGATGCCGTGCAGCAGCACGATCACCGGGCCGCTGGTGCCACCGCTGCGGTAAGCCACCTGTGCGCCGTCGGGCCCGACTCGCACGACACGCTCCGCAAACCCGCTGTCGAGGGCTTCCAGCAACCGCCGGTCTGGCTCGGCCGGCATATGGGGCTGATTTTGTTCCATATATAAAACTTAGGTTTGAGAATAAAACTTTTGAAGCATAGGCGCGTGTGGGTGCAACCGGGATCAGGGTTAACGATAGGGAAGCGGAAAACCGCCACGCAGAGCCAGTCCTGCCCGTCCTGACGCGGACTCACTAGGGATAACCCTCCTCACATCTTATGGAAACTCGCGGCTATATTTTGGTCAACGTTTCTTATGTTGTTTGATGTTTCATATATAAAACACAAAAGAGACCGAAACCGCATACGCAGCCGCCATCCGCAGTGGCCGCGGACCACAAGACGACAAGACGGAAAACGGAAGGAAACTGGTAGATGAAACTTGCACGAATCGCCGCAGCCCTGGCCGCGGCTTTCCCCCTGCTGGCCTCGGCGCAGTCCTCGCTCACCCTGTACGGGGTTATCGATACGGGTGTCGAGTACGTAAGCAACGTGGGCGCCAACGGCGACGGCCTGGTGCGCATGCCCAACCTGACCGCCACCGTGCCCTCGCGCTGGGGCATCCGCGGCACGGAAGACCTGGGCGGCGGCCTGAAGAGCATCTTCGTGCTGGAATCGGGCTTCTCGCCTGACTCGGGCACCTCGAACCAGGGCGGCCGCCTGTTCGGGCGCCAGGCGCTGGTGGGGCTCAGCAACCAGTACGGGCAGCTCTCGTTCGGCCGCCAGTACACCATGCTGTTCTGGGCCACGCTCGACAGCGATGTCCTGGGTCCCAACGTGTACGGCTCCGGCTCGCTCGACAGCTACCTGCCGAATACGCGCGCCGACAATGCGGTGTCGTACAAGGCCAACTTCAGCGGCTTCGTGGTGGGCGCCACCTACAGCTTCGGGCGCGACGTGGTCAACGCCGGCCCGAGCCCCTCGGGCACCAATTGCGCCGGCGAGAACCCCGCCGACAAGAAGGCATGCCGCCAGTGGTCGGCCATGCTCGGCTATGACAACAAGACCTGGGGCGTGACCGCGGCCTACGACTCGCAGCGCGGCGGCCCCGGCGCATTCGGCGGCCTGACCAACAGCAACCTGACCGACGACCGCCTGTCGGTCGGCGGCTACATGCTGCTCAAGCGCACCAAGATCGGCGCCGGCTGGATCCGCCGCGACAACGAAGGCAGCCCCACGCCGGTCAGCGACCTGTACTACGCCGGCGCCTCCTATGACGTCACGCCCGCGATCAACCTGGCCGGCCAGGTCTACTTCCTGAACTACCACGGCAGCGACAACCAGGCCATGCTGTATACGCTGCGCGCGATGTACAGCTTCAGCAAGCGCACCTCGGTTTATGCGACCGCCGGCTTTATCAACAACGGCGGCCAGCTCGCGATGTCGGTCAGCGGCGGCTCGCCGGGCTCGAACCCGCGTCCGGGCGAGAACCAGTGGGGCTCGATGATCGGCATCAAGCACGTTTTCTGAGCTGTCTGATTCCAGGCGGTCACCCGGCGCCATCGCAGGCGCCGGGCTTTCCCAGCCATAGCGCCCCCCGCACGGTCGGGGTGCCCAGTTTTCCCGAGGTCTGAACATCATGAAGTCCGCACGCCGCAAAGTACTCGCCACGCTGGCCGCCGCGACCGCGCTGGTCGCCGCCGCCTCCGCCGGCACCGCCCTGGCCCAGGGCGCGTACCCGAACAAGCCCATCACCATCGTCGTCGCCTATCCCGCCGGCGGCGATGTCGACGTGCTTGCCCGCCTGTTCGCGGAAAAGCTCGCCCCGCGCCTGAAGCAATCCGTGGTGGTGGAAAACCGCACCGGCGCCGCCGGCACCATCGGCAGCGCCTACGTGGCGCGCGCCAACCCGGACGGCTACACGCTGCTGCTCGCGCCCAACACGGTCGCCATCGCACCGCTGGTGCTCAAGGCCGGCACCGGCGCCAGCTACGACGTGCAGCACGACTTCACGCCGGTCGCGCAGATCGGCACGCAGTCGCTGTTCGTGGTGGTGAGCAAGGGCACCGGCATCACGAAGATGAGCGACCTGGTGGCGCGCGCCAAGGCCGGCAAGGTCGAAACCTACGCCACGCCGGGCAACGGTTCGCCGATGCATATCATGGGCGAGCTGTTCAACAAGTCGGCCGGGGTCAAGATCAGCCAGGTGCCCTACCGCGGCCTCGCGCCCGCGATTGTCGACGTGATCGGCGGACAGGTGCCGATGACCTACGTCACCTACGGCGCGGTGGCGCAGTACGTGGGCAATGGCAGCCTGGTGCCGCTGGCGGTGGCCGACCTGAAGCGCTCGCCGTTCGCGCCGAACGTGCCGACGCTGGCCGAACTGGGCTACAAGGATGTGGAGATCGGCGCATGGCAGGCGCTGCTGGGTCCGAAGAACATGCCGGCCGACGTGGTGCGGCTGCTCAACACCCACGTCAACGAGATCCTGAAGATGCCCGACGTGGTGTCGCGCATGGCCACCATCGCGGTGACGCCTGCCGGCGGCGAGCCCGCGACGCTGTCCAGGCTGATCGCCGCCGACACCACCCGCTATACGAAGATCGTCAAGGAGTTCGGCATCCAGGCCGACTGAGGCCTCGGTGCCGGGAATCCCGCCGCGGGCGGGGTTCCAACCCTTTTGCGCGCAGCAAACTGTACCCGCCTGGTGTAAGAACTACCTGTGCGCAGCGGCGCCGCCGCCACAGCCGCCGTCCTTGCAAAGTGGCCCGGAAGTTGCTGGGTATAGTGCATGGATTTCTCTTTCGACTGGCGCGAAGCGCTCTTCTTCAGCATCTCACCGCTCGAGATCATCTTTCGCGGCACGGTGATGTACTGGGCGCTGTTCCTGCTGTTCCGTTTCGTCGTACGGCGCGACATCGGCTCGCTTGGCATCGCTGACCTGCTGGTGATTGTCATCGTCGCCGACGCGGCGCAAAACGGCATGGCGGGCGATGGCGAAAGCGTTTCCGATGCAGTGCTGCTGGTGATCACGCTGGTCGCGTGGAACCGGCTGATCGACCTGCTGGCCTACCACTTCCCGACTTTCCAGCGCTTTGCCGAAGCCAAGCGGGTGATGCTGGTGCGCGACGGCGCCAAGCTGCAAGAAAACATGCGGCGCGAATCGATCACCGACGACGAGCTCGAAGCCAAATACCGGGAGCAGGGCGTGGAATCGCTCGACGAGGTCAAGGCGCTGTACATGGAAGCCGATGGCAAGGTCAGCGTGATCAAGAAGAAGTAGCGGCGGAGAAAAATGCGTCTCTGCGTGCTCCCCTCTCACGCAGGCGGGAGAGGGCAGCAAACCAGCAGCGTGCCAGGCAAACCAGCTTCAGTTCACCTGCCGGTTCATCCCCTCCCAGAACGGCTCGCGCAGCTTGCGCCGCAGCAGCTTGCCCGACGGGTTGCGCGGCAGCGCGTCGACGAAATCGATGCTCTTGGGTACCTTGAAGCCCGCCAGCCGTTGCCGCGTCCACGCGAGGATGCCATCGCGGTCGGCGTCCTGGCCAGGCTTGAGCACGACGATGGCCTTGACCGCCTCGCCCCACTTTTCGTCCGGCACGCCGATCACTGCCACGTCCGCCACTTGCGGGTGGGCGTAGATCGCGCTCTCGACCTCGGCCGGATAGACGTTCTCGCCGCCGCTGATGATCATGTCCTTGACGCGGTCGTGGATGTACAGGTAGCCCTCGGTGTCCATATACCCGGCGTCGCCGGTGCGCAGCCACCCTTGCGCATCGATGGTGCGCGCGGTGTCCTCGGGCTGCTTCCAGTAGCCCGCCATATTGTGCTGCGCGCGGACCACCACTTCGCCGACCTCGCCCGGCGCGAGCTGGCGCCCTTCATAGTCCACCACCTTGAGTTCGACCCCAGGCAGCGGCTTGCCGGCGGCGCGCATGCGCGGCACGTCGTCGGTGGTGTGGTCCTCTGGCGGCAGCGCCACGATGGTGCCGGTGGTTTCGGTCATGCCGTACTGCTGCACGAAGCCGCAGCCGAACACCTCGATGCCCTCGCGCAGCAGCGCCGCCGGGATCGGCGCGGCACCGTACAGCAGGTACTTCAGGCGCGAATAATCGACCTGCCGCGCGCGCGGATCGCGCAGCACGATCTGCATCGCGGCCGGCACCAGGAACAGCTTGCTGATGCGGTCCCTCTCGATAAAGTCGAGCACCGCGCGCGGATCGAATTCGCGCGCGACCACGCCGGTGGCGCCGGCCAGCAGGTTGCGCAGGCCCCAGCCGGAACCGCCGATATGCGCCACCGGCATTGCCACCAGCGAGATGTCATCCGCGGTCCAGTGCGACCACGGCGTGCCCTCGCGTTCGCTGATCTCGGTGCCGATGGTCAGGTTGCGGTGCGTGAGCATCGCGCCCTTGGGCCGACCGGTGGTGCCGGATGTATAGAGCTGCAGCACGACGTCGTGGGCGGCCGGCTGGTGCGCCGGGGGCGTGGCAGGCTGGGCGTCGCGCCAGTCCGCATAGCAGGGCCGGTCGGCGAGCTGCGCGCAGGGTTCCATGGCGATCACCTTGCGCACCATCGGCAGCGACGGCAGCAGCTGTGTCACCATGGCAGCGGACTCCGCTCCGACGAAGAGCACCACCGCATCGCAATGCCCGACGATAAACGCCACCTCCGGTGGCGCCAGCCGCCAGCTGACCGGTGCCATCACCGCGCCGCACTTGCCGGCACCCACCAGCAGCTCGAAATAGTGATCGCTGTTCTTGCCGATATAGGCAATGCGGTCGCCCACGCCGACATCGTCAGCCAGCAACGCCTGCGCCACCCGGTCGGTATTGCTGTCGAACCCGGCATAGGTGGTCTGCCGGCCTTCGAACGAATACGCGACCGCCTCGGGCCGCAGGCGGGCGAAGTGGCGTACCGCGTGAGGCAGTGTCGTCAGGTAGCTGAAATCCATCCGCGTCTCCGTCTAGTTGGCGATGGCCCGCGCGGCTCAGCGCGGCGCCATCCGGATGGCGCCGTCCAGGCGCACCGACTCGCCGTTGAAATAGCCGTTGCGGCACATCTCCACGGCGAGCGAAGCGAACTCTTCCGGCTGCCCCAGCCGCTTGGGGAAGGGCACCGAAGCGGCCAGCGCGGCCTTGACGTTCTCGGCCGCGCCCTGCAGCAGCGGCGTATTGAAGATGCCGGGCATGATGGTGTTGACGCGGATGCCTTCACTGGCCAGGTCGCGCGCGATCGGCAGCGTCATGCCGACCACGGCGGCCTTCGATGCCGAGTAGGCGGCCTGCCCCATCTGGCCGTCCTGCGCCGCCACCGACGCGGTGTTGATGATCACGCCGCGCTCGCCGCTGGCGGCATCCAGCGTCAGCATGCCCGCGGCCGAGCGCGCGATGCAGCGGAACGTGCCGATCAGGTTGATCTGGATGATGCGTTCGAAGGCATCGGACGGAAAGAACTTGATCTGGTCCGGCGCCTCCTTGGCACGCGAAGCGGTCTTGATGGCGTTGCCGGTGCCGGCGCAGTTCACGAGGATGCGTTCCTGGCCGATGGCGGCACGCGCCCTGGCAAAGCCAGCTTCGACCTCGGCTTCGGAGGTGACGTTGACCTGGCAGAACACACCACCAAGTTCGCGCGCCAGTGCCTCGCCCTTTTCCGCGTTGAGGTCGAACAGGGCCACGCGCACGCCTTGCGCCGCCAGCGCACGGGCCGTTGCCGCACCCAGGCCCGAGGCTCCGCCCGTCAACACTGCCGATACCGATGCATTGAGTTCCATACCGTCTTTCCTTTGTCTCTTGTCCATGGCCGGGCCGATCAGGCGCGGCGCCGCGGTTGCGATGTCGCCGGCGGGCGCGCAGAGCGTCTGTGCCGGAGTGGGGTCGAGATTCGTGGATCGGCGCAGTCCACGCATCGTCTGAAGCGACGAATGCCAGGACCATCCTGCCGCCGGTGCGAGGTGGCACGCAGAAACGGGTACGGCGCCGTCGTTTTGCTCGCGTATTCCCCTACCGTATTCCCGACTGTTTTCCGACCATTGCTCGCCAGGGTGTGGCGTGCTTGAAACGCCCCCGACTGTGTCAGCGCTGAAAATTTTGAAGAATTCAAGTCGGCGATTACCATTGCGGCACCGCAGCATCAGCGCCCGCACGGGCAGGACCGCAGGACAAGCGCCCCACAATCCGTGTTTCCACCCCCCGACACGGGGGATAAAAACATACAACATTGTTTGGCATGATTGGCGTATGGCAACCGCCCGGTATCGGGCGGTGCCGACAGTCGCTGCAGCATCCGTATCCGGTGCCAATACAGAAAACCGGAACGGAACCGATAACACAAGAAGATGGCCACTTGCCGTGGCGCAGAGCAAGAGGCGTTTGCCA
This sequence comes from Cupriavidus necator, assembly GCF_040578825.1. Taxonomy (GTDB): domain Bacteria; phylum Pseudomonadota; class Gammaproteobacteria; order Burkholderiales; family Burkholderiaceae; genus Cupriavidus; species Cupriavidus necator_E. Next base: position 36,183 of record NZ_JBEFLI010000035.1, on the reverse strand, counting down.
CCGGGGGGAATCAGAACATGGGCGAACACCCGACTACGGACGAGGACTTTCATCGTCTGGTCGACTCCATCTACGAGTCAGCGTTGGACGTCGCGGCCATGCCCGCCGCCCTCGATCTCTTCTCCCGCTACACCTCCACCGGCAGCCCCCGTTACCTGATCTGGGACAAGCTTGCGGGCCATGCCCGCCTGGGCGTGACCCCGCACGGCTGCTTCACCAGCGGCGTCAGCGTTCCGGACTGGATGCCCGCCCCGCTCGAGCTGCCCCACCTCGGCGCCTGCTGTGCCACCTCAGACGGGCCGGCGCTCGCGCAAGCCACGGCGGCGCTCTCGCATGACGGCCGGATGGCGCAGGCGGCCAGCGCCACGTTGGCCTGCAGCGGGCTGGAACAGGGCATGCGCCTGATTGAAAACGCCGAAGTCTGCGTGCTGATGAGCGGCACCAGCGCCGGCAGCATCAGCGCGGGGCAGCGCGAACGGCGGCTGTCGCATGTGATGCCGCACTGGGTGCGTGCGGCCCGGATGCAACAGCGCAATTTCGAACTGAGCGGGCTGGCCAGCCTGGGGCTCGCCGGGCTCGATACGCTGGACTTCGGCGTGATGGTGCTGCAGGCCGACCTGCGCGTGCGCTACGCCAATAGCTGGGCCGAGGCGCTGGTGCAGGCAGACAGTCACCTGTCGCTGCAGGACGGTGTGCTGCGCGCCCACAGCGACGCGCTGCAGGCGGTGCTGCGCCGGCTGCTCGACGGCGCGGTGCGCGGCCGCGGCGCCGACGCGGCCTCGGGTTCGTGGATGCATATCACCTCCGGCGGGCAGCCGGTGCCGATCATCGTCACGCCGCTGGTCTCGCGCCAGCCGGTGGAGGGCCCGTGGCAACTGCCAGCGGCGATGCTGCTGCTGGGCAATTCGGAATCGCGTTCGGTGCTCGATGCCGGCGTGCTGACCTCGCTGTTCGGACTGTCGCGCAAGGAGAGCATTATCGCGATCCGCCTGGCTGCCGGCGAAACCCTCAACGAGATCGCCGAGCGGGAATTCCTGTCCCCTCACACCGTGCGCGTGCATATCCGCGACACGCTGCGCAAGACCGGCACGCACCGCCAGTCTGAACTGGTGCGCCTGCTGCACCTGCTGCCCGGCGTGAACCTGGAGCGCGCCGGGGTGACTTCGGCCACCCGGCCGCGCGCGCCGCGTCCGACTCGGGCGGCCTGAGCCCCTTCCCTACTTCCCTTTGCCGACCGCTGCCTGTGCCGCGGCCAGGAAGCGATGCACCAGAGGGCCGAGCGTGTCGACGAAGTCAGGCACCTGCGGTATGCCACCGCCTGCCCTCTCCCCCTGCCCCTCTCCCGCAGCAATGATTCGGAGCGCTGGTGGAGCCGGATATTGGGCAAGGCAGTACTTGGCCAACAGGTCCCCGCCAGCACCGGCCGCAAGGCGGTGGAGCTGGTGCGGGGCTGGTGCGAGCCTGCACCCGTCGCGTAGGCCGCGGGCAACCACCAGGTAAGGTCTCATATCAACGGGTCAGGCGGCCAGGCTCAGGCCGCCCCCGTGCGACCGGCGGTGGCGTCGCTCCGGCTTGCATTCGTACTTGAGCTCGGTGCGCCCGTCTTCGTAGGCCACCTCGAGCCGCACCGTGAAGCCCCACAGCCGCGTCACGTGCCGGATCACCTCGTCGAAGTTGTGCGCCAGCGGCCGGCGGTCGTTCTGCAGGTGCCGCAGCGTCAGGGAGCGGTCGCCGCCCACGTCGACATTGGTGACCTGGATATTGGGCTCCATGCTCGACAGGTCATACTGCGCGGCCATCAACTGGCGGATCGCGCGGTAGCCCTCGTCATCGTGGATCGCGGTCACGCGCAGCTTGCCCTCGCGGTCGTCGTCCAGCACCGAGAACAGCTTGAGCTCGCGGATGACGCGCGGCGACAAGAACTGCAGCAGGAAGCTCTCGTCCTTGAAGTTGCGCATGGCGAAGTCGAGCGTGGTGCGCCAGTCGCTGCCGGCGATCTCCGGCGCCCAGCGGTAGTCCTCGTCGGTCGGGTTCTCGCACATGCGGCGCAGGTCCTGGAAGAGCAGGAAACCCACCGTGTACGGGTTCATGCCGCTGTAGTACGGGCTGTGGTACGGCGGCTGGTAAATCACGTTGGTGTGGGCCTGCAGCAGCTCCATCATGAACGCGTCGTTGACCAGCTTCTCTTCATAGAGCTGATTGATGATGGTGTAGTGCCAGAACGTGGCCCAGCCTTCGTTCATCACCTTGGTCTGGCGCTGCGGGTAGAAGTACTGCGCGATCTTGCGCACGATGCGAACGATCTCGCGCTGCCACGGCGCCAGCTTGGGCGCGTTCTTCTCGATGAAGTACAGCAGGTTCTCCTGCGGCTCCGGCGGGAAGGTGGTCTCGGGTTCCTGCGTATCGTCCTCGGACGACAGCGCATGCGGACGGTGCTTGGGCAGCGTGCGCCACAGGTCGTTGACCTGCATCTGCAGGTAGTTCTCGCGATCGGCCTGGCGCGCTTTCTCTTCGGTGATGGACAGCTTCTTCGGCCGTTTGTAGCGGTCCACGCCGTAGTTCTGCAACGCGTGGCACGAATCCAGCAGCAACTCCACTTCCTGCTCGCCGTAGCGCTGCTCGCACTCGGCCACGTAGTTCTTGGCAAACAGCAGGTAGTCGACGATGGCGTCCGCGTTGGTCCAGGTGCGGAACAGGTAGTTGCCCTTGAAGAAGGAGTTGTGGCCGTAGCAGGCGTGCGCGATCGTCAGCGCCTGCATCGGCATGGTGTTCTCCTCCATCAGGTAGGCGATGCAGGGATTGGAGTTGATGACGATTTCGTAGGCCAGCCCCATATGGCCGCGCTGGTAGCTGCGCTCGGAGGCCAGGAAGTGCTTGCCGTAGGACCAGTGGCTGTAGCCGACCGGCAGGCCTGCCGACGCGTAGGCGTCGAGCATTTGCTCGGCCGTGATGATCTCGATCTGGTTGGGATAGGTGTCCAGCCCGAATTCGCCGGCGATGCGGGCGATCTCGCGGTCATACCGGTTGATCAGCTCGAAGGTCCATTCCGAACCCGTGGAGAGATAAGCCATCCTTTACCCCTTTTCCCCGTTGCCCGAGGCGAGGCGCCGGACCGCTGCGGCGCGCACGGCATTGCCGCGCCGCGTGGTCCGCGTTGCCTCGCCATTCGTGTTCACTTCAGCCCTCCGGCCCCAATGGCCCGGAAGACCGGATCGTTGCCAGTCTACGCCGCGCGCTTCTGGAACAGGTCGTGCAGCACCGGGTAGATCTCGTCCGCGCCGATGATGCGCTGCATCGCGAAGTGATCGAACTGGTTCTTGACCGTCAGGTACTCTTCCCAGAGGTTCTGCGGTTCTTCCGACGCCACTTCCACATAGGCGTAGTACTGCACCAGCGGCAGGATCGACTCGCGCAGCAGGCGCCCGCACAGTTCGGAGTCGCCGGCCCAGTTGTCGCCGTCGGAGGCCTGCGCGCAGTAGATGTTCCACTGGCTCGGCGGATAGCGGTCGTGGATCACTTCCACCATCAGCTTGAGCGCACTCGACACCACGGTACCACCGGACTCGCGCGAGTGGAAGAAATCTTCCTCGACGACTTCCTTGGCCACCGTGTGATGGCGGATAAACACCACGTCGATGCGTTCGTAGTTGCGCTTCAGGAACAGGTACAGCAGCATGAAGAAGCGCTTGGCCAGGTCCTTGCGGCTCTCGTCCATCGAGCCGGACACGTCCATCAGGCAGAACATCACCGCCTGGGCCTGCGGGCGCTTCTTCAGCACGCGGTTGTTGTAGCGCAGGTCGAGCTTCTCGATGAACGGCACGCGGTCGATGCAGGCGCGCAGGTGCCGCATCTTCTCCATCAGCTCGAGCGTGTGCTCGGCGTACGGGCCGTCTTTTTCCAGCGCCTCGGCATAGGCCAGCTCCAGGTCGCGCAGGCGCTTCTGGTAAGGGCTGGACAACGCGATACGCCGCCCCAGCGAGCTGCGCATGGTGCGCAGGATCGACAGGTTCGAAGGCGTGCCGTCGATGGAAAAGCCGGCGCGCACCTTGCGCACTTCGGCAATCTTGGCGAGGTGGCGCTTGGCCAGGTCCGGCAGCGCCATGTCCTCGAAGAAGAAGTTAAGGAAATCCTCGCGCGACAGCGTGAAGACGAAATCGTCCTCGCCTTCGCCACTGTCGCTGGCCCGCGAACCGCCGCCGCCACCGCCCTGCTGCTGGCGGTCGAAGGAATCACCCTTGACGAACTTCTTGTTGCCAGGGTGAATCCACTCGCGCCGCCCGCCGGGGCCGTGGTGGAAGATCGGCTCGGAGATGTCCTTGACCGGAATGGACACCTGGCCGCTCTGCTCGATGTCCATGATCTTCCGGCCGGACACCGCCTTTGCCACTGCTTGCCGGATCTGCTCGCGGTAGCGTTTGATAAAACGTTGCTGGTTGACGGCACTCTTGTTGCCGCCGTTCTCGCGCCGATCGATGACCGTAGCCATATGTTGCCCTCGTTGAGAGACCTGTTCCGCGGCGCCGTTACGATGATTTTCTTACGCGCAGATACCACTCCACCAGAAGTCTCACTTGCTTGGGCGTGTACCCCTTCTCGACCATGCGGTTGACGAAGTTCTCGTGCTTGTCCTGGTCTTCGCGCGAAGACTTGGCGTTGAACGAGATCACCGGCAGCAGGTCCTCCGTGGTGGAGAACATGCGCTTTTCGATCACCATCCGCAGCTTTTCATAGCTGGTCCAGACCGGGTTCTTGCCGCCGTTGTTGGCCCGCGCCCGCAGCACGAAGTTGACGATCTCGTTGCGGAAATCCTTCGGGTTCGAGATACCCGCGGGCTTTTCCACTTTCTCCAGCTCGTCGTTCAGCGCATTGCGGTCGAGGATCTCGCCGGTATTGGGATCGCGGTACTCCTGGTCCTGGATCCACAGGTCGGCGAACACCACATAACGATCGAAGATGTTCTGGCCGTATTCAGAGTAAGACTCGAGGTACGCGGTCTGGATCTCCTTGCCGATAAACTCCACGAACGGCGTGGTCAGGTACTCCTTGATGTACGACAGCAGCTTCGCTTCCTGTTCCGGCGGGAACTGCTCGCGCTCGATCTGCTGTTCGAGCACGTACAGCAGGTGCACCGGGTTGGCCGCCACTTCGGTGTTGTCGAAGTTGAAGACCTTGGACAGCACCTTGAACGCGAAGCGCGTCGACAGCCCGTTCATGCCTTCGTCGATGCCGGCGTAGTCGCGGTACTCCTGGTACGACTTCGCCTTCGGGTCCACGTCCTTCAGGCTCTCGCCGTCATAGACGCGCATCTTCGAGAAGATGTTCGAGTTCTCCGGCTCCTTGATGCGGGTCAGCACCGCGAACTGCGCCATCATCTTCAGCGTGTTGGGCGCGCATGGCGCGGCCGACAGCGAACTGCTGCGCAGCAGCTTGTCATAGATCTTCACCTCGTCGGACACGCGCAGGCAGTACGGCACCTTGACGATGTAGATCCGGTCGAGGAAAGCCTCGTTGTTCTTGTCGGCCTTGAAGGTCTGCCACTCGGCCTCGTTCGAGTGCGCGAGGATCACGCCGTCGAACGGGATCGCGCCGAACCCTTCGGTACCCTTGTAGTTGCCTTCCTGCGTCGCGGTCAGCAGCGGGTGCAGCACCTTGATCGGCGCCTTGAACATTTCGACAAACTCGAGCAGGCCGCGGTTGGCCAGGCACAGGCCGCCGGAATACGAGTACGCGTCCGGATCGTCCTGCGGGAAGTCCTCGAGCTTGCGGATGTCCACCTTGCCCACCAGCGACGAGATGTCCTGGTTGTTCTCGTCGCCCGGCTCGGTCTTGGAGATCGCGATCTGCGACAGCACCGACGGACGCAGCTTCACCACGCGGAACCTTGTGATGTCGCCGTTGAACTCGTGCAGGCGCTTGACCGCCCATGGCGAGGCGATGGTGTTCAGGTAGCGCACCGGAATGCCGTAGTCCTCTTCGAGGATCTTGCCGTCTTCCTCCGGCGAGAACAGGCCCAGCGGCGACTCATGGATCGGCGATCCCTTGAGCGCGTAGATGGGAATCTGCTCCATCAATGACTTGAGCTTCTCCGCGAGCGAGGACTTGCCGCCGCCGGGAGGTCCGAGCAGATACAGGATCTGCTTGCGCTCTTCGAGGCCTTGCGCCGCGTGCTTGAAGAACGAGACGATCTGCTCGATCGTGTCCTCCATGCCGTAGAAGTCGCGGAAGGCCGGATAGATGCGAATGACCTTGTTGAAGAACAGTCGAGACAGCCTGGGGTCATGGTGGGTATCCACCAACTCAGGCTGGCCGATCGCGGCGAGCATGCGTTCGGCAGCGGTCGCGTAGGCAGTCGGATCCTTTTTGCAGATCTCCAGGTACTCCTGGATGCTGTATTCCTCTTCCTTGCGAGCTTCGAAGCGCGTAGCGTAGTGGCCGAAAATGTCCATACCTCACTCCCGTCAGAGTCCACGTCCGAGGCGAAGGTAGTTCTACCCCTAAGACTCCGCACAACTTCGGCGGCACACCACCCCGGCCTGGCGACCTGTCATGTTGCGAAGTCTTTACTTCATCATAGTCAAATAACGGCGATGGTGGAGTCCGAGTTGACGAATCTTGCGTCAATGCAACGCTTGTTTCGCCGCTGCATTTCCTGCCTGATTCGCTGTCAGCTTTTGGCTGATTTTCAGTTCGGCTTCGCCCCCGCACGCGACGGGCCATTGACCATGCTTGTGACACACCTTACACCTTTCCCGCCATCCGTGCACATCCGGTTTTGTAACCGGAAGCACAAAGGCCGGCATCTGTGCCGGCCTTCTTTTCGACGCGCACTCACGTACCTGGAGTGCTGACAATGGGTCAGAGCGTGCGCGCCACCAGCTCCTTCATGATCTCGTTGGAGCCGCCGTAGATCTTGCCTACACGTGCGTTGGCGTACATTCGCGCGATCGGATATTCGATCATGTAGCCGTAGCCACCGTGCAACTGCAGGCACTCGTCGATGATCTCGCAGTTCTTCTGCGTGCACCACCACTTGGCCATCGCCGCGGTGGCCGCATCGAGCCGGCCCTGCATCAGCCGCATCATGCAGTCATCGACGAAGGTAGCGGCGATCGTTGCCTCGGTCTTGCACTCGGCAAGGCGAAAACGCGTGTTTTGCAGCTCTGCCAGCGGCTGGCCGAACACCTTGCGCTCGCGCACGTATTCGGTGGTGAGCTCGATCGCGCGCTGCATCGACGCGGTCGCACCCAGGGCGATGATCATCCGCTCCTGCGGCAGCTGCTGCATGAGCTGATAAAAACCCTGCCCCTCCTGCTCGCCGAGCAGGTCCTCGCACGGCACCAGCACGTCGTCGAAGAAGAGTTCGGCGGTGTCCTGCCCCTTCTGCCCGATCTTCTCCAGGATGCGTCCACGGCGGAACCCCGGCAGGTCGCGCGTCTGCACCATGATCAGCGAAACGCCGCGCGAACCGGCCTGGGGATCGGTCTTGGCGACCAGGCAAACGAGGTCGGCGTGGTAACCGTTCGTAATAAAAGTCTTTGCACCGTTTATGCGATAGCAGTCCCCGTTGTCGGTCTTTTCCCGCACTGCGCGGGTGCGTACCGATTTGAGGTCGGAACCCGCGCCGGGTTCCGACATGGCGATGGCCGCCACCATCTCGCCGCTGGCCATCTGCGGCAGCCATTTGCGCTTCTGCGCCTCGGTGCCGTAGTTCAGCACGTAATGTGCCACGATGCCGCTGTGCACGTTATTGCCGAGGCTGGTGCAGATGGCGCGCGCCATTTCGCGCGTGATCACGGCCTCGTGCGCGAAGCTGCCCCCGCCGCCGCCGTACTCCTCCGGAATGCTGGCGCACAGGATGCCGGCCTGGCCGGCGCGGCGCCAGACCTCGCGGTCGATATAGCCCTGTTCGGCCCAGCGGGCCTCGTTGGGCGCCAGTTCGCGCTCGACGAAGCGGCGCACAGTGTCCTGGAACATGACCAGGTCTTCGGTCATCCAGGGGGTCTGGCGTGCGGCGCCCGCCGCGTGATGGTCGTGGGATGCCATATTGGTTGAGAGGGTAAACGCGAAATAAGCGCGAAAGTCAGCGTAAAAAGGGAGAAGGCATGCGAAGGCCGTCGGCCGCATACCTATATAAGTAAACAGTGCGATGACGCCCCAGCCGGTTGCTGCGATGCATCAAGCGGCTGGCATGCGCCGTCAGTCGGGCCAGCGGTAACGCAGCGGCTGCTTGGCCATGAAGCGGTTGGCCGCCTCCATCCGGTATTCCGTGGAGAAGGCGATGCCCTGCCCGTCCGCCTCCATCGCCAGCATGGTGTGCAGGTCCTGGTTGAGCGACGCGTTCAGCGCCTGCTTGGTCAGCGCGACCGCCACCGGCGAGGCCTCGGTGAACGCGCGCGCGAACGTTTGCGCGCGCTCGGCCAGCGTGTCCGGTGGCACGATTTCCATAACGATGCCAAGGTCTTGCGCGGCCTGGGCGTTGAGCTCCTTCATCGAGAACATCAGTGCCTTGGCGCGCTGCAGGCCGATGATCCGGGGCAGCGTGTAGAACACGCCACAATCCGGGATCAGGCCCATGCGCAGGAACGGCAGGCCGAAGCGCGCCCGCGGAGTGGCGAGGATGATGTCGGCGGTCAGCGCCAGGCTGAAGCCGGCGCCGTAGGCCGCGCCGTCGACCGCTGCGATCACCGGTACCTCGAACTGGATCAGGTCCTCCAGCCAGCCGTGCACGTGCTGCAGGCGCCTGCGCCCTTGCGCCGCGTCGATCTCCACCTGCATCGAGCTGATATCGCCGCCCGAGCAGAAATCGGTGCCGGCGCCGGCCAGCACCAGTGCGCGTACGCTGTCGTCGGCGCGTAGCTGGCGAATCACTTCGCCAATCTCCTCGCGCATGGCCAGCGACAACGCGTTCTTGCGTGGCGCGTCGAGCGTCAGCGTGGCGATGCCGTCCTCGACGGCGAAGCGGATGGTTTCCATTTGTCAGGCTCCGTTCAGTCGAGTTGGATATTGGCGTCGCGCACGATCTTCGCCCACTTGGGCGTGTCGCCACTGACCACCGCGGCCAGCTCCTGCGGTGTCGAGCCGACCGGCTGCAGGCCCATGCCGGTGAGCTTCTGCGTCACCTCCGGCAGCCGCACGATGCGCGCGGTCTCGGCCGCCAGTTTGGCGGTCACTTCCTTGGGCGCGCCGCCCGGCAGGAACAGCCCGAACCAGCCGTTGGGCTCGAAGCCCGGCAGGCCCAGCTCGGTGAAGGTCGGCACATTGGGCAGCGCCTTGTAGCGCTGGCTGCCGGTAATCCCCAGGATCCTGAACTTGTTGCTGCCCAGATGGGCATTGGCCGAGGTCACGTCGACAAAGGCCGAGTCCACCTGCCCGCCAAGCAGGTCGCTGACCAGCGGCGCCGCGCCCTTGTAGGGGATGTGCGTCAGCTCGATGCCAGCCTGCTGCTTGAGCAGCTCGCCGTGCAGGTGCGACGAGGTGCCGTTGCCATACGAGCCGTAGCTGAGCTTGCCGGCCTTGGCCAGCGCCAGGAACTCGCGCATATTGCTGGCCGGCACGCGGTTGGGCACCACGAACAGGTCCGACGACTTGGCGATCAGCGACACCGGCGTGAAGTCCTTGCCCACGTCGTACGGCATGCGCTTGTACAGGCTGGCCGACTGGATCAGCGCGGTGATCGCCAGCAGCAGGGTATAGCCGTCGGCCGGCGCCTTGGCGACGAGGTCGTTGCCCAGCATGCCGCTGGCACCGGGCTTGTTCTCCACCACCACCGGCTGGCCCAGGCTTTCCGCCAGGCGCTGGCCGACCAGACGGCCGACGGTGTCGGTGCCGCCGCCGGCCGGGTACGGCACGATCAGGCGGATCGGCTTGTTCGGGTACGGCTGCTGCGCGAAGGCCCGGCCCACGCCGCCGAGCGCGGCCGCGCCGGCCAGGGTGCCGGCCTGCGCCAGCCAGTTGCGTCTGCTTTGCTGCATGCTGTCTCTCTCTTTCTCTGTATCGCGGCGAGGCTCAGGCGCGCGGGGTCTGCGAGCTATCCGCCTGCATCTCGCGTTCCTGCAGGGCGCGCCACAGGATCTTGCCGGTGGCGGACTTGGGCAGCGCATCGACGACATCGACGATGCGCGGCACCTTGTAAGCGGCCAGGCGCTCGCGGCACCAGGCCATGATGCGGTCCGGATCGGCCTCGGCGGTGCCGCGCGCTTCCGGGCGCAGCGCCACCACGGCCTTGACGGTCTCGCCGCGGCGTTCGTCGCGCGCGGCAATCACGCAGGCCTCATGGATGGCCGGGTGCGCGTACAGCAGGTTTTCCACCTCGGCCGGCCAGACCTTGAAGCCTGACGCGTTAATCATGCGCTTGAGCCGGTCGCGCATGAAGAAGTAGCCCTCCTCGTCCACCACGCCCAGGTCGCCGGTGCGCAGGAAGCGCTTGCCGTCGAGTTCGATGAACGCGGCCTCGTTGGCCTCAGCGTTGCGCCAGTAGCCCAGCATCACCTGGCCGCCGTGGGCGACGATCTCGCCGGTCTGCCCCGGCGGCAGTTGCTGCAGCGTCTCGGGGTCGATCACGCGCGCATCCACGCCGAAGGTGGCGATGCCCAGGCATTCGCGCTTGGGCCGATGGCGCGGGTTGGACAGCAGGAACGCGGCGGTCTCGGTCATGCCGTAGGCCTCGACGTACGGCAGGCCGAAGCGCTCCTGCAGCATGTTGGCGACCGCATCCGGCATCGGCGCGCCGCCGCCGCCCAGGTAGGCCAGGCTCGACAGGTCGCGCTGGCCCACGTCGGGCTGCGCGAAGAAGTCCACCAGCATCGCCGGCGGCGCGCCCCATACCGAGACGCGGTAGCGTTTGATCAGGTCGGCGGCCAGCGCCCGGTCCCAGCGCGGCATCAGCACCACGGTGGCACCCAGGTACAGCGGCGAGTTCATGCAGTTCTGCATGCCCAGCAGGTGGAACATCGGCGCCACCGCCAGCACCACCGACTCGGGCGTGCTGCTGCGCCAGATCTGCGAGCCCGCCGCCGCGGTCATCAGCGTGCCGTGGGTATGCATGCAGCCCTTGGGATTGCCGGTGGTGCCCGAGGTATAGGCCAGCATGCACAGCGTGTCGGGGCCGGCCTGGTGCGGCAGCGGGCGGTGCCCGGCGGCGCTGGCCGTTTCCCATGCCACCGGCATTGCGCCGGACGGCGCGGGCTGCAGTGCCGGCGCGGGCTCGCGCAGCCATGCCGGCACCGGCAAGCCGCCGTCGTCGCGCAGCATCGCGCCGTAGTCGTGCACGATCACGTGGCGCAGCGCCGGACCGTGCAGCGGTGCCATGCGCGGGTACAGCTCGCTGCCGGCGAACGCGGCCACCGCGCCGCTGTCCTCGACCACGTGCGCCAGCTCCGCCTCCAGCCACATCGGGTTGGCCGGCACCACCACCGCCTCGGCGCGCAGGATCGCGTAATAGGCAATGATGTACTGCGGGCAGTTCTGGCTGCACAGCACCACGCGGTCGCCCGGCCGGATGCCGCAGGCCTGCTGCAGGTAGCCCGCCATCCGCTCGATCTCGTCCTGGAGGCGCGCGTAGGAAATCGCGGTGCCGAAATACTGGATCGCGGTCTTGTCCGGATAGCGGCGCGCCGCGGCCTCGACGTTGTAGAACAGGCTGGTGCGCGGCGTATGCAACGTGGCCGGCAGGCCGGGCGGCCAGGCGGGCGAACGCAACGGCGGTTTGTCGGGGTGGGTAGTGCTCGTAGCAGGCATCATGTGCAGCAAATCGACAGGTTAGTTCGGGAAAGTCTTAGTCGAGGCGGATGTTGTTCACGCGGATGACCTTGCCCCAGCGGGCGTAGTCGGCCTGGACCACCTGGGCGAAGGCATCAGGCGTGCTGCCGGTCAGCACGATGCCGAGGTCGTTCATGCGCTTGCGCACGTCGGGCTGGGCCAGGATGCGGTTGACGTCGGCGGAGAACTTGTCGACGATGGGCCGCGGCGTGGCGGCCGGCAGGAACAGGCCGAACCAGCCCTGCCCGTCCATGCCCGCCACGCCCGCCTCACGGAAGGTCGGCACCTCCGGCAGGTGCGGCGAACGGCCGGCGCCGGTCACCGCCAGCGCGCGCAGGCGGCCGGTGGCGTGGTGCGGCTTGGCGCCCATCACCGAGATGACGGCGGCCGGCACCTGGCCGCCGAGCAGGTCGTTCAACTCCGGCGCCTCGCCCTTGTACGACACGTGGACCATGTCGAGCCTGGCCGACTCCTTGAAGATCTCGCCGTACAGGTGGCCGCTGGAGCCGGTGCCATAGGAGCCGTAGGAGAACTGCTTAGGCCTGGCGCGGACCAGCTCGATAAATTCTTTCAGGCTGTTGGCCGGCACCGAGCTGTGCACGGCGAACACCAGGTTGGTGGTGGCAAGCTCCGACACCGCGACCAGATCCTTGACCGGGTCGAACGGCGGCCTGGTGTAGAGGCTGGGCGCCTGCACCAGCGTGGTAATCGTCAGCAGCGCGGTATGGCCGTCGGCCTCGGCGCGGACCACGGCTTCGGAGCCGATCATGCTGCTGGCGCCGGGGCGGTTCTCCACCACCACCGGGCGCTTCCAGGCCTTGCCCAGGCCATCGGCAAGAGCGCGCGCCAGCACGTCGGTGGCGCCGCCGGCGGGGTAAGGCACGATCAGCCGCACCGGTTTCGACGGAAACGCCCCCTGCGCCCAGGCGGCACCGGAAGCCAGCATCCCGGCCCCGGCGGCGGCCACGGCCAGTACCCCGGCGCACAGGCGCCGCAATGCACTACGACGATGAGCCTGCATGTGCTTGTCTCCTTTGGTGTCTGGTATCGGGCGCGGGGGTTCTGTCCCTTTTGCGTCCCGCCGGGCCGGTGTTCCGGCACACGTCTCTTTTATGAGCCCGAGAGTGCGCGATGCTGCGGTGCTCGGACAATGACCAGACTCGCCAAAATGATTGGCCGAATCGCTCAGGCGAAAGCCAGGCTTTGGCAAATCCCGATTGTGCGGCGCGCGCACGGCTTGTTAAGGTGGCGAAAAGACCGGCCCAGCCAGCGAATATGACCGCCGCGCCCCACGCGACGGCGACGCGCCAGCCTGCGAGGAGACCCATGCACACCGCCGCCCTGTCATCGCACCGCCTCTCCCCGCCCGGCAAGCTGCACATCGCCGGCGGCCCGCTGCCCGGCTTGCCCGAGCCATGCCCGCTCCGACCGGCAGAGCCGCCGCCCGCCACGGCGGCGCCGGCGCGCCACACCATCGCGGTGCTGCATGTCGACCACATCCTGCTGGGGGCGCGCCGGCTCGGCCTGGACATCGACGCGCTGCTGCGCCGCGCCGGCATTTCGCCCGCCTTGCTGGCCTCGCCCACCGCGCGCGTGACCCAGGGCCAGTACGCCGCGCTGATCCGCACGCTGCGCCGCGTCACGCGCGACGAGCTGTGGGGGCTGCTGGAGCGGCCGGTCACGCCGGGCGTGTTCGCCCAGGCGTGCGCGCGGCTGGTCCACTGCACCACGCTCGAAGACGCCCTCCGCACTGGCATGCGCCTGTACCGGCTGCATATCGACGCCTTCGCGCCGCGGCTGCACCTGAGCGCCGACGGCAGCACCGCCACGGTGGAGCTGCATCCGCGCGCACCGGCCTCGGCCTGCCGCAGCTTTGCCGAATCGACCTTTGTCTTCCATGCCTATGCGCTGGTTAGCTGGCTGGTGGCGCAGCATATCCCGCTGCGCCGCGTCGACCTGAGCGCCGCGCCCGCGCAGTGCGGCACCGACACCGGGCGCGTGTTCAAGGCCGCGGTGCACTACGGCCAGCCGGTCACCGCGCTGCACTTCGACGCCGCGTGCCTGCGCATGCCGGTGATGCAGGATGCGGACAGCCTGCGCGAATTCCTGCGCGAGACCCCGCGCAACCTGCTGATCCGCTACCGCGCCAACTGCTGCCTGGCCGAACGGATCCGCCAGCACCTGCGCTCGCACCTGGATGGCGAATTGCCGTCGCTGGAGCAGATGGCCGAGGTGCTGCGCCTGACGCCGCAGACGCTGCGCCGCCGGCTGCGCGACGAGGGCCGCGGCTACCAGAGCATCAAGGACAGCCTGCGCCGCGACGTGGCCATCGGCATGCTGGAGCGTCCGGGCATGACGTTGCTGGATGTGGCGCTGCGGCTCGGTTTCTCGGAGCCGAGCACCTTCCATCGTGCCTTCAAGAAGTGGACCGGCGTGGCGCCGGGCGAGTATCGGTTGCGCGGGATGCGCGCGGAGGCGGTGCCGGGCTGAGGCCAGCGCCTATCTCTGGCCCACCGGCCACCCGGTGCGCTGCCCCGCCTGCACCATGCCCTCCCGGGGCAGCGGCACCTGCAGCGTCGCCAGCAGCAAACCCATGCCGGCAAGGATCCGGTACTGGCTGGCCAGCTCGGTGTACTGCCCGGTCACGTAGGCCGTGCGGGCGCTGAAGTACTCGTTCTCGGCATTGAGCAGGTCCAGCAGGGTGCGCTGGCCGAGCCGGAACTGGCGGCCGTAGCCGACGCGCGTGGCATCACTGGCCTCGACGTATTGCCTCAGGCTCGCCAGCCGGTCCTGCGCGGTCAGGTAGGCGTTATACGCCTGCGACACGCTTTCCTGCACCTGCCGGCGCAGCCGGTCCAGGTTCTGTTCGGCTTCCTGTATCTGGTAGCCGGCCTCGTTGACGCGCGCCTTGTCGGCGTTGCCGCGGAACAGGTTGTAGCGCATGCGCAGCATCACGCTGCGCTCGTCGGTGGTGCCCAGCACGCGGTCGCGGTCGCGCCCCACGCCCACCTCCAGATCGAGGCGCGGCCACATCGCCGCTTTGGCCAGCGAGCGCCCGGCCTGCGCTTCGGCGATATCGGCCTGACCGGCGCCCAGGGCGGGATGGCTGGCGCTGGCCACCTGCTGCGCCTCGCGTTCGGTGGCGGGCAGCAGTGCCGACAGCGACTCCGGCCGGGCCAAAGTCTCCGGCGGTGCGCCGACCACGCGCAGGTAGGCCGTCAGCGCATCGCGCAACGCGCCCTGCTCGGCCCGCAGGTTCGCCTGGGCCAGCGCCAGCCGGCTTTCCGCCTGGAACAGGTCGGCGCGGCGCAGCACGCCGTTGTCGGCGCCCAGCCGGATCTGGTCATGGATGTGCTGATGGGCTTCGAGATTGGCCATGCCGATCGCCACGGTCTCCTGCCGGCGCAGCACCTCGACATAGACGCCGACTGTGCGCAACGCGATATCCTCCGCGGTGGCGCCCACCCGGAAGGCCGCGCCGTCGATCCGCGCGCCCTGGCGCTCGACGTCGCTGCTGGTGGCAAAGCCATCGAACAGCATCTGCGAGATGGTGACGCCGGCGGTGTGGCTGGCATAGGAAGAATCGGACAGGCCCATCAGCCGCGTGCTGTGGCTGTCCAGGCGCACGCGCCCGGTGGCAGCGTTGACATCGACCCGCGGCAGGTAGCCGGCACGCGCCTGCTTCAGGCCCTCGTCGGCGGCCAGCCGGCGGCTGCCCGCGGCCAGCACCTCGGGATTGGTATGCACGGCTTGCTCGACTGCCTGGCGCAGCGCCTGTGCCGCCGCGTGCTGCGGCACCACCATGGCCGCCGCCCATAGCAGTACATGTGCCAGCCGGCACCATGTCGTGGTCATGCTTCCCCCAGTCGGTCCCACCGTGCTGAACCATACCGGCCTGCCGGCGGCATGTCTGTCCGAGCCCATGCCGCCAGCCTGCGCGATACGGAAAAGCGGTGTGCTACTCGCTTATTATGGTTTTTCAACTTCGCCGGCGTACCGGTACTGCTCTGCTGCCTGTCCCTTCGCTTTCTTCTCGTCCTTGCTCCTGCCTCAGATCGTGTGGATATTGCCGTTGCTCAGCAGCGTGTTGAGGTCCAGCCCCACCACGCCCTGCAGCACGGCGACGTCCTGGAATGCCGCGGCCGTGCCGCTGCCGTCCCGGTCCAGGCTCACCACGGTATTGCCATCCACTTCCGACAGCCGCACGAACTGCCCGGCATTGGCGGCGGTCACGCCTGAGCCGGAAAGCAGGTCGGACAGATCCAGCACATCGCCGCCGGCGGCTTCCGCCGCCAGGTCGAAGTCGGTGATCGTGTCGACCGAGGCGGCATCGGTGCGCACGAAGCGGTAGGTGTCGCTGCCGGCGTCACCCGTCAGCGTGTCGGCGCCGGCGCCGCCGGTCAGCACGTCGTTGCCGCCGCCGCCGAACAACTGGTCATCGCCCGCACCGCCACGCAATACGTCGTTACCGCCGGAGCCGGTGAGGGTGTCGTTGAAAGCCGAACCCATCACGCCTTCCATGTTCCGGTAGCTGTCGGTACCCAGGCCCGCCGCGCTCAGGTTGACCGCGGTGGCGGTGCTGCTTTGCGTCAGCGTGAAGGACACCGCGCCGATGGCATCGGAGATGTCGATCAGGTCGATGCCGGCACCGCCGTCGAGCGTGTCATTGCCCGCGCCGCCACGAAGGATGTCGCCGGACGTGCTGCCGGTCAGCGTGTCGTTGAAGCGCGAACCGATCACGCCTTCCATATTGCTGTACGTATCCCGGTCCAGGCCGAGGCTGGTCTGGTTGACGAGCGTGCCGCTGCTGCTCTGCGTCAGGGTAAAGGTGAGGCTGCCGTTCGCATCTGAGAAATCCAGCATGTCGATGCCGGTGCCACCGTCGAGCGTGTCGTCGCCCGAGCCGCCGCGCAGCACGTCGTCGCCGGCGCCGCCCCTGAGCGTGTCGGCGGC
The DNA here is from genome assembly GCF_040578825.1 of Cupriavidus necator. Taxonomy (GTDB): domain Bacteria; phylum Pseudomonadota; class Gammaproteobacteria; order Burkholderiales; family Burkholderiaceae; genus Cupriavidus; species Cupriavidus necator_E. The sequence continues at coordinate 19,473 of NZ_JBEFLI010000035.1, read as the reverse complement.
CGCTCCGCCAATAAAGACGTCGCCAACCGCGGCGCCTGTCAGCGTATCGATGTTGCTGCCGCCATCCAGATAGGACGCCTGGTAATTGAGGCTCGCCAGCGACACCGTGGCAGGCCCGTTGGTCGACGAGACATTGACCGTGACCGTCGCCGTGCTGGTGCCGCCCGCGCCGTCGGAAACGGTGTAGCTGAAGCTACCCGACGCCGCGTTGCTGGCGTTGAACATGACGTAGCTGTTATTGGTGCCCGGCGCGAACATCAGGTTGCTGACCGCACCCGAGGCAGAACCCAAGGCCGTAATCGTCATGGCGCTGCCGTCGACGTCGCCGTCATTGCCGAGCAGTGCGCTGACCGGGATCAGGATGCCCTGGGTGGAGTTCGAGACATAGACCACGTCTGCTGCCGCCATCGGCGCGTCATTGACCGGACTGACCGTCACCGCCACCACGTCGGTATCGACCGAAGCGCCATCGCTGGTCTGCATCCGCACCGACGCCACCCCCGCATAGTCCGTATCGCCAACGAAGCGCAGGCCATCCAGCGCGGCATTGATCGCCGCGTCGGTGCCAGTGAACGTCATGGTGCCATCCGCGCTGCCGTCGCCGGCCAGGAACTGCAGCCCGGCGATACCGTTCAGCGTGATCGTGCCGCCGCTCGCGGTCAGCGTCACGGTGTGGCTGCCGTTGTCGACGTCCGAGATGCTGAACGCATTGCCGTTGGCCGAACTGAACACCACCGGCGTGTCTTCGATGGCGACCTGCGCGGCGGGCACGGCATTCACCACAGCGTCGTTGGTACCGGTGATATTGACGGTAATCGCCTGCGTGGCAGTCAGGTCCGACGATTGCACGGACAGCGTTTCGGTGACCTGCTGGCCCGCTGCAAGCGCCTGCGCCTTGCTGTTGTCGAGCGTGTAGGTCCAGGCGCCGGTGGCGCTGTCGAAGGTGAAGGTGCCGTACCGGCCGAGCAGGCTTTCAGCCGGCACCGGTGCAAAGTGGGCGTCGCCGCTGTCGGCGTCGGTGACCGTCAGCTTGCCGCTGGCGAAAGCGTCGCCGGGATCTCCGGCGTCGCCCGCTTCGGTTACCGCCGTGTCTTCGCTGCCCGACGCCGTGATGGTGGCGTGGTCATTCGCGCCGGTGATGTTGACCGTAATGGTCTGCTTCGCGGTCAGGTCCGCGGACGCAACGATCAGCGAATCGCTGGCCTGCTGGCCTGCAGTCAGCGCGTCGGCCCTGCTGTTGTCGAGCGCATAGGTCCACGCACCGGTATTGCTGTCGAACGTAAAGGTGCCGTACTGGCCGACCAGATCGGCGGGCAGCACCGCGGCAAAGTGCGCTTCGCCGGTATCGACGTCGCTGGCCGTCAGCGTGCCGCTGGCCGAAGCATCGCCGCCAATGGCGTTTGCCGCGCCGCCAGCTTCGGTCACAGACATATCCTCGCTGCCAGACGCCGTGATGATGGCGTGGTCGTTGGTGCCGGTGATGTTGACGGTGATAGTGTGTTGCGCGGTCTGGTCGCCGGAAGTCACCGTCAGTGAATCGCTGACCTGCTGCCCGGCGGTCAGCGCATCCGCCTTGTCGTTATCGAGCGTATAGGTCCAGGCACCGGTAAAGGTATCGAAGCTGAAGAAGCCATACTGCCCGATCAGACTCAGCGTCGGCACGGCGGAGAAGTGGTTTTCGCCCGTGTCGACGTCGCTGAGCGTCAGCGTGCCGCTGGCCGATGTGTCACCCGCCATCGCGTTGGCCGCCCCGCCGGCTTCGGTGACCGACGTATCCTCGCTGGCCGACGCGGTGATGGTGGCGTGGTCATTGGACCCGGTGATATTGACGGTGATGGTCTGCTGCGCGGTCTGGTCGGCGGACAACACCGTCAGCGAGTCGCTGACCTGCTGGCCCGCAGTCAGCGCATCGGCCTTGTTGTTGTCCAGCGTGTAGGTCCAGGCGCCGGTATTGCTGTCGAACGTGAAGCTGCCGTACTGCCCGATCAGGCTGTCGGAAGGCACGGCGGCGAAGTGCGCTTCGCCGGCATCGGCATCGCTGGCGGTCAGCGTGCCGCTGGCCGAAGGGTCGCCGGCATTGGCGTTGGCCACACCGCCGGCTTCGGTTACCGACGTATCCTCGGTGCCTGAAGCCGTGATGGTGGCGTGGTCGTTCGCGCCGGTGATGTTGACCGTGATGGTTTGCTGGGCTGACAGATCGGCCGAAACCACAGTCAGCGAATCGCTGGCCTGCTGGCCGGCCGTCAATGCATCGGCCTTGCTGTTGTCGAGCGTGTAGGTCCAGGCGCCGGTATTGCTGTCGAAGGTGAAGGTCCCGTACTGGCCGGCGAGTTTTTCCGCAGGCACAGCCGCAAAATGCGCTTCGCCAGCATCGATATCGGTGACCGTCAGCGTGCCGCTGGCCGAGGCGTCGCCTGCATCGGCGTTGGCTGCACCGCCCGCCTCGGTCACCGACGTATCCTCGCTTCCCGACGCCGTGATCGTGGCATGGTCGTTGGCGCCAGTGATGTTGACCGTGATGGTCTGCTGCGCGGTCAGGTCGGCGGAAGCTACCGTCAGCGAATCGCTGACCTGCTGCCCCGCAGTCAGCGCATCAGCCTTGCTGTTGTCGAGCGTGTAGGTCCACGCACCGGTATTGCTGTCGAAGGTAAAGGTACCGTACTGCCCAGCCAGGCTTTGCGCAGGCACAGCGGCAAAATGCGCTTCCCCAGTATCGACATCACTGACCGTCAGCGTGCCACCGGCAGACGCATCGCCGGCGCTGGCATTCGCCACCCCGCCCGCTTCCGTCACCGCCGTATCCTCGTTCGCCGACGCCGTGATCGTCGCGCCATCATTGGCGCCGTTAATCCGGATGGTCAGCGACGACGACGCACTCGCCAGCCCATCCGTCACGCTATAGCCGAACGTCTCCTGCACCTGCTCGCCGGGCCGCAGCGCCTGCACCTGCGCGTTGCCATTGTCCAGCATATAGCTGTAGCTGCCATCGGCATGGATAGTCAGCGTGCCGTAGTTGCCGACATAGGTGCCGGGATTGCCCACGGCCAGCACGTTGCCGGCATCGACATCACTGTCATTGGCCAGCACATTGCCGGTGATCGGGTTGGGCGAGTTATCCTCGCCGATCCGGTTGCTGTCGGCCGCGGCGGTGGGCGCATGGTTATCGTAGCCGGCGAAGTCGGTCTTGGCCAGGTCGTGCAGGCCATTGAGCTTGATCACCATCTCCGCCGTGGCGGGATTGCCGTCGACATCGACGTAGACATAGGTGTTGCCGCCCGATTGCTCGAACCAGGCACCATGGGCCGTGGGTTCGCGCCCACCCCATTCGAAACCGGTATTGCCCAGCACCGGCCGCAGGTCGAGGCGGTCGGCGCCCTTCTGGAAGTCGGTGATGACGTCCATGCCGGCGGCGGTGGAGTCCGACACCGCGTGGTAGACGAACACGTCGCCGCCGCTGCCGCCGCTCAGCGTATCGCCGCCTACGCCGCCGCCGATATTGTCGTTGCCGCCTTCGCCAGAGATGGTGTCCTTGCCGGCGCCGCCCGCGATGATGTCATCGCCGCCCACGGCAGCGTTGTTGCCATTGTCGCCGTAGATCAGGTCATCGCCGTTGCCGCCCTGGATCCGGTCGTTGCCGGGCTGGGCCGAGCTGCGCCCTTGCAGGTAGTCGGCATAGCTGTCGTAGCCGTCGCCGTACAGCGTATCGCCACCGTTGTCGCCGCTGTACAGTGCCGACGAACCGTCGGCGCTGCCGATCACGTCATCGCCGCCGCCGCCATAGACCGCGTCGGTGCCGTTGCCGCCCGACAGGTTGTCGTTGCCGAGTCCGCCGAACAGGCGGTCCTTGCCGTTGGCGCCCAGCAGCGTGTCGTTGCCGCTGCCGCCTTCTACGATATCGTCGCCGTTGCCGGCATCGACATAATCGTTGCCGTCGCCGGCACTGACATAGTCATTGCCGTTGCCACTCAGGATGGTGTCGGCGGACGTGGTGCCGCTGATGTTGTCGCTGCCGTTAGTGCCAGTCAGGGTTGCCATGATTTCTCTCTCTCCGTCCTGAGTTGCCGGCGCTTGGCCAGGCATTGTTTGTTGTCGTGATGTGCAGCGCCCGCTTATCGTTCGCGGAACGCCATTTCCTTCGTCTTGATGATGGGCTTGAGCAGATAGTGGAGCACCGTCTTCCGGCCGGTCAGCACATCGACCGTAGCCACCATGCCGGGCAGGATCGGCACCTGCACGGCGCTGCCGCCGGGCCGGTTGTCGCGGGTGCGCACACGCACCAGGTAGTAGCTTTCGGGGCGCTCGCCCGGGCGTTCGGGCGTCAGCGTATCGGCGCTGATATGCTCGACGGTGCCGGGGAAACCGCCGTAGATCGAGAAGTCATAGGCCGACAGCTTGACCATCGCCGGCTGCCCGGTCCGCAGGAAGGCGATATCGGCCGGGCGCACGCGCGCCTCTACCAGCAAGGTGTCTTCCAGCGGCACGATTTCCAGCAGGTCCATGCCGGGCTGCACCACGCCGCCGACGGTGTTGATCTTGATCTGCTTGACGATGCCTGCCAGCGGCGCGCGCACCAGCGTGCGGTCGACACGGTCCTGCAGCGCGGTGTTGGTGGCGCTCTGCGCCGCCTGTTCGGCCTTGGCCTGGTTGAGTTCCTTCATGGCCTCCGCACGGAAATGCGTGGCCGCTTCGTCAAGCTTCTGCAGGCTTTCGCGGTAGGCTGCTTCGAGCCGCGGCATGGCCAGCCGCGTGGCATCCAGCTCACCCTTCAGGTCATTGGTCTGCCGCTCCAGCCGCAGCACGTCGACGTCTGACACCACGCCCTGCGCCACCATCGGGCGCATCATCGCCAGCTCCTGCGCCACCAGCCGGTGGCTTTGCCGCAGTTGCTGCTCGCGCGAGCGCTTTTCGCTCAGCTCCTGGCGCCGTTGCTCGGACTGCTGGCGCAGCACGGCGAGGTTGGCGTCGAAGGCGCGCTTGCGCGATTCGAACAGCGAGCGCTCCTCGGCCACGAAGCGGCGGCTGTCGGCATCGTCGGATGCGCTCGCCACGAACGCCGTGCCGGCGGCCTCGGCGCTCAGGCGCGCAATGCGCGCCACCAGCGCATCGTCCTTGGTCCGCCCTTCCTGGTATGAAGCCGTGAAGCGGGTATCGTCGATGCGCATCAGCGCCTGGTCTTTCTTCACCACTTCGCCCGGACGCACCATGATCTCGGCGATGATGCCGCCTTCGAGGTTCTGCACCACCTGCACCTGGCTCGACGGGATCACCTTGCCCTCGCCCACCGTGACTTCATCCACGTGCGCCAGCGCGGCCCACGCCAGCGCCGCCAGCACGAAGACCAGCGCGCACCACAGGATCCAGTGCGTGAAATAGCGCGGCCCCGCCATCGCCGCCGCGTCGCGCTCGCACATGAAGTCGGTGTCGTCGGCGCGCGGCTTCAGCGCGGCGGCGAGCCGGCGTGCCAGGCGGCGCAACGGCGAACTGCATTGGGGCTCAGGCCGAGGCGACATGGAGCTTTCTCCCCGCGAGCGCGTTCAGTACTTCGGCCTTAGGGCCGTCGGCGACGATGCGGCCCTGGTCCATCACGATCAGGCGATCGACCAGGCTGAGCAGCGAGCCGCGATGCGTGACCAGGATCAGCGTGCGCGGGCCCAGCGCCGCGGCCAGCCGCGCCTTGAACTGTTCTTCGGTGCGGTTGTCCATCGCGCTGCTGGGTTCGTCGAGCAACAGCAGCGGCGGCTGCAGCAGCTCGGCGCGGGCGATGGCGATGGCCTGGCGCTGCCCCCCCGACAGCCCTTCGCCGCGCTCGCCGAGCCGCAGGTCATAGCCGTCGGGCAGCCGGTCGGCAAAGTCGCTGACGCCGCCCAGCCGCGCCGCGCGCAGCACGGCTTCGTCGTCGGCGTACGGGGCGCCCATCACGATGTTGTCGCGGATGGTGCCGCTGAACAGCATCACGTCCTGCGGCACATAGCCGATATCGCGCCGCAGCGCGGCGGGATCGAGCTGGCGCACCTCGGCGCCGTCGACCAGCACCGTGCCGGCGTCCGGCGCGTACAGGCCCAGGATCAGCTTCTCGATGGTGGTCTTGCCCGAGCCGATGCGCCCGATCAGGCCGACGCGCTCGCCGCTGGCAATGCGGAACGACACCCCGTCCAGCGCCGCGCTGTCGCGGCCCGGGTAGCGGAAGCCGACCTGGCGGAATTCGATCTCGCCCCGCAACGGCGGACGGTGCACGAAATGCTTGCCCGGCGGGCGCTCCACCGGCAGCGCCATCATCCGGTCGATGCCGGCCAGCGCGGTGCGCGCCTGGTGATAGCGCGTGGTCAGCCCGGCCACTTGCGACAGGGGCGCCAGCGCGCGGCCGGCGAGGAGGGTGCAGGCGATCAGCCCGCCCATGGTGAGGCGGTCGTCGGCGATCAGGTAGACGCCCATGACCACCACCGCCAGCGTGGCGGCCTGCTGGGCGAACAGCGACACGTTGATGACGCACGCCGACAGCAGCCGCGCGCGCAGCCCCAGCTTCGCCATCTGGCCGACCACCTGCTCCCAGTTGCGCTGGGCGGCGCCCTCGGCACCGGTGGTCTTGATGGTCTCGAGCCCGACCAGGGTTTCGACCAGCGCTGCCTGGCGCTGCGCCGCGCAGGCGCTGCTGGCGCGCACCGCGCGCGACAGCGGGCCCTGCAGGGCCAGGCTGACGCCGATCACCAGCGGCACCGTCAGCAGCGGCACCCATGCCAGCGGACCGCCAACCCAGAACATCGCCGCGATAAACACCACGGCAAACGGCAGGTCGACCAGCGTGGTGATGGTGGCCGAGGTCAGGAACTCGCGCACCGACTCGAACTCATGAATCTGGCTGCTGAGGCTCCCCACCGACGCGGGCCGCGACTTCATCTCGATGCCCAGCACCTTCTCGAACACCGTCGCGGAGACCGTGACATCGATGCGCCGGCCCGCCACGTCGACGAAATACCCGCGCAGCGTGCGCATCGCCAGTTCGAAGCCAAGCACCAGGCCCACGCCGATGGCCAGCGCCCACAGCGTTTCCAGCGCATGGTTGGGCACCACGCGGTCATAGACGTTCATGGTGAACAGCGGCATCACCAGCGCGAACACGCTGAGCAGCAGCGAGGCCACCATCACCTCGCCGTAGACCGGCCACGACTGCCGCATCACGCCCCAGAACCATTGGTGCGGCGGCGCCTGCGCGGCATCGTTGTCCGTGGCTTCAAAGCGGTGCGCTGGCCGGGCGAAGATGGCATGTCCGGTGTATCGGGCCAGCAGGTCTTCGCTGCGGACCGCCTGCTCGCCTTCGCCCCACTCCGGCCAGCAGACCGTCAGCATGCCGTCGTTGCCGCGGCGCAGCAGTACGCAGGCCTGCGCCTGGTCGAGCAGCAGGATGGCGGGCAGTACCAGTTCGGGGATTGCGTCGAGCCGGCGCCTGACCAGCCGTGCCGACATGCCGGCACGCGCTGCCGCGCGCGCAAACAACGCCGGGGTCAGGCGGTGCGCTTCAAGCGGCAGGCCCGCGACCAGCGCTTCGGCCGAGACCGGCCGCTCGAAGCGCCGGGCCAGCCAGAGCAGGCACGCCAGCAGCGGATCGTCGGGACGGTCGTGCCGGCATGCCGGCTCCGGCATGTGCCAGCCCGTGTCCTCGCCGTGGGGTGCAGGCGCAGCGGCAGCGGCATGCATGGCAAAGGCCGGAGCGCTTCAGCGCGGCCAGTGGCCGGCGCAACGGCGGGCGTGGCGAACCCTGCGGCCTTGCGCGCCGCGTGCGCAGCGCATGGGTAGCGTGCATCGAGCCATGGTGTCCCCCCGGTCCCATTGGTTTGTCGTGTTTCGCAAGAATATGCGAGGGGGACTTGCGCGCACATCGGACAGATGGATCAATGCGCGCAGCAAAAAGATGGGGCCGGATCATCCGTTTGGCGTTTCACGCGCGAAACGGATAACCCGGTACAGCTGGCTTACTCGAGATGGATTTCCCCGTCGAAGCGCACATTGAGCCGCACGCCCGGCATTTCCAGCGTCACCGAGACCGGGAAGTGCTCGGTGCCGGCAATGGTGCCGTCGGCCAGCGCCTTCGATATCGCCTGCTCGATCTCGCGCTGCGAACTGACGCCGACGACCTTCAGGAACTTGCGGATGCTGAGGTTGAAGGTTTCCTCGTTCATGGCTGTCTCCCTGTCTCCCGGAACCCGGCTTTTGGCCGCTACCCAGACAGCCTAGGCGATGCGGGGGCCTTGTGCAGGCCCCCGCCGTGGCCGGCCGATCAGATCACGCCCTGCTCCCGCAACTGCGCGATCCGTTCTGCCGACAGGCCCAGCACGCCTTGCAGCACGCGCTCGGTATGCTCGCCCAGCCGCGGCGGCGGCGCGTCGTACTGCACCGGGGTTGCCGCCAGCCGCAGCGGGCTCTTGACCGTCGGGCAGACGCTGCCGTCTTCGCGCACCAGGTCCACCTGCAGCTCGCGATGCCGCACCTGCGGGTCTTCCAGCACCTGGCCGTAGTCGTTGATCGGCCCGCACGGAATGCCCTGCGCCTCCAGCGCCCGCACCCAGTGCGCCGTCGGGCGCGTGCGCATGTGGGCCTCGAGCATCGGCACCAGCGTTTCGCGGTGGACGATGCGGCCGGAGCCGGTGGCGAAGCGCTCGTCCGCGGCAAGATCGGGACGCTCGATGCCGCGGCAGTAGCCCTGCCATTGCCCGTCGTTGCCGGCCGCCACGATCATGTAGCCATCGGCGGTGGCGAACACATGGTAGGGCACCATGTTGGCGTGCGCATTGCCAAAGCGCGGCATCGCCTTGCCGGTCACGCGCTGCGCGATGATCGGCGTGGCGCCGACCGCGACCACCGCATCCAGCAGTGCCATGTCGATATGCTGGCCTTCGCCGGTGCGCTCGGCATGGCGCAGCGCGGCCAGCACGGCCACCGTGGCGTACATGCCGGTGAGCATGTCCACCACCGCGACGCCCACCTTCTGCGGCCCGCCGCCAGGCAGGTCGTCGCGCTCGCCGGTGACGCTCATCAGGCCGCCCAGGCCCTGGAAGATGAAGTCATAGCCCGGCTTGTGCGCGCTCGGGCCGGTCTGGCCGTAGCCGGTGATGGAGCAATAGACGAGCGAAGGATTGATCGCCTTGAGGCTGTCGTAGTCCAGCCCGTAGCGCTTCAGGTCGCCGACCTTGTAGTTCTCCAGCACGATCTGCGACTGCGCCGCCAGCTCGCGCACGATCGCCTGCCCTTGCGGGCTGGCGATATCCAGCGTCACTGACTGCTTGCCGCGGTTGGCGCCGGCAAAGTAGGTGGCATCGCGCGAAGGCTGGCCGTCCGCGCCGGGCAGCCACGGCGGCCCCCACGAGCGCGTGTCGTCGCCCGCGCCGGGGCGCTCGACCTTGATCACTTCGGCGCCAAGGTCGGCCAGGTTCTGCGCGCACCACGGGCCGGCCAGGATGCGCGACAGGTCCAGCACGCGCACGCCGGCCAGAGCGCCCTGCATCCGTGGCGCGCCTTGCGCGGCCGGCATCAGATCGGGTCCCAGCCGATCACGTCGGGCGAACGCTCCAGCTTGAAGAAGCTGTTGCGCATCGCGGGCATCGCGATCTCCGCCACGCTCTCCGGGGTCCAGCCTTCGCTCAGATGCACCGAGCGCACCGGGCGCGGCTGGCTCATCAGCATGATCTCGTTGGCGCGCACCGCGAAGATCTGGGCGTTGACTTCGCTGGCCGCGGGGCTGGCGAGGTAGACCGCCACCGGGGCGATCTTGCCGGCTTCCATCTTCTGCAGCTTGGCCACGCGCGCCTTCTCTTCCGGGGTCTCGGCCGGGATCGAGCTGGTCATGCGGCTCCAGGCGAACGGCGCGATGCAGTTCGAGCGCACGTTGAAGCGCTGCATGTCGAGCGCGATCGACTTGGACAGCGCGGCGATGCCCAGCTTGGCCGCGGAGTAGTTGGCCTGGCCCAGGTTGCCGATCAGGCCCGAGGTCGAGGTCATGTGCACGTAGGCGCCGCTCTCCTGGTCCTTGAAGTAGTTGGCGGCGGCGCGGCTGACGAAGAAGGTGCCGTGCAGGTGCACGTCGATCACCGAGCGCCATTCCTCCTCGTTCATCTTGAAGAACATGCGGTCGCGCAGGTTGCCGGCGTTGTTGACCACGGCGTCGATGCGGCCGAAGTTATCCAGCGCGCATTGCACGATCGCATTGGCGCCGTTCCAGGTCGACACGCTGTCCGTGTTGGCCACGGCCTCGCCGCCGGCGGCGCGGATTTCCTCCACCACGCGCTGCGCGGGCCCGGTATCGCCGCCTTCGCCGGTCATCGACACGCCCAGGTCATTGACCACCACCCTGGCGCCGGCGGCGGCCATTGCGAGCGCGATGCCGCGCCCGATCCCACCACCCGCGCCCGTTACCAGCGCAACCTTGCCCGCCATCAAACCGCTCATTGCATGTCTCCTGTGAACTCGTCCTCTGAATACTTTTTGTGCGGTCACCGACCGCAAACCGTGCGAACACCCCTTTGCCGCGGGCATAAGGCCCGCCGATGCGGTCAATCCGGATGTCCAGGCCGCACGGGTTACGATAAATTGGCACCCGCGACTTTGGAATTCACGAATCACAAAAGTGGCCTTAGGCCCGACGGAAGCCCATGCATTACGACCTGACCGACCTCCGCCTCTTTCTCAACGTCGGCGAGACGGAGAACCTGACCCGCGCAGCCGAGCGCAGCTTCCTGTCGCTGCCCGCGGCCAGCACGCGCATCAAGCAACTGGAAGAGGCGTTCCAGACACAACTGCTGATCCGCCAGGTCAAGGGCGTGCGGCTCACGCCGGCCGGCGATGCGCTGCTGCGCCATGCGCGCGAGGTCTTCCGCGAGCTGGAGTGCCTGCATGCCGACCTGCGCCCCTACGCCAAGGGCGTCAAGGGCCGGGTGCGGCTGCTGGCCAACACTACCGCCACCAATTCCTTCCTGGCGACCGGCGTGTCGCGCTTCCTGACGGAAAACCCGGACGTGGACATCGAGCTGGAAGAGCACCTGTCGCAGGAGATCGTCTCGGCGATCAGCGCGGGTGCGGCCGATCTTGGCATCGTTGCCGGTGAGGTCGCCACCGAGGACCTGGACGTGATGCACCTGTGCAGCGACGAGCTGATCGTGATCGCGCCGGTCAACCACCCGCTGCCGGCGTTCAAGCGGCTGCATTTCGCCGACCTGCTCGATACCTGCCGCTTCGTCGGCCTGAACCAGTTCAGCGCGATCCAGTCGTTCCTGGACCGCATCGCCAGCGGCATGGGCAAGCGCATCAGCCTGCGCATCCAGGTGGGCAGCTTCGATGCGGTGTGCCGCATGGTGGAGGCAGGCGCGGGCATCGCCATCGTGCCCAACAGCTGCGCGCGGCGCTACGCCAGCCGCAAGGTGCTGCGCTTTATCCAGCTGGAAGACGACTGGGCCAAGCGCGAGCTGCGGCTGTGCCGCCGCCCGGGGCGCGAGCTGCCCCAGTTTGCGGAAACGCTGATCCAGTACCTGGTGGACGCGGCGCGCGAGCCGGTGTAAGCCCGCTGGCCTTGCTGCTCAGCCCGCGGCCAGCCCCACGGAATGCGCCACCAGCCGCGCCAGCGGCAACAGCGACACCGCCATCACCGCCAGCAGCAAGGCCATGGCAAAGACGCCCGGCCAGCTCGTGCGCCCGCAGCGCGCCAGCGAATCGTTGACCCGCTCGGGCGACCAGTGGTATTCGCGCAGGCGCCGCACGGTGCCTTCGGCATGCCAGCGGTACAGCTCGTTGCCGTACATGCCCAGCAGCAGCGCCAGCACAACCAGCATCGGCCGCGACAGGATCAGCGGCATGTCGAGCCGCAACAGCGCATGCACCACCGGCTCCGCGCAGACGATCAGCGCATACACGCCCACCTGCCAGTACATGCGCCGGTAGGCCATCCAGAACGGCCCCAGCAGGCACGCCGCCCAGTTCCACGACATGCCGCCACTGACTTCGGCCCTGGCCCAGCGCGCGTGGTAGAACGGGTAGCGCGCGCCCACGAACGCGGCCAGCGCCGCGTCGTCACGGATCGATGCTTTCATGCCAACCTCCCCTGCAGCGGCGGCGCCTTGCCATCGCGGCGCAACCTGTGCCACAGCATAGGCCGCGCCGCGCGCGCGCTGCGTGCGCTGGCGCGCATTGCGGTGGAGATTGGGGCAAACCCGGCGGGTACGGTGGCGCCGGCGGCCTATTTCCAGCGCTGCAGGATCTGCAGGATGATCAGCGTGAAGACGGTGGCGATCACCGCGGTGGTGTCGCGCCCCAGCCCGGCGGCCACGCCGATGGCCGCGACCATCCAGATGCTGGCCGCGGTGGTCAGGCCCTTGATATGGGCTTCGTCGCTCTGCTTCAGGATGGCGCCGGCGCCGAGAAAACCGATGCCCGCGGTCAGGCCCTGCAGCACGCGGCTCATGTCGGCCAGCGGCACGCCCGCCTGCAGCGGCACCAGCACGAACAGCGCCGAGCCCAGCGCCACCAGCATATGGGTGCGCAGCCCGGCGGCCTTGCCGGACGACTCGCGCTCATAGCCGATCAGCCCGCCCAGCACTACCGCCACGGTCAGCCGCACCAGGATGCGGGTCAACTCGCCAGCGTCAGTCACATCGGCGAATTCCGCGCGCAAGGCAGTGTAGATGTCCGACCAGACTCCATCCATCGCGTCCCTCCGGGTGCAGTGATGCAGACCTGAGCGTAGCACGGGATGCGCGCGCATAACCCGGCGATGCGGCGCGGGACGCCGGCGGCACCTGCCCGATTAGCGCGTTTTTGCACGTGCGGCGGCGTCCTACAAGGCAAGCGGAACCTCCCCGACAGCCCCGTTATATCGGGATTCCTATATTGGAATCACCGAGACAAGACTTCGACAGGAGCCACACCATGCCCTACATCCTCGCCTGGCTACTTGGTGTCCCAGCCTTTGTACTGATTCTGATCTGGCTGTTCGTACACTGATCCGCGGGGCCCGGCTGCGGCCACCGGCCCCTGCCCAACCGCGCGGCGCCGCCCAGGCGCCCGCGCATCGCAACGCCCGGCCCTGCCGGGCGTTGTCGCGCAGTGCCCCCGTTCCGCCCTTCTTTCGCTGCACCCCGCTTCCGGCCGCCCTAAGCCGCTCTTTCGCAAATCCGAATTTCGGCATGCCGGGGGGTCGGGAATAATGGCCTCCATTCAAATCGAACCGGGCCATCCCATGCTTGCAGAAAAGGACCACGACCAGCTCTACCCCGAAATCCGTGAAGCCGTGCGCGACCTCTGCGCCGGCTTCGATTCGGCTTACTGGCAGCGCGTGGAAGAACAGAACGCGTTCCCCGAGCAGTTCGTCCAGGCGCTGACGCAGGCCGGCTGGCTCTCGGCACTGATCCCTGAATCGTATGGCGGCTCGGGCCTGTCGCTGACCGCGGCCTCGGTCATCATGGAAGAAATCAATCGCAGCGGCGGCAATTCGGGCGCCTGCCACGGCCAGATGTATGTGATGGGCTGCCTGCTGCGCCATGGCTCCGACGAGCAGAAAAAGCGCTGGCTCCCCGGCATCGCCTCGGGCGAGTTGCGCATGCAGTCGATGGCGGTGACCGAACCCACCACCGGCACCGACACCACCAAGCTCAAGACCACCGCGGTGCGCCAGGGCGACAAGTACATCGTCAATGGCCAGAAGGTCTGGATTTCGCGCGTGCAGCACTCGGACCTGATGCTGCTGCTGGCGCGCACCACGCCGCTGGACCAGGTCAAGCGCAAGTCCGAAGGGCTGTCGGTGTTCGTGGTCGACCTGCGCGACGCCATCGGCAAGGGGCTGACGGTCAAGCCGATCCGCAACATGGTCAACCACGAAACCAACGAGCTGTTCTTCGACAACCTCGAAGTCCCGGCCGAGAACCTGATCGGCGAGGAAGGCAAGGGGCTCAAGTACATCCTCGACGGCCTCAACGCCGAGCGCATCCTGATCGCCGCCGAATGCATCGGCGACGGCTACTGGTTCGTCGAGCGCGCCAGCAACTATGCGCGCGACCGCATCGTGTTCGACCGCCCGATCGGCCAGAACCAGGGCGTGCAATTCCCGATCGCGCGCTCGTATATCAACGTCGAGGCCGCCAGCCTGATGCGCTACAAGGCGGCGCAGCGGTTCGACGCCGGCAAGCCCTGCGGCAAGGAGGCCAATATCTCCAAGCTGCTGGCCGCCGACGCCTCGTGGGAAGCGGCCAACGTCTGCCTGCAGACCCACGGCGGCTTCGGTTTTGCCGCCGAGTACGACATCGAGCGCAAGTTCCGCGAGACGCGCCTGTACCAGGTGGCGCCGATCTCGACCAACCTGATCCTGTCCTTCGTGGCCGAGCACGTGCTCGAACTGCCGCGTTCGTTCTGAGGCGGCGCATGTCTGTCCGGGAGAGCGCCGCGCTGGTGGACCGGAAGACCATCTGAGCCATCGCGGCGCCCGGACAACGGGCGCCTTTTTCTTTTCCGCAAGACCGTACCTGATCACCGGAGCCGGCATGAGCCAATCCGCAGACACTACCTACCCCACCCGCCAGCTTTGCGATTTCCTCGCCAATCTCAGGCTGGCCGACGTGCCCGCGCCCGTGATCGAGCGCACCAAGGACCTGTTTCTCGACTGGATCGCCTCGGCCATCGCCGGCAAGGACGCGCCGGCCGTGCGCAAGCTGCAGGAGTTCGCCGCGGCCATGGGTCCGGCGCAGGGCGGCGCCGAGGTGCTGGTCGACCGCCGCCGTACCTCGCCTTACTTCGCCGCGCTGATCAACGGCGCTTCGTCGCACGTGGTCGAGCAGGACGACGTGCATAACGGCTCGGTGCTGCACCCGGCCGCGGTGGTATTCCCCGCGGTGGTGGCCGCCGCGCAGGCCGAGGGCAAGACCGGCGCCGAAGTGCTGCTGGCCTCGATCGCCGGCTACGAGGCCGGCATCCGCATCGGCGAGTTCATGGGCCGCTCGCACTATCGCGTGTTCCACACCACCGGCACCGTCGGCACGCTGGCCGCCGCCGTTGCGGTCGCCAAGCTCTATGGCCTTGATGCCGAAGGCATCAACCAGGCGCTGGGCTCCGCAGGCACGCAGGCCGCCGGCCTGTGGGAATTCCTGCGCGACGCCGCCGACTCCAAGCAACTGCACACCGCCAAGGCCGCTGCCGACGGGCTGCAGTCCGCGTGGCTCGCGCGTGCGGGCTTTACCGGCGCCAAACAGATCCTCGAAGGCAAGCAGGGCATGGCCGCGGGCATGTCGAGCGACGCCAATCCCGCCTGCCTGACCGACGGCCTCGGCACGCGCTGGGCCACGGCCGAGACCTCGTTCAAGTTCTTTGCCTCCTGCCGGCATACGCATCCGGCCGCCGATGCGCTCAAGGCGCTGATGCAGCGCGAAGGCATCACCGCGGACCAGATCGCCAGCGTCACCACGCATGTGCACCAGGGCGCCATCGACGTGCTGGGCCCGGTGGTCAACCCGGCCACCATCCACCAGGCCAAGTTCTCGATGGGCACGGTGCTGGGGCTGGTGGCCGTGCATGGCCATGCCGGGCTGGGCGAGTTCGAGCAGCATGCGCTGCCTGACCCGCAGGTGGCCGCCTTCCGCGGCAAGGTGGAGATGGAACTCGACGACGAGATCAACGCCGCCTACCCGCGCCAGTGGATCGGCCGCGTGACCGTAAAGACGACCGATGGCCGCACGCTGGCCGCGCGCGTCGACGTGCCCAAGGGCGATCCCGACAACACGCTGTCGCGCCCGGAGCTGGAAGCCAAGGCGCTGCAGCTCGGCGCCTTCCGCCACGGTGCCAGCGAGGCCGAGATGCGCGCCATCATCCAGCGCGTGTGGGGCCTTGAGCAGGCCCCGAACGTCAACGACTGGCTGCCCGCCGCGGGCTGAGAACCACCACATGTCCAAACCGAGCACTGACTCCATGACTGACGCCAACGCCGAACTCGAACGCCTGCGCGGCTGGATCGGCCGCAGCGAATCCCGCACCGAAACGCTGTCGCCGGAACCGGTCATCGGCCTCGCGGCCACGTTCGACCTCGACCCCGAAGCCATTGCCGCCGGTCCGCTGCCGCCGCTGTGGCACTGGCTGTACTTCCTGCCGCGCGCGCCCCAACGCGAACTGGGCCGCGACGGCCATCCCGCGCTCGGCGGCTTCTTCCCGCCGGTGCCGCTGCCGCGCCGCATGTGGGCCGGCAGCGAGCTGAGCTTCCACCACCCGCTGCATATCGGCGATACCGTGACGCGCACCTCCACCATCAAGGACGTGCAGTACAAGACGGGACGCACCGGCGAGTTGTGGTTCGTTGCGGTCGACCATGAGCTGACTGTCAACGGCAAGGCTGCGGTGAACGAGCGGCACAATATCGTCTACCGCGCGATGCCGGATCCGGCCACGCCGCAGCCGCCGCGTCCGCGGCTGGGACATACTGCCC
Source organism: Cupriavidus necator (assembly GCF_040578825.1). GTDB lineage: Bacteria > Pseudomonadota > Gammaproteobacteria > Burkholderiales > Burkholderiaceae > Cupriavidus > Cupriavidus necator_E. The sequence continues at coordinate 3,032 of NZ_JBEFLI010000035.1, read as the reverse complement.
AGTGGCAGCGCACGCTGCGGGCGGATCCGGTGATGCTGTTCCGCTATTCAGCGCTGACGTTCAACGGGCACCGCATTCACTACGATCGCGAATACACGCGCAACGTGGAGGGCTACCCGGGTCTGGTGGTGCACGGGCCGATGCAGGCGATGCTGATGCTGGACCTGGTGGCGCGGGAAATGCCGCAGACGCGGGTGAAACGCTTTGGCTTTCGGGGGCTGGCGCCGCTGTTTGATCAGGATCTGGTCAGTGTTGGCGGTGCCGCGGATCCGGCGCAGCCGGGGCGGCTGGTGTTGTGGACGGGAGATGATGCTGGCGGGCAGGCGATGCAGGGGTGGGCGGAAGTGGAAGGTTAATGCGCTGGCGGGTTGCTCCCCTCTCCCGCTTGCGCCCGCTTGCGGGAGAGGGAGTACACATTGGCAATTGAAAATGCGCTGCGGCACGTCCGTTTTGATAATCGATGCATCCCCTCGTGTGCGCATGCAGAGGACCACCAGTACCGCGAGCCCTCAAATGCCGGTCTAGCCCTCCCTGCTGGGCTCGTTGAGGTTTCTAAGGTTCAATCAGAACCAAAAATCAACGATCGATGAAGGAACGCTTCCAGAGGACCTTACGATAGGCGAGCCAGCCCATCACGTGAAATGACGAATAGTGATGCTCGAATTCACCATCAATGATGAGTTCGGGGCGTCACGATTAAGCGTCGCGCAACTCCTCAACGAGTCGCTGCACAAGTTCGCGCGCCGGGAGTTCGCGAGCCAGGAGCGCCCCCTGACCAGCCCATTGCGCTGCAAATTCATTGTTGCCGCGCTTCACTGCAGCCGCAGACAGTTGCTTCGCTGCATCGTAGGCCACGGGGTAGTCGGCGGGTCGCGGGCTTCCCGGTGCTTCCCCATGGGCAATCAAGCGATTGACCATGCCGCGCGCGGGCCGACCCGACAACGCAGCAGTAAGCTGCGTTACCGCGGCACGCTCGCTCTTGAGATTCTCACGATAACTTGCGTTGGCCGAGGATTCCGGGCACAGGATAAAGGCCGTACCCATCTGCGCCGCCACGGCGCCAAGGTCAAGCGCCGCCTTGATGCCCTGCCCGTCCATCATGCCGCCGGCAGCAATGATTGGCAGCTTTGACCGCCGCGCCAGCAGCCGCACGAGTACAGACGTAGACAAGCGCTGGTCGACAGCCTCCGGGTCGAACATCCCGCGGTGGCCGCCTGCCTCAATGCCTTGTGCCACGATGGCATGCACGCCGGCCTGCTCGATCTGGAGCGCCTCATCAAGATCGGTAGCAGTCGCCAGGGTCTTAATGCCTGCCTGATGCAAGGCCTGGATGCGGTCGCGGGTCGGCAGGCCGAAATGGAAGCTGACCACGGCCGGGCGCAGATCGAGCAGCACTTGAAGCATGTCGTCGTCCTCGATGAAGGACTTGTATATCTCGACCAGTGATGTCGGCACCTCGATGCCCGCCTCGGTAAACAGCGGCGCGAGGTACTGCAGCCAGGCAGCCTCGCGAGCGGCGTCGCGATGCGCTGGCGCATGACAGAAGACATTGACGTTAAAGGGCTTCGATGTGAGAGCAAAAGTCTCCTCGATCATCTGACGAGCCTGTGCAGCCGTACTGGCACCGATGCCAATTGACCCGAGCGCCCCTGCGTTCGAGACCTCCGCTGCCAGCCGAGGCGTGGAAACGCCCGCCATGGGCGCCTGAATGATGGGGTGCTGGATGCCAAACTGCGCGAGAAAGGGACTGGATATGGCCATGATGACTCCCGGTTGAGTAGGTAGTAGAGATTCTCTTTCTGAGAGTATAATCACATTATCGATCTTTGTAAGAGAACATCGTGGATCTGGAGTCGCTCAGGATCTTTTGCATGGTGGCGGCAGAATTGAGCATCACGCGTGCTGCCGCGCGGCTGGGACGAGCTCAGTCGAACGTGACCACGCGGATTCAATTGCTCGAGGCAGACATCGGCGTGGAGTTGTTCGTGCGCACCGGCAAACGCATGAGTCTGTCGACCGCAGGCGAGCGTTTTCTCGGTTACGCACAACGCTTTCTTGCCCTGGAAGAGGAGGCGCGAAACGTCGTGACAGGTGGCCTGGCAGGCGGCGCTTTACGATTGGGCTGCATGGAGAGCACCGCAGCGAGTCGCCTGCCGGCATTGCTCGCTGCCTATCATTCCCGCTACCCGCGCACTCGTCTGCAGGTCAGTACAGGCCCTTCACGCTTGCTTTTCGAACATGTGCGCACGGGTCAACTGGATTGCGCCTTCCTGGCGTTGCCGCCGGGTCTTGAGGAAGAAGAAACACTCGAAAAAATGGGCATGACAGCGAAAGCAGCGTGGTCTGAAGAGCTGCTGTTTGTCCTGCCAGCGAGCGAGTCGTCTGCGAAGAGGCCTGCCGACGTACAGACACGATGCCTGGCCGCGTTTGCACAGGGCTGCACATACCGTGCCCTCGCTGAAGAGCAACTGGGCATTGCCGAGAACACCGACTGGACGGTACAGGAGATGGGGTCTTACCACGCCATGATCGCCTGCGTGGCGGCAGGTGCAAGCGTAACGCTGCTGCCGAAGAGCGTGCTCGACCTGAGCAAAGCACCTCACGCTCTCAAGACCCTGCCAGCCGGCCGCGCCGACACCTGCCTGGTCTGGCGTACCGGATATGACGTGCCGGCATTCCAGAATCTGTTGAACCAGCTGAAGAGAATCTGACGACGGATGCCCTGCCGATGCTCAACGTCGGCGGGGCCCGCCTCACGCCGAGTGGTCTCTGTAGGCGACACTAACGAGAGGCGACAACATGTCACCAGCTACGCGAGCCGTCAAGCATCGAGACAATCAGCGCGAGCCATCCCCCCACCCCTCAATCCGCCTGTATCTTCGGCCGCTGTAAACCCCCCCCCCCCAACCCCCCCCCCGCCCCCCCCCCCCGGGCCCCCCCCCCCCCCCCCCCCCCCCCCGACACGGTCAGCACGATCACCGCGGTCTGCGGCAGGTCTTCCACCAGCAGCTGCAGCGCTTCCAGTCCGGACA
>NZ_JBEFLI010000034.1:0-75138 GCF_040578825.1 Cupriavidus necator | reverse complement strand
CTTGATAGCCAGCCGCTCAGGCGACGCGCTTTTTGGTTACTTTTTGTCGCTCGGACAAAAAGTGACCCGCCCAGGAGGGCGGAACAGAACGGTTGACCGACGACAACATGTCACCAAGGGCGTGAGCCCTCGATCATAGACAACGAGAGCCGGCGAGCATCGACACCATGTCACCAAGGGCGTGAGCCCTCGATCATAGACAACGAGAGCCGGCGAGCATCGACAACATGTCACCAAGGGCGTGAGCCCTCGATCATAGACAACGAGAGCCGGCGAGCATCGACACCATGTCACCAGACGGTGTCGTTCGTGCTCGACCTGACCGAGCGCAAGCGCGACGAGCAGGCGCTGCACCAGGCGCGGGCCGCTGGTGGCGGGCGATCGGGTACAGTTGCAGCAGGTGCTGCTGAACCTGGTGATGAATGGAAGCGATGGCGCGGGTGTTCGATGCCTTTTACACCACCAAGGCGCAGGGGCCGGGCATGGGGCTGGCGATTTGCCAGTCGCTGGTCGAGGCGCATGGCGGGCGGCTTTGGGTAAGCGCAAATGCGCCATGCGGGTCGGTGTTCCAGTTTGCCTTGCCGGCCGTACAGAAGGACATCGAAATCACACCCGAACCTCCATCAAGGAGCCGAACACATGAACGTCCAATTCATTGAAGACCTGGCGCCCGGCCAGAAATACGGTTCCGGTCGGCTGCGCGTCGAGGCAGACCGGATCAAGTCCTTCGCCACCGAGTTCGATCCGCAGCCTTTCCATCTCGATGAGGCGACTGCGCGCGACACGCTGTTTCGCGGCTTGGCGGCAAGCGGCTGGCACACCGCGGCGCTGACCATGCGTCTTCTGGTCGACGGCGAATTCCGCCCGGCGGGCGGCATTATCGGCGCCGGCTTCGAGGAGCTGCGCTGGCCGAAGCCGGTGCGCCCGGGCGACGAACTGCATCTGGAGAGCGAGATCCTGGAAGTGCGGCCGTCAAAGTCACGCCCGGACCAGGGACTGGTGAAGGTGCGCACCACCACCTTCAACCAGCATGACGAGCCGGTGCAGGTCTTCACCGCCAACCTGATCGTGCAGCGGCGTCCGGCGAGCGCCGTGTAGGACCGTGTGCGGACAGAAGCAGGTCAGCGAACGGGTGTGGCCAATGAAGCATGACGTAACATCTCGCCTCGACGATACCGACGGGCGACCCTCATGACTCGCAAGCGCGCAAAGCGGCTTTTCCAGACCCTGTGCCCGGCCCTGTACCTGGCGCTGCTTTCCGTGCCGGTTTGCGCGCAGCGGGTGGCCGTCGGTATCGACAACTTCAGCACGCCAACCACGTGTGCCGAAGAGGACAATGTCTCGTTCGCCCTGTCCGCGGCGGCGATCGGGAAGTTCCGGATCCAGGCATTGCATCCCCCCTATGTCGATGCCATCCGCACCGACAGTTCCGCGCCGGATTTCTCCGGGTGCAACTTTGGCGAGGCGCCGCACCCGACCGATCCGCGCCATGTTTTCGTGCCCCGCACGACCGGGCTTTATGACGGCGAACACATTGCCATTGTCGGTATCACCTTTGCGAGTTTCTGGCGGCCACACCGGGTGCCTGTGACGGTTGCGGGCAAGCCGGACGCTGGCTTCCACCTGATCCAGGTATTCCACAAATCCGGCGCCACGCCTGTCGAAGTGCTGGTGCTCTATCCCGCCGACGGCTACTGGCGCGCGAAGCCGTTGCCCGCCCGACATCTGGGGGTCAATGCGTATGGCTCGTCGTTCCTGCTGGGCCCGATCGAGCAGGACGGGCGCCCGGTGGTCAACATCGCGCGGATCGAGATCGAGCCGGAGCCCTTGTCCGTCAGGCTGCATTTCGCCAGCGGCGGCCAGGCCACGGTCATGGTCACTGAGATCAGCGACTTGCGCACCGCACTCGATGTCAGCTTCCAGCCGGCGCATGACGCCAGACGACCCTTCGCCATGCTGCGCTCGATGTACGTTGCCGACGACAATGCGGACGCGAGCGAAGCCATCTGGTGGTCGGAACCGGCAGGTGAAGGCCGCAGGACGCCGGTGATGGCGGTCTCTTCCATGCAGGCAACCGCGGTGCGGTTCGGCCGCACGGTGCGGTCGCTTCACAACACCAGTGCGCCAGACCTGATGTTCGATGCCTTCGAGGCGCCTGCCACGGTGGACCTCACCGCGACTTCCCAAACTCGCTGAACTTCGCCGCCAGGAACTCCACGAAGAGCCGGATCCGCGACGACAACTGGTGCCGCTGCTGGTAGACCGCATAGATATCGGCCTCGGGCGTGGCGTACTGCGGCAATACCTGGACCAGGCGGCCGCTGCGCAGGTAGCGCTCGATATCCCATTCGGCCCGCATCACGATGCCGTGGCCCTCGAGCGCCCAGTGCACGGCGATCTCGCCGTCGTTGGTGGTGAGGTTGCCGCGCACGCGGACCGATTCGGTCCGCGCTTTCGTGCCCTTGCCGGTGGTCAGGCGCCAGACGCCGTAGGCGTCGCTGCCCTGGCGGATGCCGATGCAGTTATGGCGGCGCAGGTCTGCCGGCGTGAGCGGGGTGCCGTGGTCGCGCAGGTATTTGGGCGAGGCGCACAGCAGCCGCCGGTTCGGTGCCAGCCGTTTGGCGACGATGCGCGCATCCGGCGGCTGGCCGAAGCGGATGCAGACGTCGAAGGCATCTTCGGTCAGCGGCGGCGGGTCGGCTGACAGCTGCAGCTGCACGTCGACCTCGGGGTAGGTGGTGATGTACTCCGATATCACCGGCGCCACATGCATGCGCCCGAACCCCAGCGTGGCGTTGACACGCAGCAGGCCGCTCGGCCTGCCTTTGGAGCGGGTCAGCAACTGGTCCAGGTCATCGATCTCGCTGAGGATGCGCCTGGCGTGCTCCAGGTAGACCTCGCCTTCCGGCGTCAGGCTCATGCGCCGCGTGGTGCGCGTCACCAGCGGCATGCCGATGCGCGACTCCATCTGCGCCAGGCGCTTGCTGACCGCCGCCGTGGTGATGCCGAGGTCGCGTGCCGCGGCGCTCAGGCTGCCCGCGGTGGCAACCGAGGTGAAGAACCCCAGTTCGGACGGCTGGATGCCCGGTGACGATGCCATGTCAGCTTTAATCTCAGGTTAACAATGCTTTAACTCTAGCCGCGATCCAAAACCTTGTCCACGGGCCAGAATCCGACCCACTGAATGCCATCCAACGTTCTCGTCCGATTCTGCTCAGGAGACAAACCATGAAGACCTACCGCATCGCAACCATCCCCGGCGACGGCATTGGCAAGGAGGTGGTGCCGGCCGGCCGCCAGGTGATGGAGGCGCTGGCGTCCGCTGGCGCGGACTTCCGCTTCGAGTTCGAGGACTTCGACTGGGGCGGCGACTACTACCGCCAGCACGGCGTGATGATGCCTGCGGATGGCCTGGACGCGCTGCGCGACAAGGATGCGATCCTGTTCGGCTCGGCCGGCGACCCGCATATCCCCGACCACATCACGCTGTGGGGCCTGCGCCTGAAGATCTGCCAGGGCTTCGACCAGTACGCCAACGTGCGCCCGACGCGCATCCTGCCGGGCATCGACGCACCGCTCAAGCGCTGCGCCCCGGAAGACCTGAACTGGGTGATCGTGCGCGAGAACTCTGAAGGCGAATACTCGGGCGTGGGCGGCCGCGTGCATCAGGGCCATCCGATCGAGGCCGCCACCGATGTGTCGATGATGACCCGCGTCGGCGTGGAGCGCATCCTGCGCTTCGCCTTCAAGCTGGCCCAATCGCGTCCGCGCAAGCTGCTGACCGTGATCACCAAGTCCAACGCGCAGCGCCATGCAATGGTGATGTGGGACGAGGTGGCGGTGCAGGTGGCCAGGGACTTCCCCGACGTCAAGTGGGACAAGGAGCTGGTCGATGCCGCCACCGCGCGCATGGTCAACCGGCCCGCGTCGCTGGACACCATCGTCGCCACCAACCTGCACGCCGACATCCTGAGCGACCTGGCGGCGGCGCTGGCCGGCAGCCTGGGTATCGCCCCGACCGGCAATATCGATCCGGAGCGCCGCTATCCGTCGATGTTCGAGCCGATCCACGGCTCCGCCTTCGACATCATGGGCAAGGGCCTGGCCAACCCGGTCGGCACCTTCTGGTCGGTGGTGATGCTGCTGGAGCACCTTGGCGAGAACGAGGCGGCGCAGCGCCTGATGCAGGCCGTTGAAGCCGTGACCGCCAATCCCGCGCTGCATACCGGCGACCTGGGCGGCAAGGCCACTACCGCCGAGGTGACCAAGGCCGTGTGCGACCTGCTCGGGGCTGGCGCGCAGGCGAAGGCGGCCTGAGCGCAGGCCTCGCCCACCATCGCGCCCGGCTGACGCCGCCGACACCCACGCCACGCTGATGCACGGAGGGGCCGACGTGACCATTCATCGTTCCGAACCGGCCGCGCTGCTGCGGCGCATGTTCGATGCCGCCATCGCCGCGGCCCAGCCTTCACGCACGCTGGCGCAGTACCTGCCCGCACCGCCGCGCGGCCGCACCATCGTCATCGGTGCCGGCAAGGCTTCGGCGGCGATGGCGAGCGCGCTGGAGGCGGTATGGCCCGGCCAGCTTGAAGGCCTGGTGGTGACGCGCTACGGCTACGCGGTGCCTTGCTCGCGCATCGAGATCGTGCAAGCTGCGCATCCCGTGCCGGACGATGCCGGGCTGGCCGCTGCGCAACGCATGCTGCAACTGGTCCGCGGCCTGGGCGAGGACGATCTCGTCATCAGCCTGGTCTCGGGCGGCGGTTCGTCGCTGCTGCCGTTGCCGCTGGCAGGCATCACGCTGGACGACAAGCAGCGCATCAACCGCGCGCTGCTCAAGTCCGGCGCGACGATCTCCGAGATGAACTGCGTGCGCCGGCACCTGTCCGCGATCAAGGGCGGACGGCTGGCCGCCGCGTGCTATCCGGCGCAGGTGCTGAACCTGCTGATCTCCGATGTGCCGGGCGATGATCCGATCGATATCGCATCCGGCCCGACGGTGCCCGATCCCACTACGCGCGCCGATGCGTTGGCCATCGTCAGGCGCTATGCGATCGACCTGCCTGCCCATGTACTGGCCGTGCTCGAATCTGACGCCGCCGAGACGCTGAAGCCCGGCGACCCGCGACTGCCGCGGATCCGCACCGACTTCATCGCCACGCCCCGGCTGGCGCTGGAAGCCGCCGCACGCGTCGGCCGCGAAGCCGGCTATGCCGTCCACGTGCTGGGCGACGCCATCGAAGGCGAAGCCCGCGATGTCGGCAAGGTCATGGGCGGCATCGCGCTGGCAGCTGCGCGGTATGGCGAGCCCTTTGCCGCGCCGTGCGTACTGCTGTCCGCTGGAGAGACCACGGTGACCGTACGGGGCACGGGGCGGGGCGGCCGCAATGTCGAGTTCCTGCTATCGCTGGCGCTGACGCTGCGCGGCGAGGCCGGCGTCCATGCGGTCGCCGGTGATACCGACGGCGTGGATGGCCAGGAAGAGATCGCGGGCGCCGTGATCGGGCCCGACACGCTGCAACGCGCGTGGCGCGCAGGTTTGCGCCCGCACGATGCGCTGGCCGCTAACGATGGCCATGGATTCTTCGAGGTGCTGGGCGATGCCGTCGTGACCGGCCCCACGCTGACCAATGTCAATGACTTTCGCGCGATCCTTTTGACGCGCGCTTCCGGAGCCAATGCATGAGACGCCTTCGCAACGCAAAGATCGTGGCCACGCTGGGGCCGGCGAGCACAGACCCGGCCATCATCGGGCAGCTCTTCGATGCGGGCGCCGATGTGTTCCGGCTCAACTTCAGCCACGGCACCCATGCGGACCACCAGCAGCGGCTGCAGTCCATCCGCGACATCGAGCACGAGCGCGGCCGGCCGATCGGCGTGCTGCTGGACCTGCAGGGCCCCAAGCTGCGTATCGGCACGTTTGCCGGCGGCCCGGTGCAACTGGGCGCGCAGGCCAGCTTCAGATGACCGATCTCGCCAGCCGCACCGTGCTGAAGGAGCAGTTCGGCAAGGCCGGACAACAGATCGTTATCTCGGCCGGGCTGCCGTTCACCGTGGCCGGTACTCCCAACCTGCTGCGCATCGCGCAGGTCCAGTAAGGGGAAATGCAATCAGCAACCCCTCAGCTGGCAAAGAGGCCGTCAGCACACTACAAGCGGCCGCAAACATACATCAATGCAGGAGACAAAGCATGCGTGGTACTGAACTCGTTCGTCGTATTTCAACGCTGGCGGTGTTTGCCGCCGGCCTCACCCTCACCGGTGCCGGCCTGGCGCAACCATGGCCGGCCAGGCCGATCAACCTGGTCGTGCCGTTTCCCTCGGGCGGTACCACCGACGTGCTGGCGCGCGCGCTGGGCGACCAGCTGTCGAAGAGCCTGGGCCAGCCCGTGATCGTGGAGAACCGCCCCGGCGCGGGCGCCACCGTTGGCGCGGACTACGTCGCCAAGAACAAGCCGGACGGCTACACGCTGCTGATGGGCGCCGTGCACCATACCATCGCCACCAGCGTCTACAAGAAGCTGCCGTACAGCTTCCAGAAGGACCTGACGCCGATCGCCACCGTGGCGATGGTACCCAACGTGCTGGTGATCAATGCCGCGAAGACGCCGGCCAGGACGGTCAGCGAACTGGTGTCGCAGGCAAAGACCGCATCGCCCGAATTCGCCTACGGTTCCAACGGCAACGGCACCGCGCAGCACCTGATCGGCACGCAGTTCCAGGCCGCCACCGGTGCGAAGCTGCTGCATGTGCCTTACAAGGGCAGCGGGCCGCTGACGACCGACCTGTTGGGCGGCCAGGTCACGATGTCGTTCGACACGCTGACGCCGGTGCTGCAGCACATCAAGTCCGGCAAGCTGCGTGCGCTGGCCGTGACCACGGCGCGGCGCTCCAGCGTGCTGCCCGAGGTGCCGACGCTGGAGGAAGCGGGCCTCAAGGGCTTTGATATCGGCACGTGGTTCGGCGTGCTGGCCCCGGCGGCCACGCCCGAGCCTGTGGTCAGCAAGCTGAATGCGGAGATCGTCCGGATCGTGAAGTTGCCCGAGTTCCAGCAGAAGATGCAGGCGATCGGCGCCGAGCCGATGGCCAGCACGCCGCAGGAGTTCGCCAGGCGGATCAACGACGAGACGGTCAAGTTCGCGAAGCTGGTGAAGGACGGGAAGGTGACGATCGAGTGATTAGCCGGGTTCTGTCCCTGGCACGTCGCGCTGCGGCGTGCCGTCATAGGTCCACAGGAACTGGCGCGGGATCGGCCCCTTGTTGCGGCCGCCCTGGTTGGTCTGCTCCCACGCATGCGCGAGGATGCCGACCGAGCGCGACAGGCAGAACAGCCCGCGCGCCAGCGGTGCGGGGAAACCGAGTTCGGCATAGATGACGGCGGTGGCGCCATCGATATTCATCGGAATCGGCTTGCTGCGGCCCGCGGCCAGCGCCTGTTCGATGGCGCGCGCGATCGCCGCGTAGCGCCCCTTGACCACGCCGCTGGCCGCGGCCTGGTCCACCAGCGCCAGCAGGCGCGGCGCACGCGGATCGACGGGGTGGAAGCGGTGACCGAAGCCTGAGACGAACTTGCCATGAAGGTCGCGATAGTGCTGCAACGCCGCGGCGACCGCGTGGTCCATCGTGTTGCCCGCCTCGATGCGGGCCGCGACGTCTTCGTACAGCGCCACCGCCTGCTCGCCGGCACCGCCATGCACATCGCCCAGCACGTTGACGGCGGAGGCCATCGCACTGTTGAGCCCCACGCCGCAGGTCGCGGCCATGCGGGCGATGGCGATGCTGGGCGCCTGCGGACCGTGGTCCACCGCGGCCATCAGCGCCGCGTCGAGCAGTTCTCCCTGGCCCGGGCCGGGCAGCTCGCCGCGCAGCATCAGCCAGATCATTTGCGCGAACGAGACGCGGCCGATCAGTTGCTCGATGGGATAGCCGCGGTAGCGGATCTCGCCCGGGCGCATGTCGATGATTTCGGTGCGCCACCAGTCCTGCGACAGGCGCTGGCCCGCATCCATGGTGTGATCGCCGGCGTTGGTGTCCTGGTCGGTGCTGCTCATATCGCGCGCTCCTCGCTGAGTTGGTTGATATCCGCGTCGCTGTAGCCCAGGTTGCCCAGGATCTCGCGCGTATGCTGGCCGAGTTGCGGCGGCGGCGTGTCGACTGCGGGCGCCTCATGGTTGAGCTTGAAGCCGGTCCGCACCACGCGGATGTCGCGGCCGACGCCGGGCGCATCGGCAAATTCACCGATCATGCCGCGGTCGCGCACCTGCGGATGCGCCAGCGTGTCGGGCACGCTCAGCACCGGACCTGCCGGCACGCCGGCGTCGTTCAGCAGCGGCCACCAGTCGACGGCAGGCTTCCTGGCCAGTTCCGCTTCCAGCGCCGCGGTCAGCGCAGCGCGGTTGGCGAGGCGCGCCTGGCGCTGGGCAAAGCGTTCGTCGGTGGCCAGTTCGGGCTTGCCCACCACGCGGCACACGGCCTCGAACTGCTCCTGCTTGTTGGCGGCGATATTGAGCAGGCCGTCACCGGTGCGGAAGGTGCCCGACGGGCTGGCGGTCATGTTCTCGTTGCCCATCGGCACCGGGTCCCTGCCCGCGATCAGGTGGTTCGACACGACCCAGCCCATGGTGGCCAGCGTGGCCTCCAGCATCGACACGTCGATGAAGTAGCCCTCGGTGCGCTGGTGGTCCGCCAGCGCGGCCGCCACCGCGAAGGCCGCGGTCAGGCCACCGATAGTGTCCGACACCGGATAGCCGACACGGTACGGCGCAGTCTGCGGATTGCCGGTGATGCTCATCACGCCCGACATGCCCTGGATGATCTGGTCATAGGCCGGCAGCGCCGCCAGCGGACCGTCCTGGCCGAAGCCCGAGATCGCGCAGTAGATCAGGCGCGGGTGGTCCTGCTTCAGCGTTTGGTAGCCCAGGCCGAGCCGGTCCATCACGCCGGGCCGGAAGTTCTCGACCAGCACGTCGGCGCTGCGCACCAGCTTGCGGAACACTTCCTTGCCGCGCGCATGCTTGAGGTTGATGGTGATCGACTGCTTGCCGGGGTTCTGCGCCAGGAACGACACCCCCATCAGGCGCTGGTTCAGCTCGTCATCGGCGCCGAGCTGGCGCGCGAGATCGCCGGTGCCGGGCGTTTCCACCTTGATGACCTCGGCGCCCATATGGGCGAGCTGGTGGCAGCAGAACGGCCCGGCCAGCACGTTGGTGAGGTCGAGCACGCGGATATTGCGCAGGGGTTTTTGCATGACTGGCTTCCGATGGCATGGCGCCACGACGGTGCGGCCGCCGTAGCGCGACTGGATGGTTTATTCGACGCGCGCGCCGGACTGGCGCACGATGTCGCCCCAGCGCGTGTTCTCGCTCTGGATAAAGGCGCCAAGGTCCCTGGCCGAACCGCCGCGCGGCTCGCTCCCTTCGTCACGCAGCTTGCTGATGGTGTCCGGCTGCGCCAGCGCCTTGTTGACCTCTGCATTCAGGCGCGCCACCACCTCCGGCGGCGTGCCGGCCGGCGCCACCAGTGCCTTCCAGTCTTCTGCCTGGAAGCCGGCATAGCCTGACTCTGCAATGGTAGGCACAGCCGCCAGCAACGGCATGCGCTTGGCGGAAGTCACCGCCAGCGCGCGGATCTTGCCTGCCTTGATCATGGGCATCGCGATCGGCGGCGTGGCGAAATAGAAATCGGTCTGCCCGCCCATCAGGTCGGTCAGCGCCGGCGAGGCCCCCTTGTACGGCACATGCAGCATCTTGATGCCGGCGCGTCGCGCGAACATCTCGCCGGTGAGGTGCCCGACCGTGCCGGTGCCGGCGGACGCCATCGACAGTTGCTTCGTCTTGGCCGCGGCCACCAGCTCGGCAACGTTCTTGAAGGGCGCTTCGTTGCGCACGATCAGCACCACCGGCTGGGCTGCCACCAGGGCCACCGGCGTGAAATCCTTCTGCGCGTTGTAGGGCATCTTGGGGTACAGCGTTGGGTTGATCGCCAGGTTGGCGGTCTGTCCCATGCCCAGCGTGTAGCCGTCGGGCTTTGCCTTGGCCACGCTGTCCAGCCCGATATTGCCCCCGGCTCCGGCGCGGTTCTCCACCACCACGTTCCACTTGGTGGCCATGCCGATCTTGTTGAACACCAGCCGCGACAGCACGTCGGTGCCGCCAGCAGGCGGGAACGGCACGATCAGGCGGACCGGCTGCGCGGGATAGGCATCGGCCGCCATTGCGCCGGTGGCACCAGCGGCGAGCAGCGCCGACAAGGCGCAGCCGAGCAGGGCGCGGGCAAAGAAATGTCCACGCGCCGTGACGATCGGGTGATTAGAGAAGTCCTGGTGCATGTTGTCTCCGGTTCGACTTGGTTCTTTCTGATAGAACTATGTTCTACAGAGAAGAACTTTAGTGTCGGGGAGGCAAGATGAGTAGGCGGGTATACCCGCACGCCTTTCCTCCTATCTGGTCTTGTGTTCTACTAGGCAGAACTACTGGAAAGAAATCCATGGACGAAAACCACACATCCGGATCGAGTGACATGACCGACGCGGCTGCATCAGAGAGCTCCAGCGGCGTTGCTGTGCTGGACCGCGCCTTCGCCATCCTCGGCGCATTCGGTCCGACTGATGAGCGCCTCACTCTGACGGAGCTGTCGCGCCGCACGAATCTGTACAAGAGCACGGTGTTGCGCCTGCTGGCTGCCCTGGAGCACGGCGGCTTTATCCGCAAGCTGGAGGACGGGCAGTATGCGATTGGCCCGCAGCCGCTGCGCCTGGCGGCCATTTATCAGCGCTCGTTCCGTGTCGGTCCCGTTATCGAGCACCTGCTGGAGCAACTCAGCCGCGAACTCGGCGAGACCGCATCGTTCTACGTGCGGCAGGGGGATCGGCGGCTCGTGCTGTATCGTGTCGAGCCGGCGCGCGCCGTGCGCGTGTCGATCGGTGTGGGCGATGAATTTCCCATCGACCGCGGCGCCTCGGGCAAGGTGTTGCTCGCCTTCAGCGAGCCCGACGACCAGCGCTGGCGCGAGGCGCGCGAGCGCCTTTGGGCAGTGTCATATGGCGAGCGGGATGCCGAAACCGCTTCTGCCTCGGCGCCGGTATTCGGTGCCACCGGAGAACTGGTAGGCGCCCTGACATTGTCCGGGCCGAAGCAGAGGCTCGGGGCTGCGCCGACCATGTTCGCCGCCGTGGCAACGCTACTGAAGGCCGCCGGGCAGGCAACCGAGATTCTGGGCGGCAGTCGCGCCCGTTTCGATGCCGGCATTGCGCAGCTGCATATGGAACAGATCATCGCCAGCGGTGCCGTCAGCGCTCAGGACGCGATGTAGCCAGCGCATTGTTTCTGCCGGCAACGCTGGCATATCCGCCACATCGGCTTCCCGATTGCACAGTGTTGCCTCGCCATTGCCCTTTATGAGGGCAGCGTCGTCGCTTCCTCATACCGTTCGCCCCAAATCGGGCCTTCACGACGGGCATGCACCAACGTCAATCTCGCTGCACCTGTCTGGTGATGTTTTGCCGCGGCCGCCGCCATTCACAGTGGCGCAAACCTCATTTTTGCTCGCAAAATTTGCATACAAGGCTGGCATACCAATTGCGATAGTGGTGGCTTCGACAAACGGCCACCTTCGGCAAAGAGGAAAGTCCAGATGATCACCAAGCCTTGTTCCGCCATGATCGCCCGCGTACGCGATACCGCTTCGGCCGGCCGCCGTGCCTTGCTGCTTGGCCTGTTCGCGGGCGTTTGCATGACGGGACTGCCCGCCGCCCAGGCGGATACGCTGTCCGACGTGACCAAGGCCGGCGTGCTGCGCGTGGCGGTGCCGCAGGACTTTCCGCCGTTCGGGTCGATCGGTGCCGATATGGCGCCGCAGGGCCTGGATATCGATGTCGCCGCCCTGGTGGCAAAGAAGATGGGCGTGAAGCTGCAACTGGTGCCGGTGACCAGCACCAACCGCGTGCCCTACCTGCAGACACGCAAGGTGGACCTGATCATCTCCAGCCTGGGCAAGAACCCTGAGCGCGAGAAGGTGCTGGACTTCTCGGACGCTTATGCACCGTTCTTCAACGGTGTGTTCGGCCCCGCCGGCCTGGCGGTGAAGGGCCCGGCCGATCTGGCCGGCAAGACCGTCGGCGTCACGCGCGGCGCGGTGGAAGACCTGGAACTGTCCAAGATCGCACCTGCCAGCGCCACCATCAAGCGCTACGAGGACAACAACGCCACCATCGCCGCCTTCCTGTCCGGGCAGGTCCAGCTGATTGCAACCGGCAACGTGGTGGCATCGGCGCTGATCGCCAGGCATCCGCCCAAGGCGCCGGAGACCAAGTTCCTGATCAAGAACTCGCCGTGCTTTATCGGCATGAACAAGGGCGAAACCGCGCTGCAGAGCAAGGTCAACGCCATCCTGGCCGAATCGAAGAAGGACGGTTCGCTCAATTCGCTGTCGATCAAGTGGCTGCTGCGGCCGCTGCCGGCGCAGCTTTGATCGCGTCGCGACCGGTCCTGACTTATGGCGTACCAGTTTGATTTCCTGTCGGTGTTCGACTACACCGACGTCCTGCTCAAGGGCATTGCGGTGACCGCCCAGCTCACGCTCACCGGCGCGGTGCTGGGCGTGGCGCTGGCCATCTTCGGCGCGTGGGCGAAGACGCAGGGGCCGGCCTGGCTGCGCGCCGGCTTCAGCGCCTACGTGGAGCTGATCCGCAATACGCCTTTCCTGATCCAGCTCTTCTTTATCTTCTTCGGCCTGCCGAGCCTGGGCATCCAGCTGCCCGAGATGGTGGCCGCGTCGCTGGCGATGGTGATCAACCTGGGCGCCTACGGTACCGAGATCGTGCGCGCCGGCATCGCCGCCACGCCGCGCGGGCAGTTCGAGGCCGGCGCCAGCCTGGCGATGTCGCCGCTACAGGTGTTTCTGCATGTGGTGCTGCGCCCGGCGCTGCAGCGCATCTGGCCGGCGCTGTCGAGCCAGATCGTCATCGTGATGCTGGGCTCGGCAGTCTGCTCGCAGATCGCGGCGCAAGACCTGACCTATGCGGCCAACTTTATCCAGGGCCGCAACTTCCGCGCCTTCGAGGTGTACCTGGTCAGCACCGCGGTCTACCTGTTGCTGGCACTGGTGCTGCGTCAATTGCTGCGCGGCATCGGCTACCAGCTCTTTATGCGGAGGTCCTGATGACCGAGTTCACCTACTGGGACATTCTGCGCAACCTGCTGCTGGCGGCGCGCTGGACAGTCGTGCTGTCGCTGGTGGCTTTTATCGGCGGCGGCGTGGTGGCGATGGTGGTGCTGCTGATGCGCACCAGCAAGCGGCCGCTGCTGCGGCGTGCGTCCGGTATCTATATCGAGCTGTTCCAGGGCACGCCGCTGCTGATGCAGCTCTTCCTGGCCTTCTTCGGCCTGGCGCTGTTCGGCATCGAAGTGCCCGCATGGCTTGCCGCCGGACTGGCGCTGACGCTGTGGAGCGCCGCGTTCCTCGCCGAGATCTGGCGCGGCTGCGTCGAGGCAATCCCGCGCGGGCAGTGGGAGTCGTCCGGGAGCCTGGCCATGAGCTATATCCAGCAGATGCGCTACGTGATCCTGCCGCAGGCGCTGCGCATCGCCGTGGCGCCCACCGTCGGCTTTGGCGTGCAGGTCGTCAAGGGCACCGCGCTGGCATCGATCATCGGCTTCACCGAGCTGTCCAAGGCCGGCACCATGATCGTCAACGCCAGCTTCCAACCGTTCACCGTCTATGCCGCCGTCGCGCTGATCTACTTCGCGCTGTGCTGGCCGCTATCGCAATACAGCAAATCGCTGGAGAGGAAATTCAATGCCGCTCATCGCCATTGACCAGGTCCACAAGTCCTTTGGCAGCAACCAGGTGCTGAAGGGCGTCTCGCTCAACGTGGAACCGGGAGAAGTGATTGCCATCATCGGCAAGAGCGGCTCCGGCAAAAGCACCTTGCTCCGCTGCATCAATGGGCTGGAGAGCATCGACTCCGGCGCCATCACCGTGGCCGGTGCGCACCTTGCCGACACCGAGCTGCAGTTGCGCGCCCTGCGCCTGAAGGTCGGCATGATCTTCCAGCAGTTCAACCTGTTCCCGCACCTGAGCGCCGGCCGCAACGTGATGCTCGCGCCGATGATCGTCAAGGGCGTGCCGGAAGCCGAGGCCCGCGCGCTGGCGGAAATCAACCTCGCACGTGTGGGTTTGTCCGCAAAGTTCGACGCCTATCCCGACCAGCTCTCCGGCGGCCAACAGCAGCGCGTGGCGATCGCCCGCGCACTGGCCATGCAACCGGCCGCACTGCTGTGCGACGAGATTACCTCGGCGCTGGACCCGGAACTGGTCAATGAAGTGCTGCAGGTAGTGCGCGGCCTGGCCGCCGACGGCATGACCCTTCTGATGGTCACGCACGAGATGCGCTTCGCGCGCGAGGTGTGCGACCGGGTGGTGTTCATGCACCAGGGGAAGGTGCGCGAGGCGGGGCGGCCGGAGGAGGTGTTTGCGCGGCCGCAGACGGCGGAACTGCAACAGTTTCTGGGGATGGTGGAGGCGTAGCGAGCTTACTGAAAGATATCACTCGCGTTCACGGTCCGCCTTCAGCAGCTTGAGCCGTGTCTGTCCATCGGGCGTGAAATGCGTGCCGAAGCGCACCAGGCCCACCCGATGCAGATGACAGCTCATGGTGAAGCTGAGCAGCATGCCGGGCTCGGTGTCCTCGATGGTGATATCGATGGCTTGCAGCCTGGGCTCATAGCGCAGCAGCGTGGTCTCGATCTCGCGCTTCAGCGTGTGCGCCGAGGCGGGCAAGTGGCGGTAGATCCGGGACAGGTCGCCCAGCCCGTATTCCGGCAGATGCGCAAGGCCGCCGCGGCGGCTGTTGAGAATGCGCTGGATGTTGTCCTGCACCGACAGGAAAGTCTGCGTCGCCGCGTCGAACTCATCGACGGCAACACCGTTGGCGAAGTATCCCGTCACGGCTTCGAAGAGACCCGGACCGCCCCGCATCATGCGCTCCGCGCGGATGCCGCCACCGGCTCTTCGAAGTCCAGACGGATGCCGTCCGTCTCGGAATACGTCAGATGGATCGACGTTGGCACCTTCTTGCCGGCCATGCGCACCAGCAGTTCGCGCGACAGCACCGGCAGGATCTGCTGATCGAGCAGGCTGTCGATATTGCGCGCGCCGGCATCGGGCAGCAGGCACGCGCGGACCAGTTTCGCCACCAGCGCGTCATCGTACTGCAGCGGTACGCTGAAGCGGCGCGCGACCCGGGTGGCCACCTGATCCAGCTTCATCCTGACGATCGTTGCCATGGCCTCGGCTGACAGCGGCCGATACACGATGGTCTGGAAGCGCGCCAGCAGCGCTGGCTGGAAGCGATCGACCAGGACCGGGCGGATTGCCTCCATCAGTGCGCTGGCCGGGAGTTCGGTACCGGCCTGCGCCGTGGCGTCGGTCGCCGCGAGCAGTGGCTCGCTGCCGAGATTCGAGGTCATCAGGATGACGGTGTTGCGAAAGTCGACCACGCGGCCTTCGCCATCGCGCATAAAACCGCGGTCGAAGACCTGGTAGAACAGGTTCAGCACGTCGCGGTGGGCCTTCTCGACTTCATCGAGCAGGACGATGCTGTAAGGACGCTGGCGGACCGCCTCGGTCAGTACACCGCCCTCGCCGTAGCCGACATATCCCGGCGGCGATCCCTTCAGTTGCGAGACGGTGTGCGCTTCCTGGTATTCCGACAGGTTGATGGTGATCAGCGACCGTTCGCCGCCAAACATCTGTTCGGCCAACGCGCGGGCCGTTTCGGTCTTGCCGACGCCGGAAGGCCCGACCAGAAGGAACACGCCCAGCGGCGCGTCCCCGGACTTCAGCCCCGCTTTGGCGGCTCGCAGGCTTTTGCCAAGCGCGGTAAGTGCTTCGTCCTGGCCGACCACGACCTGGGCCAGGCGCGCCTCCAGCTCCAGCAGGGTGGCCAGTTCATCCGACAGCAGGCTATCGACCGGCACGCCGGTCCAGTCGGCAATCACCCGGGCGATGACGGTCTCGTCGACCTCGGCGTGAAGCATGGCGTCCCGTCCATGCCGGGCCAGCGCCTGGTGTGCGCCCTGGATCGCCGGCGCCAGTTCGTGGCGCACGGACTCGTCGGTGGTGGCCTGCCATTGGGCCCGCAATGCGATCAGCATGCCGGCGGCGTCCTTCTGTTCGGCGAAGGCGCGCTGCAACTGCTCCAGTTCCATCGCCAGCGCCGCCAGACGTGCATCGATGGCCACGAGCCGCTCGTCGAGCTGTATGCCTGTGGCTCCCTGGTCCTGCAGCAGGGCCGTGCGTTCGACCTGGAGCGCCGCGCGTTCTGCTTCGAAGGTGGAGATGGCTACCGGCGTAGCTTCCAGGCTCATGCGTACACGAGCGGCGGCAGTGTCGAGCAGATCGACCGCCTTGTCTGGCAGCTGGCGCCCGGTCAGGTAGCGGCGGGACAGACGCACGGCGGCATTGACCGCGGCATCGGTGATGTGCACGCCGTGATGCTGCGCATAGCGCGCCTTCAGCCCGCGCAGCATCAGGTAGGCATTCTCATCGTCGGGCTCGTCGACCTTGACCATCTGGAAGCGACGCTCAAGCGCGGCGTCGCGCTCGAAGTACTGCTTGTACTCAGACCATGTCGTGGCCGCGATCGTGCGCAGTTCGCCGCGCGCGAGCGCGGGCTTCAGCAGGTTGGCGCCATCGGCGCCGCCGGCGGTGTTGCCCGCACCGATCAGAGTGTGGGCCTCGTCGATAAAGAGCAGGATCGGGGTCGATGACTGCTGTACGGCCTCGATGACATTCTTCAAGCGTTGCTCGAACTCTCCCTTGACGCCGGCGCCCGCCTGCAGCAGCCCCAGATCCAGCGTCAGCACGCTGACGTCCCGGAGGACCGCGGGAACATCGCCTTCGGCGATCCTGAGCGCCAGTCCCTCGACCAGCGCGGTCTTGCCCACGCCCGGCTCCCCGACCAGGATCGGGTTGTTCTTGCGGCGGCGTGCCAGGATATCGACCATCTGCCGGATCTCGGGGTCGCGGCCGAATACAGGGTCGATCTTGCCGTCGCGCGCCTTCCGGGTGATGTCGGTGGTGAATCGTGCCAGGGGCGACGTGTCAGCCTGGCAAGGCAAGGCGGGGCTTGCGGCGGCAGTCTCGGTCGAGTTGGTTTCGGTAGCTTGATGGCTTTGCGGGACAGCAGTAGCCGTTGGCACTCCCTCCACCGAGATCTTGTCCAGTTCATGCATCAACCGCCCGATTTGCGCGGCGGAGACGCTCAGCAACGGCCAGGCATCGGGCGCGCGCAGCAAGTGCGGCGTTTCGGCCAGCGCGGCCAACAGGTGGGCCGAGCGGATCGAGGCAGGTACTTCGGGCACCGCGGCGTCAAGCGATGCCCGCATCCAGGCCGCTTCCAGCCACTGGCCGACGCGCTGCGACAGTCCCGGCTTGCCGCGCAGGTTATGCGGCAGGCGCTCGATGGCCGCCAGCAGGCCATTCCAGATGCCATCCACGTCCAGCGCATAGTGCCGCAGGATCGCCAGCAGGTCGCCGTCGCCCTGTTCCAGCAGCTTGATCAGCCAGTGCTCGACCTCGATGTCCCGGTGGGCGCGCGTTTCGCAAAGGCTGGCGGCGGCAGTGAGCGCACGGGCACATTGGTCATTGAGACGACGCAGGAACGGGGAGAGATCGCGGGCGGTCATGGCAAAGAGGCGAGAAGCAAGAGGGACGGGGGAGGGTAGAAGAGGGGCACGGACCGCGACGCGAGGTCCGTGCGCGAGGGCAGGCCGGCGTCATGCACCGGCTGCCGTGCATTACGAACGCTCGTTCCAGCTGTCGGCGTGAATGATGTTGCCGTCCTTGTACGACCAGGTGATTTTCTCGTAGCGCAGCTCGATGTCTTCGAGATGGTTGTGCTTCTCGTAGGCGGGATTCTTGATATCCAGCATCTTCGGCATGACGCCGACCACCTTGACGTTGTCCAGCTTGGTGTTGAAGTACTCCTTTTCCTTGCCGGCGTCGTCGATCTTGTACCACTTGATCTCGACCGACTTCAGGGTTTGGCCGCTGGTGACGGCCTTGTACAGGTAGGGCGTGGACGCGTCGGTCTCCTTGGTGAAGACGATCGGCTTGTGCACGCGCGTGCCGGTCAGCTTGCCGGTATTCGAATCGGTGGGGATATTGACGGCGTGATCGAAGGCGACCACTTCGACGCTGCCCTCGCGGCCGGATACCGTGACCGAACCCTTGATATCGGCGCCGCCGTCGTCCTTGATCCACATGTATGCGGGAATTGCCATTGCGTCTTGCTCCTCTACTGGAATGAACAGGCCGACTGGCCCGAGGTTGTCCGATCCTCGCGATTGGCACCGCGACAATCGGGGACGAGCGTGATCTCGACACGACGGTTGGCGGCGCGCCCCGCCTCGGTGTCGTTGGAGGCCTTGGGACGGGTGTCGCCATAGCCTTGAATCGCAAAATGGGTGAGCGGCAGGCCTGCGGCATCGGCCAGCCAGTCGCGTACCGATGCGGCACGCGCTTCGGATAGCTTGAGATTGCTGCGCGAGCTGCCGTCGGTGTCGGTGTGCCCGGCTACCAGCACGCGTTTGTCCGGATGCGCTTTGACCATCTCGAGCGCGCCGATCAGGACCCGGTTCGAGCCGGGATTCAGGGCCGCGCTGCCGCTTCGGAACAGGGACAGGCTGTCCAGTTCGATGGTGGAGGGCGGCGGCGCCGGGGGCTGATATGCCGCGATCAGCGCATTGAGCGGCGCCACCAGTTGAGTGCCGCGATAAAAGCCCAGCCCCAGCCGCGGCGGTACGCCGGCGCGGGCATATTGTTCCAGCTCATTCCGATCGCGCTTGATCGCCTGCAGCGCATCGACGCGGGCGGCATCATGCTCTGGTTCGATGGCACGATACCTGGCCATGTCGTCCATGACGCGCGCCATCAGGGCGCGGTTCTGCCAGGCTGAGGCCGCGGCGGCGGCACAGAAGGCCAGCGCCAGCCAGGCGAAGGCGTGCGCCAGCGCCAGCGGTACGGTTCGGCGCACGGGTTGCAGCGCGATGCCACGGATCAGCGGCCCCGGCAGAGGATACGGAACGCGCCGACCTTCGCTTGAAGCAAATGCCAGTCCGGTTGCCTGCGAGACGAAACGGGCATAAAGCGAATCCGCGGCGGGAATACCCGCGACGGCGCTCACGCCGAACGCGGTGAGATGCACCGGACGGCCATGCCGGAAGCCATTGGGCTGGCTATCGACAAGCGACGGCAGCACCGTGCCGGGGGCCCAGCGCGCCAGCGCGTCGAGGCGGGCGGTACGATGCATGCGCGCGACACGGTCCGCGGGCGGGGCGGCCTGCGCGTACTGCCGGAGTCGCGTGGCGACCAGCGCAGGCAGCGCGTCGCCATGCAGGGTATGGGTGCCGGAGACGCCGAACCAGGGAGAGTCATCCAGCGCACCATTGGCTTCTTCAAGGTAGACGGCAAGGCCCACCGGCAACGCGTAGCCGACCGCACGGCTCGCCTCGCCGATGGCGGAACGCCAGCGCCTGAGGCCGGCATCCATGGCTGCCGCGTCGCGGGGCAGGTCGGCGCCAAGGAGGTAAACCACGGCATCCGGCCCTTGCCCTTCGCGCCAGCGCTTGAGGGCGTCCGCAACATGGGCTAACCGGGTCGGGTCATCGACGCGGATCCAGATAGCATCTGTGATCCGGACCAGTTCTTCGCCGAATGCCCGCAGGGGTGCGCCGCTCGGGTCGCCCACCGCAAGTACCAGCGGCGAATTACGCCGGAGTTCCCCAGGCATTGTGTCCAGCGACGCCTTGACAGCCTGCAGTATCGGCTGCGAGGCCCGCTGCCGCGCCCGTAGCCGCCGCGTAGCGATAACCAAAACCAGCAGCGCCAATCCGATGGTGAGCGCAGCGAGCAAGAGGTTCCAGGCCGCCGACCACGGCGAACTGAATGCCAGCCAGGCGAGCGCGAGCGCTGCGATCCAGCTGGCTTGCATGCGGTAGGGATAGCCGGCCACGAAGTCCCTTTCAGCCCGCCAGCCGGGCGATTGCCGCGGCCAGCCACCGGTCCAGGCCAAGGTAGACAAGGCCCGCGCCAATGCAGGCAACCACGACCCAGCCCAGCGGCGACATCTGGCTGAGCCATCGACGTGGCGTGCCGACGGTGACCAGCACCGGGCCCGACGCCTTACCCATGCCAGCGCGTTCCAGACGCTCGTCGATGGCGCGTATCAGGGCGGTGCGTGCGCTTGCGCCCTCCAGCGCGTACCGGCCCTGGAACCCCAAACCTAGAACGGTGTGGAAGACAGTAAGCAGCGGCAGTACAGGCTGTGGCTCGGCCAGGCGCCGCTCGATGCGGGTAATCAGCGCTTCGCCGGCGTCATGGCTCTTGAACTGCTGTACCTGCAAGGGCTCACGTTCCCAGGCGTCGCGGTCGGCGCCTTGCAACCGGCGCAGTGCCACCTCGTCCAGCAAGGCGCACTGCGCGTAAGCAGCGTCCTCGACTACGTCGGCGGGCTGACCGTTCGCGTGAAATTCCTCGCGCAACCGCGCCACCTGCTCCACGCACTTCGCCCGGAACGTAGCGAAGCCTTCCATGGGCTGCGCTGCGTCAGCGAGCGCGGTGACGGTCAGGGCCGTGTCGCGCAAGGCGAGCGGAAACATCATATCGGGAGTCCTCATGCCGGCAATACCGCGAAGAGTTCCAGTGAAACGTCAGGCATCGAAGCCGGAACGTAGAACTGGCAGGCCCGCGCCGCGAGCATCCGCTTGAAGGCCGGATGAGCGCTGTCGAGCGCAAAGTACTGGTTCTCGATGCGCACCGGAATGGCGGCGGGCAGCCGCGACATCGGACGCAGCGGGATGCCGGACAGCGCCGAGTTGACAATCTGCTCCACTTCATCAGGTGCGCCTGCCTTGCACAGACGCGGCAGCTGTTCGAGCAGTGCGTGGGCGGGCAGCCCCGCCTGGACCGACAGGTAATACTCGGCCCCTTCCACCAGGCGCTCGTCGAGGAACTTGCCGACCCACACCGTGGGACGGGTGCGTTCCAGTGCAACGGGGACCACCCGCGACGGGATCACGGCGTCGAGCAGGGTGCGAATCAGCGATTCCAGCTCTGCGAACACCGGTTCGGGGGCGAGGTGGTCATAGGGCGGGATGGCCTGCAGGGCTTCTTTGGTGGAAAACGTCAGCAACGAGCCGGCCAGGCGCGCCAGCACGGCATAGAGCCGCTCGGGATGCTGGCGCGGTGCCGCGCACAGGCGCGCCAGCTCGGGCCAACTGCTGTTCACGCTGTGCAGCAGCCAGAAGAGCGCCACATCGGCCACCGCGTAATCGGCGATCTGGTCGGATCGCTCGCGCCGGCGTACGGCCAGGCTTGCGCTCTTGGCACTGAGGATTTCCGACAGCCGGTTCATTCGCTCGGTGAGCCGGTCGTTGGCAGACAGGAACAGGCAGGGCGGCACAAAAGCCGGATCCAGTTCGAAGCGGCCCTGTGCGCCGCGCACCAGCCTGGCAATGGGGCAGGTGACATAATCGCCGTGCGCCTCGAAATCAAAGAGGAGCGCCAGTGCGTGCCGCTCGACGCTGATCTCTTCCTTGCCTTGACCATGCAGGTCGGCCACTTCCAGATATTCACGCACGAAGCGCCGTGGGCGCGCGGGCCGTTCGTTGGTCTCGATGCAGTTGCCGCCCTGCGCATCCACCAGCGGCAGGCCAATCAGCACGGTAACGGCGTCGGTATCCGCAGGCACGTCGGTGAGGTCGCGTGCCGCCGGGGTGCGGTCGGCCGTCTCGGTATCGACCAGCGTCCCGTCGGGCAGACGCAGGGCCAGTGAACTCACCGCGAGCCGATGGATCGACAGCGCCTGCTGGTCAAGCCCGGCATGGATCACCCCCCAGGGTTCGGGGCTGGCAATGTGCGCAATGTGATCGTCGGTATATCGATCCCAAAGCGCCTGCTGCTGGAAATGCTGCGGGGTCATGAAAATTCCCTGCGCCCACAGCGGTCTTGTTATTTTCATCGTGATGGCCGGTACGCGGAAACAGCTTGCTCCGCACGGGATACGCCGCAAGTCGGCCGTTCAGCCAATGTGCGGCGGGATGATGTCATCTCTGTGTTTTCCCAGCAGTGGATCAGTTCTTCGCCTTGGGCATTTGCGAAACGAGCGACAGATTGATATCCATCCCCTCGATCTGGAAATGCGGCACGATAAACAGCTTGACGCGGAAGAAGCCGGGGTTGTCTTCGATATCCTCGACGATGACCTTGGCTTCGCGCAGCGGGTGGGACGCCTGCAATTCGTCGCCCGGATCGGTCATCTCAGTCACCAGCGTCTTGATCCAGGTGTTGAGTTCCAGTTCCAGCAGGCGGCGGTCCTTGGTGGTACCGATGTTCTCGCGCTGGATCGGCTTCAGGTAGTGAGCGATCCGCGATAGCAGGAAGATGTAGGGCAGGCGCGCGTTAACGCGGCTATTTGCGGTCGCTTCTTTGGTGTCGTAAAGGGCCGGCTTCTGAGCGGAATGCGCGGAAAAGAAGCACGCAAAATCGTGGTTCTTGTAATACGACAGCGGGATGAAGCCGAGATTGGCGAACTCGAACTCACGCGTCTCCGGAATCAGCACCTCGGTCGGGATCTTGGCCTGGTTGCCGGTGCCCAGGTCATACAGGTGGATCGGCAAGTCCTCTACCAGCCCGCCCGCCTGCGGGCCGCGGATCTGCACGCACCAGCCGTTCCTGATAAAGCTCCGCACCATGTTCGCGGCAAAGGCGAACGAGGCATTGGCCCACAGGTAGCGCTTGTGGTCCGGGCCCTTGACGGCTTCCGTGTAATTGAAGGCCCGTACCGGGACGGTTTCCGGTCCATAGGGCAGGCGCGCGAGGAAATTCGGCAGCGTGAGCCCGATATAGCGCGCGTCGTCGGAATCGCGAAAGCTTTTCCATTTCAGGTACTCGGCACGATCGAAATAGTTGCCGATGTCGCGGATGCTGGCCACCTCTTCCATCGATTCCTTGCCGAAGAAGGCCGGCGAGACCGAGCCGATGAACGGCATATGGGCGGCCGCGGATACCTTGGAGATATTACGCAGCAGCGCAATGTCCTGCGGGCTGCGATCGAACGCATAGTTCGAGATGATGGAGCCGATCGGCTCGCCGCCCGGCGTATCGTATTCGCGAATGTAGGTGTGCAGGTACAGGCCGCTCTGGATGACTTCGGGGGTGTCCTCGAAATCCTGGCGCAGCGCATCCTTCGAGACATCCAGGACCTCGACCTTGACGTTCTTGCGATAGTCGGTGCGATCGACCAGGAACTTGAGGCCACGCCACGCCGATTCAATCTGCTGGAACGTCTCGTGATGCATGATCGCGTCGAGCTGGCGGCTGATCTGCTGGTCCAGATGCGCGATATGGAAATCGAGCAGGCTCTTGTCCAGACGGTCCACCTGCTGCGAGGACTCCTGGATCATCTTCAAGAAGACGTTCATCGCCTGAGCGACACGTTCGTCCAGCGACGATTCCGAGAGCGCATCGGCGCTCTGGAACGATTCCACCGGCCGCGTGGTTGTGACCGGCGTCAGGTTGATCTTCTCGCACAGGGACTCGTAGACGCTCTTGCCCGGCGCGTCCAGCACGACCGTGCCGGTATCGTCATTGCCGCGCGCGGAGATTTCATGATTGGCCATGGGGTTCGCTCCTCAAGGAAGGCAATTACTGGACGGACGGGATAGCCGGGGCAGCGTTGCCGATCTTCTGCAGATCGGCGCGCAGACGCTCGGACAGCGCCGGATCCCTGAGGATCTTTTCCAGCTCACGGCGGAACATCGCGTTGTCAAGCAGATTCGACTTCAAATCGCGCAGCAGATTGCGAGCCGCCATCAGCGCACGCAGCTCCGGTACCTTGCCGGCCACCACTTCTGGTTTGAAATCGTCCATCGACCTGAAATCGAGATCGACCGGGAGCTCGGTGCCATCTCCGACGAGCGTGTTCTCGACCGCGATCTTTGCCTTCGGATTGAAGTCGGCGAGGACCGAATCGAAGTTGTTCTTGTTGATGGAAACCTTCTCGCGCTCGGCGAGGGATCGGGTGTCCTGCCCATTGCTGTAGTCACCCATCACCAGCAGCTTGAGCGGCAGCTCCACCTTCTTCTGCGCCCCGCCGGTATGCAGGTCAAGCTTGATATTGACGCGTGCCTTGGGCACTTCGTTCTGGAAGCTTTCGGCCATTCGCCATTCCTCTTTTATCTATGACTTCAATGTTCATGAGTTCCTGCGACCACGGTGCGGGTGCGATCCAGCGCCGGCACGACGGGATTTCTAACATTCGACACCAGGTGTTGGGGTAGGAATATTCTGATTTACTTCAGTCAATTTTCTTTCCATTGAAAATAACTGCAATATTTTAAAAAGGGCATTCCGGCCTTAAGAGAAAGCGTTTACCGTGCGCCACGCAGGGCGTTGGTTATAGCGAGGCATCCCGCTCTGCAGCAGGTTTGATCACGCTGAAAACGGAGTCCCGCTCATGGTGGAACTGGAAGGACTGAAGACTTACGGTGGCGCGCTGCTTAAAGGGATGACCGGGCGGCAGTCATACTTCCTCGAGGTCCCGGGTACAGCGAGCGCTGCCGCGCTGTCAGTGGTTTCATTCGAAGCGGTGGAGCGCCTGGGCGAGCCCTATACCGTCCTCATCCAACTGACGCACCCGCTCGAACTCGACCGAGCCGATTACCTGAGTAAGGAAGCCATCTTCCTGATCGATCCCGCCGACGGCACAGAGCCGCGCAAGTTTGCCGGCTGCATCACGCGCTTCAGCAAGACAATGCAGACTCATGATTTCTGCGGCTACGAAATCGTTGTCGAGCCGCTGGTTGCGCGACTCCAGCTCACGCGCGCTAGCCGCATCTACCAACACCAGACCGCCCCGCAGATTATCGAGGCGATCCTGCGCCGGCATGGCCTGAAAGGCCACCAGTTCGCCTTCAAGACACGCCGCAAGTATCCGCAGCACAAGTTTCGCTTCCAGTACCAGATGTCTGACTGGGCATACATCCGGCTGCTGATGGAACAGGAGGGCCTCTATAGCTATTTTGTGCCCGGCAAGTTCGGCGAGATGGTGGTGTTTGGTGACGATATCGACCACTACATCTACAAGCCGGAACTGCGGGTGCCGTACCGCGAAACGGCAGGGCTGGAGTCTGGCGCGGAGGCCGTCTTTGATCTGACTACACACGCGCAGACGGTACCGCAGTCGTTCGTGGTTGCCGACTACAACCCCGATCGGTCCTATGAGCGCTTCAAGGCCGAGGCAAACGTCGCCCGAAAGGACAAGACCACCTACGGCCAGCCTTACGTCTATGGGACTCATCACCTGGATCAGGACAGCGCCAGGTGGGAGGCCCAGTTACGCCACGAAGCCGCGCTTGCCGCGCAGCTGCTCTTTGCGGGCGAGAGCAACGTGCTGGAATTGCGCCCCGCGCGCATCCTGCGCATGGATAGTGCACTGCCCGATGCGCCCAACGGCCAAGTCATCACCGAAGTCAGCCACAGCGGGGCACGCGATGCGGCCTACCGGAACACCTTCAAAGCCATCCCGTCTGACCGGCGCTTCCGGCTTCCGCTCAATGAAGACAACTGGCCAAAGATTCACGGGACCCTTAGCGCCCGCGTCACCTCTCCGGGCAAGTACAAGTATGCCTACCTGACTCAAGAGGGCTATTACACAGTCCGCTTCGACCTGGACTTCGACGAATGGCCAAACGGCGGCGAGAGCGTGCCGCTGCGGCTGGCCAAACCGTTTGCCGGCGCGAACCAGACGGGCTTCCACTTCCCTGCGCTCGATGGGACCGAGGCGGGGATTGCGTTCCTTGACGGCAATCCGAACAAGCCGTACATCGCGCACTTTCATCACCACAGCCAGCATGTGGACCTGATTACCAATCAGGATCGTTGGCTGTCCCGTAATGTCATCCGTACGCAGAGCAACAACAAGTTGCGCATGGAGGATTGGGAGGGACAGGAGAGTATCAAGCTCTCTACCGAGTACGCGGGGAAGACGCAACTCAACCTGGGTTACCTCGTTGACCACAAGAAGAATAAGCGCGGCGATGGCTTCGAGTTACGTACCTCGGGTTGGGGAGCGATCCGGGGTGGCAAGGGGCTCTTCCTGTCGGCCGACGACCAGCCAGGACCCAGTGGGCAGCAGCTCGACATGCAGGCGGCCCTCGGGCTGCTCGGGCAGGCCCAACGGCAAGCTGAAGCGTTAGCCCAAGCCGCCAAGGCAGCTCAGGCATTAGTGGCCGATTGCGAGCGCCAGAAGGCGCTGCTGAATGACACCCTCAAGCAGTTGAAGGCGGCTGGCCTGGTTGCCAGCGCGCCGGCCGGCATGGCGCTGGTATCGGGTGCGGACCTGCAGTTGAGTGCCAACAACAACCTGATCGCGACGGCAGGCGGTAATGCCGACATCAGCGTGCTCAGACAGCTTATGGTGGCAGCCGGAAAGGGAATCTCCCTATTCGCCCAGCAGTTCGGGATCAAGCTCTTCGCCGGCAAGGGCAAAGTCGAGATCCAGGCGCAGAACGACGAGATGCACCTGACTGCGTTGAAGGACCTGAAGATCGTCAGCGTCGATGGCAAGCTGATTCTCTCGGCGGAGAAGGAAGTCTGGCTCGGTGCGGGTGGATCCTACATCCGGATCACACCCGAACGGATCGAGAACGGCACGCCCGGCGACATTCTGGAGAAGTGCGCGTTCTGGGACAAGCCGGGCCCGGCCTCGATGCGCATGGCATCCCGGCTCGAAAGCGGCTTGCCGACGCAGCTCTTGATGCTCAATGCCGCGGCGTCACCGGCAAGCAGGAATGCCTTGCCGGTCGGAATGCCGTACACCCTGTTGGCCGACGGGGTGCCGCTCAAGCAAGGCGTCATCGACGCCAGCGGCTTGATTCCGATCGAACACCAAGTGTCCACGCAAACCTATCAACTGGAGCTTGCGAACGGTGTCTCTTACACGCTGCCGGTCGCGGAAGAATACCGGGGCGACTCATCAAACGGCGAACTGGCGAATCAGGGTTTTCACTTTCATGAGGCAATCCAGGGCGGTGACGCCGAACCCATGGATCGGGCTGTGCACCGGCAGACCTATCGGGACATTCTTAATCCAGGGTCGGAAGCATGACAAAACAATCGATTACCACACCTTTTGCCTTGTCGTGCACGAACCGTGCCACGATTACCTTCCCGTGGTTCGTGCAGCCTGCGGAGTACTACCCTGCGCCGTGCACCTTCAAGCCGCTGGTCAACGGCGAGGAGGCATTCGGGGAAGTCTACGACGCCATCAAGAACGCCCAGCGCTCAGTGGACATCGTCTGCTGGGGATTCCAGCCCTCGATGTACTTCAAGCGTGATGGTTCCGATGCCGTATCAATTGGCCAACTGCTGGCCCGCAAAGGCGCGAGCTCGGACAAGGTTCGCGTGCGTCTGCTGTGCTGGCAGGACGATTACAGCCTGGCCGAATGGAGCGAGAACAATATGCCTGGCAACAATTGGGCAACCATGGTCAAGCCATACCTGCCTGACTGGCTTCTCGCCAGGGTCGACATGATCCAGCGCGATTATCAGAGGGATTTCCAGCGCGAATTCGATCTCGTCTGGTACCTGCGCGCGAACCTTAACAACGTGACCAAGGGGACCAGCATCCGCCAGATTGCGCAGCGCTTCGCCGCACGTAAGCTCGGGCATGCGCTGGGCGTGCAGTTTCCTGGCATTGAGCTCGCCACGCGCGGCTTCTCCGAGTGGGACCGGGCGGAAACCGCCTTCCGGACCTGGTTGCAGGGAAAGGACAAGGAAAGCAGCGCGCGCACGAAGGCCATGAACGGGGCCGTCATGGCGGCAACCCCAACACACCATCAGAAGATGGTGCTGATCGATTACGAGTTGCCCGAGCAGGCAGTCGGCTTCGTCATGGGGCACAACATGCTCGACACCTATTGGGATCGCGACGATCACAGCTGCGAACGAATGCATCCCCGAAACGGGCGCAACGGCCTGCATCCCCGGCAGGATATTTCGAGCCGAGTCACTGGGCCGCTGCTGCAATACCTGAACCAGAACTTCTGCGAAGCCTGGGATGAGGCAACGGGACAGGAGCTGGGGCGCTCGCGCGCCGCCGTCGCAGCCCAGCTACAGTTGTGCCACAACGGCGACACGCCGGTGATGGGGCAGTTGCTCCGGACCCAGCCAAAGCATGCCAGGTTCGAGATCGAGGAGATGTACATGCAGGCGGTCAATAACGCCACGCGGTTCATCTATATCGAGAACCAGTACTTCCGTTTGCCGGCGCTGGCCGAAAAGATCAAGGCAGCGGTCCAGGCGCAGTACGCCCGGGGGCGCGATCCGGGCAAGCATGGCCCAATCCATCTGTTCGTGGTGACCAATTCCAACGACGAGGGTATTGGCCCGGGGACGGTCAAGACCTACCGCATGCTTGAGGCACTGGGAAAGGCCGATGCGATGCCCG
Organism: Cupriavidus necator; assembly: GCF_040578825.1. Classification (GTDB taxonomy): domain Bacteria; phylum Pseudomonadota; class Gammaproteobacteria; order Burkholderiales; family Burkholderiaceae; genus Cupriavidus; species Cupriavidus necator_E. The sequence goes on along the minus strand of NZ_JBEFLI010000034.1, from coordinate 46,629 downwards.
CCGTCGCCAAGCTGGAGCGTGAGAACGCGCGCCAAGCCGACCTGCATCGCCAGTACGACGAAGCGGCTGCGCGGGCCAAGCAGGCCGAACAGTCGATTGCGGGAGCGTACCAGTACAGTCATCTGGGCAAAGAGTATGTCCAGAAGAGTCTGGCCCAAGCGCAGGAGCGGCTCAAGCAGGCGCGGGCGAAGCAGGCCGAGCTGGAAACAGAGATGAAGAAGTCAGCCCAGGATGTCGGGCCCTCGCCGGAGATTCCGGGACTGAAGGTGCACATATGCACGCTGGTCGCTCCCAATTCACCGCCTGGCAATTGGGGCTATGTGTATGTGCACTCCAAGTTGATGATCGTGGACGATGTGTTCATGACGCTCGGGTCGGCCAATATCAATACGCGCAGCATGATGGGGGACAGTGAACTGAACATTTGTCATGAGAATGGGAGCGTGACGCGACCGTTGCGGCAACGGTTGTGGCATGTGCACACGAAGGACATGGGGGCGCAGGGGGATATCGCGAAAGCGTTCGAAGCGTGGCAAAAGATCATTGACGAGAATGCGAGGCGCCAAAAGACGGGGAAAGAAACGCCCTATGCCTCGCTCGTCGGCTTCCTGCGTGAGTCTGAAAAACGCAGCAACCTGGACTGACCGATGAACGCAACTCGCGTGATTTTGCCCCTCACCCTTCTGCTCTGCGCCTGCTCGAACAAGGAGAATCCCATGGCGTCCCTGCCTGACATGAGCGCCGTGCGCGCCAATCTCGCCTTCACCTGCGTCCGCGAGGCGGCTGCCCTGCCCCCGCTGGATCCCGAGGCGGACAGCCTCTTCCGCTATGCCCGCCATCTGCAAAAGGCCGACGGGCCGAAGGACTACAACCAGATGGCTCGGTACTACCGCATCGCGGCCGCGCACGGCCACTACAAGGCCAACCGCAACCTGCAATCACTGCTCTCATATGGCCAGGCCACGTCGCCCGACGCGCCGAGGGAAGTCATCGATCTCGCGGCTCAGTTGATCGAGCAAGGCATTCCTGGCGGCTACTATGACATTGGCCACTATCTCGAGCTTGGCTACGGACTAAAGCAGGATCCGGAGATGGCGCTGCGCTATTTCCGCAAGGCCGCCGATTTGGGCAGTCCAGAAGCGCAGTTCTACGTAGGTGACTTGCTCGAACCGTGGGACAAGGCCCCCGACATTGCCAGGCAACTGTACAGGTGCGCCGCCGACCAAGGTTTTGGCAAGGCGGCCGAGATACTTGGAATCAGCTTGAAGGGAGATCGCCTCTATGGGGAGGCCATCGCGGCCTTTCAAAAGGGAGTCATGGCGGGGGACACAACGTCGGCCTCCTTTCTGGAAGATGCTTTCAAGGGGCCTCCGCCGTCTGAGGAGCTAAATTATCTGGCGCTTCCGAACGACCCCGAGCGCTCGCGGCGCTACGAATCGATCTGGCAGTTTCTGACCAACAACGACGGTCGCAATCCGAAGGTCCCGGACATTGACCGAATCGCGCCATTGCCCCCTGCCACGCTGCCGCCCTGGGACGGCACCTTCCAGTGGCAGAAGGAGCAGGATGCAGCGGTACCGCCGCAGAAGCCCTCCGACGAACTCATCAATCGCCTGAGCAAGGCTAAGAACCTCGACCCGGCAACCGGCCTGCCGCTGACCGCCTTGGCGAAGACCGCGCAGACGGAACCATCGGTGCCCGACCCGGTGCAGTTGCCATTGGGCACGACAGCGGACTCGGGCCAGCGCTGCCCACAAGGCGGCATCTGGTCCGTGCAGGCTGCCGTTGGCATGATCGCCGGCGCCAGGCGGAGCTTTGGGAAGGGAGAGATCATGCCGCCACTGACTGGATACGATCCGCGACTCTTTGCATGGATGGATGACTTGCTGGGTGTCCGTCAGCGTTCCGTGGAGGTGACATGGGAACTGGTTGCCTACAGCAATCAGGCTTGACCCGTGTCGCTTGAATTTCTTTGAGGAATACAAATTGATCGATCTCATTCGCCTGGGTGATGCAACCGACCACGATGGCAAGGTCATCAGTGCCTCGTCAACGATGCGGTACGACGGCCGAGCTATGGCTCGCAAGGGCGACCAGGTGTCATGCCCCAGGCATCCCAATGTGCATCCCAATCTCATTATTGACGGCGATGAATCCACGAAGGATGGAGGCGTGCCCATCGCGCGCCATGGCTATCGCGCCACGTGCGGTTGCAAGCTGATCTCGAGTCTCCTTTGAGCGCGTCCGATGCCCATTGAATTGCCAGACCCGTCCTCCGATGAGGTTCGGCCCATGCCGCCGAATCCGATCGTCTGGCTGACGCTGCTGGTGGTGATTCTCGCAGTTGGCGTCGCATGGACATTGCTAACCTGGCCGAGGGGAAATCCTGCAGACAGCCTGTGGTTCTGGATGAGGTTGCTTGGGTATCCGTTCCTGGCATGGGCCGCCTTGTTCGGCCTTCGCCTGCACTTCCATGAAGAAGAAGCGAATTACCTGGCCGCAAAGGACGAAGTCCGGCAGGCGGACCGCGAGGAAGCCATTGTCTTTGGCACCGAGCCACTGGCCGTGCTCGGCGCCACGTATCTGTGTGCCATGGCGTCAAAGGGTGTGGCCGGGCGGATTTCGCAAAAGGAATCGGTTCTCGTGGCTCGCACGCCGAAGCGGCGTATGCCGGCGATTCGTCATACGCGGCTGGCGTCGCCCGAGGACGGCGAAGGCACCGATCGTTTTCGGCAGGTTTTCCAGACACTGCTGAAGGAAATCGAAGGGCGGCTACGCGCCGTGCCATCCAGGGCGCCGTTCGAAGTGCAATTGCAGTTGCCACATGACGCGAACCTCGAGCAACTTCTCACGGCCTGGAACACGGCCTGGGACGGTTGCGGCCTTCGCTCAGTGGAGGCCATGCCGGTGCCCGTCAGGGAAGGATTGATGACGCTCGATACGTGGCTGGATGTGTACGGTGGTCCCGCCCTGGAGAAGTTCACCTTGTTCGTCGCCGTCCAACTGCACGACACGCCATCAGAAAACAGTGCCGAGGCTGCCGTCGCCTTGCTGCTCTGCTGGGCGCCATTGGAGGAGCGGCAAGATCTAGTGCCTATCGCGATGATGCATCGCCCGGTGGCGTGCGAGACCGATGGGCTCGTCGACGCCATGACGACCGCCGCATTGTGCGCACGTGCAACGCCAGAAGAACTGCATCACCTGTGGCAATCCGGCCTCTCGAAGGCGGACAAGGCTGCGCTGCTCAAGCACGCATCCGATGTGCGCCTGGGCGCGGCCCAGGCCGATGGTTTGCCTGGTGTGCATGACATTGACGTCGCGCTCGGCAACCCGGGCGTCGCGGGCCCTTGGTTCGCCGCCGCGCTCGCCATCGAGCATGCGCAGCAGAGTCATACGCCGCAATTGATCGCCTGCCGGGAGGGTGCACTGCGGCTGGCGGTGGTGCGTCCCGTGGAGCAACAGAGCGAACCGGAAACGACTTGATGGAAAATCGAAAGAGCTGGGGATACACGATCGCGGTGGTTGCCATCACTGTGGCTGCGGGTGCCACGGTGTATTTCCTGGGCGCGGGAACCGAGGCGGCCCTCAGGCAGGCGAAAATCGCGGCCCTAATTGGCGCAGCGGCGCTCTTGCTGCGCGGCCCTGTTGCATCTGCGTGGAGCGCTGTGGCTCGCCGCTCGGGGGACCGGAAGCGGCATCTGCGCGATCCCGCTGCGCGCATGGGCAACAGCCCAGCCACCAACGTGGATCTGGCGGCGTTGCGGTACGCGAACCTCAAGTTCGCGTTGCGGGAACGGCGCTGCCGCCGCCTGCCCCGCCTGCTGGTGACTGGCGATGCTGCCGCTATTAGACGGCTACTGCCAGAACTGACCGAAGCGGATTGGCTCGCCACCTCCGACACGGTGCTGTTGTGGAGCACGGCCGGCAAGGACGGCCAGCCGGACACGGCCTGGCTCAGGCAACTCTACAAGTTGCGCCGGCGCCAGCCGGTGGATGCCGTTGTTCTCGTGACCAATGGCGAAGCCGACCTGCCGTCGCAAAGCCGTGGCCTCCACCCCTACGGCCTCGGTCTGGCCCGCATCGCCGACGTCTTGCACTGGTCCGCTCCGGTTTACCTGCTCGACGCGGCGGAAGCTGACGCGGCGACACCCGGTAACACCCCGGTGATCGGCTGCGACTTGCCACACGGTGCGGACGCTGCCACGATCGAAGCCGCACTGCGGAGCGTACGTGACCGCCTGGCTGAGCGTGGTATCGAGCAGCTGATCCGGAACCAACGCGACCGCTACGCCGCCGGGCTGTCAAAGCGGCTCGATGCCCGCAGCGCGCCGCTGGCCGAATGGTTAGCAGGCCTGGCTACCCGACAGCGGCGCGAGCCGGTTCTGGGCGGCGTGTTCTTTGTGCCGTATCCGTGGGCAACCCGCGGCGCTACCGGCGACACTGCGGAACAAGCTACCAGCGCCGACCTGCCTGTCTGGCACTATCTGGGGAATGCCGCCCGCCGACAGCCGGGCCGGCGCATCGGCTGGCACCCGGTCACCGTCATTTCTACTCTGACACTGACAACCGTAGGCGTCTGGACTGCCGGCATGCTGCTATCCGGACTACTTAACACCCGCGACGTGCACGCCGCCCAGCAGACCGTCCACGATATCCAGTCAGCCACCAACTCCGCTGCCCGCTTGCGCGCACTCCTCGCCCTGCAACAACAGATCGAGCACTACGAGTACCGCACCCAGCATCACGCGCCACTCACCACCCGCTTCGGCCTCAATCGTGATCCCGCCGTCCTGGACGCGTTGTGGAAACCCTATACGCAAGCCAGCCGTCAATTGCTGACGACACCAGTCCAGCACGACCTGGAGGCCACCCTGGTCGATCTCGCGCAAATGCAAATCACCACCCTGGATGACCAGACCAGCAAGTGGGCACTGGGTGGCCACCAGGGTCTCAAGGCGTACCTGATGCTCGCCCACCCGGAGCGGGCCGAGGCGGCCTTCCTGACGCCGCAGCTGTTGCAGCATTGGTCCACTGACGCACGCATCACGCCGGGTGAAAGGCAGGACCTTTCCGAGCGCCTGCTCAAATTCTACGCCCAGCACCTGCCATCCAACCCGTCATGGCGCATCGAACCCCGCCCCGAACTGGTAGCCGGCGCGCGCCAGACGCTGCTGGCGGTAATCGGCCAGCGTAATGCCGAGGACACCGTCTACCAGGGCATCATCAACGCCTTTGGTGACAGCAGCAGCAAGTACCCGGACCAGACCCTGGCATCGCTCACGGCAGGCACCGATCCCCGCGGGCTGGTGCGCAGTGCAGCCATCGTGCCTGGCGTCTTCACCCGACAGGCCTATGAGGGATACGTGGCCCCGGCGATCGAGCAGGCCGCCAGGCGTACGGAAATCGCCAGCGATTGGGTACTGACCGACGGCACCCCGCAACCGGCGCAATCCCCGGCTGCGACGCGCTCCGCCGAAGCCTTGCAGGTCGCTCTGACCGAACAATACTTTGCCGACTACGCAGAGCACTGGCAGGGCTTCATGAACAGCCTGCAATGGGAGCCCGCGTCTACGCTGCCGGCCGCAATCGAGCAGCTCAAGCTGATGGCCGATGCGCGCCAGTCGCCGGTGATCGCGCTGATGAGGGCGCTGGAATACCAAGGGGGCGCGGGCGCGCGCAAAGACTCCCTGTCAGATACGCTGGTGGCCAAGGCGCAGGATCTGCTCGGCAAGAAGGCGGCGGGGGCGGAAGCGATCAAGCCGGACGCGGCTGGGCCGCTGGGGCCCGCCTTCGGCCCGGTGCTGCGGCTGGTGAGCCAGGTTTCGACGGGGACAGGGCAGGGCGCCAACGGTGACCTGAGCCTGCAACGCTTCCTGGACCGCGCCACGGCTCTGCGCTTGCGGCTGCAGCAGGTCAGCAACAGCGCCGATGCCGACGCACAGGCTCGCCAGATGGCGCAGGCGCTGTTCCAGGGCAAAGGCTCGGAGCTCGCCGATACCCAGGCCTATGCGCAGTTGATCGCCGCAAGCCTCGGCAGCCAATGGGCTGGCATGGGCGAGACGCTGTTCGTCCGGCCGATTGCGCAGGCCACGCAGACCGTGCTGCAACCCGCGCAGGCGAGCCTGAATGACGCGTGGCGGCAGAGCATCGCGATGGCGTGGGGACGCGCATTCGCTGGACGCTATCCGTTTGCGGACACCGCCAATGATGCCTCGCTGCCCGAACTGGCGCGCTTTCTGCGCCCGCAAAGCGGACTGATCGGGGCGTTCCTGGGTACGCAGCTGGCCGGCGTGCTCGAGTTGCAGGGCGATCAATGGGTACCCGCGGCCACCGGCGGCCAGGCGTTGGCCTTCGACCCTACCTTCCTCAAAGCGATCAATACCCTGCAGCGCATCGCCGCGCACATGCTGGCGCAAGGCGAGCCGCAGTACCGCTTCGAGGTCAAGCCGATCCCCACGCCTGGGCTGACCGATACGGTGCTGACGCTCGATGGCCAGAAGCTGCATTACTACAACCAGCGCGAGTCCTGGCAGGCGATGACCTGGCCGGCCAACAACCTGCAGGACCTGGGAACGCGGCTGCAATGGCAGACCGAGAAAGCCGGCACCAACAAGCGCTATGAGTTCGGCGGCCTCTGGGGATTCGTGCGGATGCTCGAGCGCGCGCGGGTCGAGCCGCTGGACAGCGCCACCTATCAACTGACCTGGCAGGGCGTGCCCGATGCCGAGGGGCCCGAACAGGCCAGCATGCCGGACCCCGACAGCCTGACCACCCGCGCCCCGACGCTGCCGCCGCCAGCGGAAGTTGCCTATCCACTCAGCTACCAGATGCGGACCGAGGTCGGCCAGGGGCCGCTCGAGATGCTGTCGCTGCGAGGCTTTGTACTGCCGTCGCGCATCTTCGTGGGACGGGAGCCGCAGGCCGTGGCTGGCGTCATTCCCGGCTCACGCAAATAGAGCACGAGAGGAATCAACATGTTCAGCAATCTCCTCAGCGCCCTGTTTGGCACGCGCGCACCCGCGGACCTCGCCCGTTCCACCCAGCCCGGCTGGGAGCCATGGCTGCAACCCATCCGCGCCGAGGCTTCGGTCGGCGACGATCCGGGCTACGACGACGACTTTCTCGCCATCAAGGAGGAAGTCGCGAAGCTGTCCGACCTCAACGATACGTTGATTATTGAGTCCGCCGAACGCCTGCTCAAGACAACGGCGAAAGACGTGCGCCTGGCGGCGTACTACGTCTACGGCCGCATGCGGCGCGATGGCGCCGAAGGCATCGCCGCAGGCTTCGAATTGCTGTCGGCGCTGATCGACCGCTATGGTGCCCAGTTGTTGCCAGCGCGGGCCGAGAGCCGCCAGGCCGCGCTCGAATGGCTGGCCGGTGCCACGTTCACGGACCGGCTCGACCGCGTGCAGGGACTCACCGGTGCGTCGCTGGAGCGCACCTTGTCGGCGCTCGCGCTGATCCTGGAGCGCACCGCGCAATGGCCGGAGGCAACGCGCCCGGCGCTCGACGGGCTGTTTCGCCGCTTCGAAGCCCGGGTGGAGCCTCCTTCGGCTGAGGCGAGTGTGAGCCTGCCCGAACCGGCAAGACGAGCCCACACCGAGTCCACCACGGCGTTGCCCGCCGCCGGCGAGGTAGCTTCCACCCGCGACCTGCTCGACCGTGCGCGCCAGATGGCGTTGTTCCTGCGTGACCAGCCCCAGGGCTATCTGGCCGCCTATCGGCTGATGCGCTGCGTGCGCTGGGACACGCTCACCGAGGTCCCGCCCCACGAGCCGAGCGGCCGGACCCGGCTGGTAGCGCCCCGCGCCGAACTGCGCGCCCAGCTCAAGCGCCTGGTGCTGCAAAAGCAGTGGCCCGAGCTGCTGGACCGTGTCGAACAGGCATTTGCCGAAGGCGCAAACCACTTCTGGCTGGATTTGCAGTACTACGCCTTCACCGCCCAGGACCAGGCGGGCGGCGGGTACGCCCGCGCGCGCGACCTGCTCGCCACTGACTGCGCGCTGATGCTCGAACGCCTGCCCGGGCTGCCCCAGCTGACCTTTACGGATGGCACGCCGTTCGCGGACGACACCACGCTGGAATGGATTGCGCGCCATGCCACGGTGCGCGATGTCGAGCGCGGTGAGCCCATGGCCCCGGTATCGGTGGCGTCGGCCAGTACCGACTGGGCGGAGACGGAAGCCCAGGCCTCGGACCTCGCCGCCCAGCAAAGCCTCGATACCGCCTTTGCGTGGCTGCAGGGCCTGCCCGTGCCCGATGGCGAGCGCGATCGATTTGTCCGGCAACTGGTGATGGCGCGCGTCGCCGAGCGTGCCGATCGCACTGATACGGCTTTGCGCCTGCTGTCCGCGCTCGACCAGTCCGCTCAGCGCTTCCAGTTGGCAAGCTGGGAGCCCTCGCTGGCATTTGAGGCGAAGCTTCAGCTTTTGCGGTTGCTCAAAACCCGCCTGTCCCGCAAGGATGCCGACAAGGCGGCGCTCGGCGAGCGTATCGAAGCGCTCGTTGGCGACCTGACCGCCATTGACCCGGCACGCGCCGTGGCCCTTTCCTAGTGGGCGAGCCAACTACCTGTCCCATGCACCATCCCACTCAAGACAACGAGATCCTGCGCTATTACGAGGCGGAAATGCGCTATCTGCGCGAGGCCGGCAAGGAGTTCGCGCAGGCGTTTCCCGACCGCGCGCGCATGCTCAACATCGACCGCATCGGCGAGCGCGATCCGCACGTCGAACGGCTGTTCGAGGGCTTTGCCTTCCTGATGGGGCGCCTGCGCCATAAGCTCGACGATGAACTGCCGGAACTGACCGAAGGACTGGTCAGCATGCTGTGGCCGCACTACCTGCGCATGATCCCGTCGTTGTCGATCCTCGAACTGTCGCCAACCACCGGCGCGCTGCAACGCCACGAAACCTTGCCGGCGGGGCTGGAAGTCATGTCCGACCCGATTGCGCTGGGCAGCGAGAGGGCCAACGGCAAAGACAGCGTCGAGTGCATCTACCGGACCACGCAGCCGGTCGACCTGTATCCCCTGCGGCTGACCGAAGCCAATGCCTACGCGCGCGAAGATGGCCGCTCGGTGATACGGATGCGGCTTGCGCTGCAGATGCAAGGGCGCCGCGAACAGCTGGCGGTGCCAAGGCTGCGGCTATACCTCCATGCCGACCGTCCGCTGGCGCTGGCGCTGTACGCGGCGCTGACTGCCGAGCCGCTGGCCGTGCAGGTCCGGGTGCCGGGCTATCCTGCGGACCGCCCGGGCGCACCCCGGACAATGGCGGACCTGCACCTGGAGCCTGCGGGTTTTGCCGCCGCGGAGCGGCTGTGGCCGAAGCCCGACAACGCCTTTGGCGGCTACCAGCTGCTGCTGGAGTACTTCACCTTCCCGGAGAAGTTCATGTTCGTGGACCTGGTGGGGCTGGACATGGATGCCATCCCGCCGGATGCGGAGCATTTTGATGTGGAGGTGGTGCTGGCCCGCCCGTTCCCGGACGACATGCGCTTCTCGGCCGAGAACGTGCGGCTCTTCTGCACGCCTGTCATCAACCTGTTCGAGCTGGAGGCCGATCCGATTACGGTTACCCATTTCCAGACTGAATACCGGGTGCGGGCGATGGAGCACCACGGGCACCATGTCGAAGCGTACTCGGTCGATACTGTACGGGGCTTCGAGGCAGCGAGCGGCGAGCGCTTTGAGTACGCGCCGTTCGCAGCCTTCCGCCATCGGGGCGGAATGCTGCGCCATGAAATGCCGGAGCGCTACTTCCACACGCGTGTGCGACGTGGCCCGTCGGGCAGGTTCGATACCTGGGTGGTGCTGGGCGGCCATGCCTGGGAACAGCAGGACGCCCTCCCGCAGGAAACCCTCTCGCTGTCCGTCACCGGCACCAACGGCATGTTGCCGCGCAAGGGCCTGCGCGCGGCGGGCATCACGCGCATGCGCGGTGGCTTCACCAATATCGGCACGGTGCGCAACCTGACCGCGCCGACGCTGCCCGTGTATCCCCCAACCGGCGACCGCTTTCACTGGCGCGTGCTGTCGCACCTCGCGCCGAATTACCTGTCGTTGCTCGATGCCGAAGTCCTGCGCGGCAGCCTCGCGCTGTACGACTGGTCGGAAGGAGAACTGAACCGCAGGCGCATCAATGCGATCACGGAAGTACGGCACCGGCCGCTGCGGAAGCTCGTCAAGGGCGGCCTGCTGCGCGGTGTGGAGATTGAAGTGATGCTGGACAGTACCCAGTTTGCCGGCGACGGCGACGTTGAACTGTTCGGTGAGATGCTCAACCGGTTCCTGTCCCTGTATGCGACCGTCAACCTGTATACCCGGCTGGTGATCGTGTCGCAGCCCACTGGCCGCCGCCTCGCATGGCCGGACAGCAAGGGAGAAGGAGCGCCGTTTTGAGCATGCCAGACCAGCCGGCCACAGCTTCCATGACCGGCACCTTGCTGCCGGCCTTGCTCGCCAATGCGCCGCGGATGAATTTCTTGCGGCTATGCGAGCTGATCGAGCTGTCCGCGCCGCAGCGGGCGCCGCTGGGCACCACCGATTCCCCGGCGGACGAGCCGGTGCGCTTTCGCTCGCAGGGGTGTTCTGGATTTCCGGCGCGTGAAATCGCTGCGGTCGAGTACGACAGCGACCATCCCGATCTGCCGCCCGCAGTCCGCACGACCTTCCTTGGCCTGTATGGCGTCGACGCACGCATGCCGTCCTACTTCGTGGACGAGATTGCCCAGCGCCGCGATGGGGCCGAGCCGCTGGCGGCTTTCCTCGACCTGTTCCACCACCGGATCGTCACGCAGTTCTACAGGGTCTCGCGCAAGTATCGCTACCCCGCAGGTTTCCGGCCGGACGGACAGGATGAAGTGTCGCGCTACCTGCTGAGCCTGCTCGGGCTGGGCTTCGCGCAGCCAGGTCCCGTGCAGCTTCCGGTCGAAGGCACGGTCGGCACGCGCAAGTTGTTGTCGATGCTGGGCCTCGCGAGCCAGCGTACGCGCACCGCCGAAGGCCTTGCCGGTGTGCTGCAGCATGCGGCGCCGGACGCGCACATCACCGTCGGGGAGTTCTACCCGGTGTGGGTGCGTCTCGATGCCACCGAACGGAGGCCGCTCGGGGAGAACTGTGTGTTGGGACGCGGCTTCTACGACCGCGCCAACACCGTGCGTGTTGCCATCACGCCTCAGACGCGCGAGTCGGTATTAGCCCTGCTGCCAGGACAGCCCATGCACCGCGAAGTGATGGCGCTGCTGCGCTTCTACCTCGGCTATGAAGCCAACGCGCATCTGGAGATGCATGTAAAGCCGGCGTTGATGCCGTCGCCGGTCCTGAATTCGGACCAGGCAAGCCTGGGCTATACCACGCAACTAAGGCAGACCAGGGCTGCGGGCGCCCCGGACCGGATGACGCGCGTGCAGCTCGGCATCTGGAACGGGCACGACCCGACATCGCGCGAGCCATGCCAGGCATCAACACGCTGGACCACACAGCAACTTGTCAGACCAAGAGGATCAACACAATGAGAGGGCAGCTTCGGAGCAGTGGCGCAGCCATGGCCGCCATCCTTGCGCTCGCGGGATGCGGCGTGGGGCAGGCGGTGAAAGATGGCACGGTGGAGGCCGCCAAATGGGCTTTTACCACCCAGGTCAAGACCATGAACCTCGACATTACCAGCCGGTCATCGCTGAATCCAAACGGCGCCGGGCAATCGCTGTCAACAGTGGTGCGGGTCTACCAGCTGAAGACGCCGCAGGCTTTCGAGCAACTGGGCTATACGCAACTGGAGACGAACGATCTCGAGTCGCTCAAGGCGGATCTGCTGGCGAGCAGGGATGTCGTACTGCGCCCCGATGCAAGCGTGAGCCTGAGCGAACCCATGCATGCCAACGCCGGATATGTCGGCGTGGTGGCGTTCTTCCGCGGGGCGGAAAAGCAGACGGTCTGGAAGCTGGTCGTGCCGAAGAAGCAGTGGAAGAAGACCGATCCAGTGAAGATCGAGGTGCGGGGCAGCATGTTGCAGTTGGCGGGGGGCGGCACCGTTGTAACGGCGCCATAACAACCACCGCATCCACCCGTGCGGCAATGTGTCGCCAGCGCGATCCAATCAGGGCAGGTGCCTGCCCGGCAGCGCGGCTGCCGGGGCGCGCACGCCGGTGCGGCGCGCGTCCTGCCGGTCGGCGGCGCGAGCCGGTGCCTTGGCGCGCTTTGCCGTGCTGAATCCGCGGCTGTCGTGCGGGCCGCGGTTGCGGCTGCCGTGCGCCTGGTCGGTAAAGGCGCCGATCCGGACTTCCTCGCCCATCCCGCCGACAACATGCTGGGCGTGCGCTGTTCCCGCGGCGGCCAGCATGGCCATTGCCAGGGTCGAAAGCGACAGGATCTTGTTCATGGTTTCTCCGGCACTGCGTGTTGTCGGGCGCGCGGCAGCCATGCCGCCGCCGCGTGAGGTTGGCGAGGGAGAATAGTGCAAACGGAGGGCGATGGCTGTAAGCGATTGTTAAGTCTGCATGCTGCTGGTTTGCTCTCCTCTCCCACTGCGCCGGAGGAGGGGAGCGATCACCAGGGATGGCGGCTTCGGTACGATCGGCCGCTACCGGCGCGCAGGGTTGGACGGATAGACCCTGGGCCTCGTCAACGCTTCAGGCCGCAGCGCTTCATCGAGTTCGGCTTCCGTCATCAGCTTGCGCCGCAGCACGACATCCCTGATGTTGGTGTTGTTGGCGAAGGCCTCGGCTGCCACCGCGGTGGCGTTCTTGTAGCCGATGATCGGATTGAGCGCCGTGACCAGCGCGATCGAGCGTTCGATGGTTTCGCGCAGTCGCTCGGGGTTGGCGGTAATGCCCTTGATGCATTTGTCCGCCAGCGTGAAGCAGCCATTGGTCAGATGCTTGAAGCTGCGGAACAGGCTGGCGGCTATCACGGGCTCGAAGGCGTTGAGCTGCAGCTGCCCGGCTTCGGCGGCGAAGGTCACTGCCGTGTCATTGCCAAACACCTCGAACGCGATCTGGTTCACCACTTCCGGGATCACCGGATTGACCTTGCCCGGCATGATGGAGGAGCCTGCCTGCATCGGCGGCAGGTTGATCTCGCCGAAGCCCGCGCGCGGGCCGCTCGACAGCAGCCGCAAGTCGTTGCACGTCTTGGACAGCTTGACGGCGATGCGCTTCAGCACGCCCGAGATCTGGACGAAAGCGCCGCAGTCCTGGGTCGCTTCCACGAGGTTGGGCGCGGTAAGCAGTTCGATGCCGGTGATCCGGCTCAGCGCCGTGGTGGCCTTGGCCGCGTAGTCAGGATGCGCGGTGATGCCGGTGCCGATCGCGGTGGCGCCGAGATTGACTTCGCGAATCAGCGTGGACGCTTCACGCAGCCGCGCCATGTCTTCTTCCAGCATCACCGCGTAGGTGGAGAACTCCTGGCCCAGCGTCATCGGCACCGCGTCCTGGAGCTGCGTGCGGCCGAGCTTGAGCAGGCCAGCGAACTCCACCGCCTTGTCGGCGAAGGCGGCACGCAGGACTTCCATCGCTTCGAGCAGGTGCCCGATGGCGAAAAACGTCGCGATGCGCAGCGCGGTGGGATACACGTCGTTAGTGCTCTGCGCCATGTTGACGTGTTCGTTGGGGTGCAGGTAAGCGTACTCGCCGCGCTGGTGGCCCAGGATTTCCAGCGCGCGGTTGCAGATCACCTCGTTGGCGTTCATGTTGGTCGAGGTGCCGGCGCCGCCCTGGATGATGTCGACCACGAACTGCTCGTGGAGCCTGCCTTCGCGCACTTCGCGGCAGGCGGCGATGATGGCGTCCTTGAGGTCCGCAGGCAGCAGCCCAAGCTCCGCATTGGCCTCGGCGGCCGCCTGCTTGACCGCGGCCAGCGCCAGGATCAGGTTGGGATAGGCGGAAATCGGCGTGCCGGAGATCTGGAAATTCTCGACGGCGCGTAGCGTATGCACGCCGTAGTAGGCGTCGGCGGGCACCTTGCGCTCGCCCAGCAGGTCGGATTCGACGCGGAATGTGTGGGTGTTCATCTGGGGCTCCTGCGGCCTGGTGGTCTCTTACAGACTAGGCGATACGGATGCTCTGACCGCACCCTGGCGACAGCCCGGCCGCGGCGCCAACCGGCGGTCGAAGTAGAATTCCCGCATCTTCCCGACCCCGGCCCGCGCCCGCTGACTGCGGCGCGCCGCCCCTCACTGCCATGCGGATTCCTCCGATGAAGGCGATCATCGCCTTCGAGAGCGTTGCCAGAACCAAGAGCGTCAGCCGTGCATCGGAGGAACTGGGCCTGACGGCGTCCGCGGTCAGCCACCAGATCAGCAACCTGGAGCAGGCGATCGGCCAGCCGCTTTTTTTCCGGCAGGGGCGCGGCCTGGTGCTGACGCCGGTGGGCGAGCGCTACCTGCGCGACATCACCGGTGTGCTGGCCGAACTGAACCGGGCCACCGAGCGCGCGTCGAGCCCCGCCAACGTCGAGATCCTGCGGGTGCATTCGAGCCCGAGCTTCGGCCTGATGTGGCTGTTGCCGCGGCTGGAATCGTTCCAGGCCGACAACGGCGACATCCAGCTCAACCTGTCCTGCTCGTACGAGGATGTCTCGTTCACCAGCGGCTACTACGACCTGGACATCCGCCACGGCTATGCCCACTGGCGCGACCTGCAAGTCAGGACACTGCGCAAGGAAACGATTACCCCGCTGGCCGCGCCAGGCTTTCTCGACAAGCACCCGATCGCGTCGCCGTCCGACCTGCTGGCGCAGCGCCTGATTTATTCCGAGTCCCCATTGGTGCAATGGCAGCAATGGTTCGCCCGCTATGGCATCGCCACCACCCACAAGACCTTTGATTTCACGTTCGACCGGTCGTATATGTCGCTGGAGACTGCGGCGCTGGGGCTCGGCGTGGCGCTGGAAAGCACGCTGCTGGCTTCGGTGCTGATCCGCAAGGGGGCGCTGGTGCCGGTGTTCGACAGCACCCATGCCGTCGAGGTCGGCAGCCACCATGTGGTCTATCCCGCCCAGAACGCCGACCTGCCCCGCGTGGAGCGCTTCCTGGCATGGCTGGACCGCCAGTTGCCGGCATCCGGCTGACCCGGATAACCATCCTTGTGCCGATGGCGGCACATGGCCCATCGCACGCCGCCCGGCATTGCTGAAAATTTCTCAGCCATACCTGAGGCATACCGCGTTGATCGAAAGGCCCGCAGCGACAAAACTCGACCCATCACAACAGCAAACGTCAGGAGACAAGGATGCTGGTCGAGAACAACGTCGTCATCATTACAGGGGCCGCGTCGCCGCGCGGTATCGGCAGGGCCGCGGCCCGGGCATTCGCCGCACACGGCGCCAGCGTGGTCATTCTTGACCTGCGTCTGGAAGACGCGCAGGCGGCCGCCGGAGAACTGGGAAACCGCCACCTGGGGCTGGCCTGCGATGTGACGGACAAGGCCGCCTGCGAGCGCGCCGCGCAGGCCGTGCTGCAGCGCTATGGCCGCATCGACGCGCTCGTCAACAACGCCGGCATCACGCAGCCGGTGCGCACGCTGGATATCCAGCCGGCGAATTTCGATGCGGTGCTGGACGTCAACCTGCGCGGCACGCTGTACATGTCGCAGGCGGTGCTGCCGCAGATGCGCGAGCAGAAACGCGGCAGCATCGTCTGCATGTCATCGGTGTCCGCGCAGCGCGGCGGCGGCATCTTCGGCGGACCCCACTACAGCGCGGCCAAGGCCGGGGTGCTTGGGCTGGCACGTGCGATGGCCCGGGAATTCGGCCCGGACGGCATCCGCGTCAATTCGATTACGCCCGGACTGATCCAGACCGACATCACCGGCGACAAGCTGACTGACGAGATGCGTGCCGACATCATCAAGGGCATCCCGCTGGGGCGGCTCGGCAATGCCGCCGATGTGGCCAACGCCTGCGTATTCCTTGCCAGCGACCTGTCCGCCTACCTGACCGGCATCACGCTGGACGTCAACGGCGGCATGCTGATCCACTAAAAACAAGGCCAAGCCGCCCAAAGAGGCGGCCCACCCATGACCGGTGCGCCGCACGGCGGCAGCACCCGGCAGGAGACAGACAAATGAAGACCAAATACGCGGCTTCGCCCATGGGCGGCGAAGCGACGCTGCACGCCGACGCGGCCACCTTCGAGACCCGCACCTACGCCAAGGTGGTGAAGCGGCTGATCCCGTTCCTGATGCTGTGCTACCTGGGCGCTTACCTAGACCGGGTCAATGTCGGCTTTGCCAAGCTGCAGATGCTGAGCGACCTGCGCTTCAGCGAAACGGTGTATGGCCTGGGGGCGGGCATCTTCTTCCTCGGCTACTTCCTGTTTGAAGTGCCCAGCAATGTGATCCTGCACAAGGTCGGCGCCAAGCGCTGGCTGGCGCGGATCATGTTGACCTGGGCCGTGATCTCGGCCAGCTTCGCCTTCGTCAGCACGCCCACCATGTTTTATGTGCTGCGCTTCCTGCTGGGCGTGGCCGAGGCCGGCTTCGCGCCCGGCGTGATCCTGTACATGACGTACTGGTTTCCGTCGGAACGCCGCGCCAAGGCATTGTCGATGTTCTTCATGGCGATCCCGCTGGCGGGCATCGTCGGCGGGCCGCTGTCGGGCTACATCATGCACGCGTTCCACGGCGTGGGCGACCTGGCCGGATGGAAGTGGCTGTTCCTGATCGAGGCGCTGCCGTCGCTGTTCCTGGGCGTCGCCATCCTGTACTACCTGGACAACGGCATCGACGATGCGCACTGGCTGACCGATGCGGAGAAGGCCCTGCTACGGCGCAATATCGAGGGCGATAACGCGCACAAGGAGGTCCACCTGTCGATCGGCTCGTTCATGGCCGACCGCCGGCTGTGGCTGATGGCCGCGATCTATTTCTGCGTGGTGCTGGGGCAGTACGGGCTAACCTTCTGGCTGCCCACCATCATCCGCAAGGCCGGCGTCGCGGACCCGTTGTGGGTGGGTCTCTTCACCGCGCTGCCGTACCTGTGCGCCATCGTGGCGCTGCCGCTGGTCGGCATGAGCGCCGACCGGCTGCGCGAGCGCCGGCTGCACCTGATCGTGCCGATGCTGGTCGCCGCCGCAGGGTTTGCCACGCTCCCGCTGCTGGGCAGCGTCAGCGCGTCGCTGATCTGCCTGTGCGTCGCAGCCGCCGGCATCCTGGCGTCGTCGTCGCAGTTCTGGGCCTTGCCGACCGCGCTGCTGGGCGGGATGTCGGCGGCCGCGGGGATTGCCGCGGTCAACTGCGTGGCCAATCTCGCGGGCTTCTTCTCGCCCGCCATCGTGGGCTGGCTCAATGACCTGACCGGCAAGTCCACCGCGGGCCTGGTCTTTATCTCGGCCACCGTGGTCGTGGGCGCCATGCTGGTCCTGCTGGTGCCCAGGACTGTCAACCGCTGAGCAAGCTGTACCGAACGCCGAATTTCCGATTGATCGCAGGAGACATCATGCAACGAACCACCTCCGACACGGCCGTGTCCCTGAAGGAACGCGCCTACCGGATCCGCCGCAACGCCCTGCTGATGGGCGAAGTCCAGGGCCAGGGCTACATCGGGCAGGCGCTCGACATTGCCGACGTGCTCGCCGTCGCCTACTTCGATGCCATGCGCTACCGCCCCGAAGATCCGGACTGGGAAGGGCGCGACCGCTTCCTGCTGTCTAACGGCCACTACGCGATCGCGCTGTACGCGGCGCTGCTCGAAGCCGGCATCCTGCCCGCCGCTGAGCTGGAGACGTATGGCAGCGACGACAGCCGGCTGCCGATGTCGGGCATGGCCAGCTATACGCCTGGCATGGAGATGTCCGGCGGTTCGCTGGGGCAGGGGCTGACCATCGCCGTGGGCCGTTGCCTGGGCCTGAAGCGCAAGGGCTCCGATGCCTTCGTCTACACGCTGTTCTCCGACGGCGAACTCGACGAGGGCGCGATCTGGGAGGGCATCCTGTCGGCCAGCCATTGGAAGCTCGACAACCTGATCGCCATCGTCGACGTCAACAACCAGCAAGCCGACGGGCCTTCGACGCAGATCATGGCGTTCGAGCCGCTGGTGCCGAAGCTCGAGGCCTTCGGCTGGTTCACGCAGCGGGTGGATGGCAATGATATCGATGCCGTGGCTGCCGCCTTCCGCGCGGCCCGCGCGCATCCGGGAGCGCAGCCGCGCATGATCGTCTGCGATACGCGCATGGGCTGCGGGGTACCGTTCCTCGAGCAGCGCGAAAAGAACCACTTTATCCGCGTGGATGCCCACGAATGGCAACTCGCGCTGCAGGCACTGGAATCCGGGAGGACAGCATGAGCAGCACCCACAGCAGCAAGCCGAAGCTGAAGACATCGGCAATGATCGCCTCCATTGCCGGCGAAGGGCAGGCCACGCGTTCGGCGCCCTTCGGCCACGCGCTGGTGGCGCTCGGCCAGCAAAAGTCCAACGTCATCGGCATGACCGCCGACCTGGGCAAGTACACCGACCTGCATATCTTCGCGCAGGCCTTTCCCGAGCGTTACTACCAGATGGGCATGGCGGAGCAGCTGCTGATGGGCGCGGCGGCGGGCTTCGCGCATGAGGGAGCGCAGCCGTTTGTCACCACCTACGCGGTCTTCGCGACGCGGCGCGCCTACGACTTCATGCACCAGACCATCGCCGAGGACAACCTCGACGTGAAGATCGTCTGCGCGCTGCCCGGGCTGACCACCGGGTATGGCCCCAGCCACCAGGCCGCCGAGGATCTGGCACTGATGCGGGCGATGCCCAACATGACTGTCATCGATCCGTGCGATGCCATCGACATCGAGCAGATGGTGCCGGCCATCGCCGCGCACAACGGCCCGGTCTATGCGCGCCTGCTGCGCGGCCATGTGCCGGTGGTGCTGGACGAGTACGACTACCAGTTCGAGCTTGGCAAGGCGAAGCTGTTGCGCGATGGCGCCGAGGTGCTGGTGATCTCGTCCGGCATCATGACCATGCGCGCGCTGGAAGTGGCGAAGGCGCTCGAAGCCGACCGGATCGGCGTGGCCGTGCTGCATGTGCCGACCATCAAGCCTCTGGACACCGATACCATCCTGCGCGAAGCGCGGCGCTCCGGGCGCCTGGTCGTGGTGGCGGAGAACCATACCGTCATCGGCGGGTTGGGCGAGGCGGTCGCGACGACGTTGATGGGCGCGGGCGTATCGGTGCCGTTCAGGCAGGTCGGCTTGCCGGACGCGTTCCTGGATGCCGGAGCGCTGCCCACGCTGCATGATCGCTACGGCATCTCGACCAACGTGATGGCCGATACGATCAGGCATTGGCTGGGCTAGTGCCCGGTGCCGGCCCGTGCAGCCGCCGGGCCGGCGTCATGAACATCCGATACATCGTCCCCGCGCGGAAACTGTCAGCAATCGGAATTCGTCAGACTGCGTTTTCCGAAAAATCAAAGCTCAAGTCGCCCGCTGCGCGCGACGCGGCAGACGCACCTCAAACGTGGTCTCTGTCTGGTCCGACCGCGCCTCGATCGATCCGTGATGGGCCCTGGAATTTCGCTCGTGATATACAACCAGGACCGGTAGACGCTCTATAACGGCATCCCAAAGTTCTATAGGGCCTGCGCTTGCAGGTATCTTTTATTTTGATGACTGATGTTATTATAAATAGAACTGAGCACAGAGCTGCGCAGCCTGACCTGATCGCTCCCGGAACGCCTCGGCGTGCGGGGCGATCGCAACGGACTGCCAGGGAGGATGATCGACATGAGCACAGCTTTCAGCCATTCCGACAGGAAGCGACACATCCAGCGCGTGGATTTCGGGCGCGTTTCGGTCTTCTTCGGCGAGAAGAGCGGCAAATACCCCGACGGAAATCAGGTATTGATACGAGGCGCCGAGACTCGCGCGGCGTTCGACACGCCGCTTGTCGCGAACTACATCGGCCCCGAGTTTGACGCGACCGAGCTGGTGGTGATGGGCCATGTGCATGAAGACCATATGGCGGGGTTGCATCGTCTTCCTTATGCATCCGTATATGTCCACGAACGGGATTTACCAGCGGCAAGGAGCTGGGAAGGCATGATGGCCGCTTCCGGCAATGCGGAGCACGCATCGGAGACGCTGCTCAAGTTCCAGCGCGAATTCTTTTATGTGCCGCGGCCCGATGCGCAGGGCTACGTAGACGGCGCGCGCTGGGATCTGGGGCAGACCGGCATTCGCGCTTTTCACCTGCCAGGGCACACCGCGGGCCACACCGTTCTTCTGGTCGAACCGGAGGGCGTGGCTTTCACGGGCGACATCGACCTGACTGGATTCGGGCCTTATTATGGCGACGCGGGGTCGAGCCTCGCGGACTTCCGTCGCAGCCTGGCACGGCTGCCTGAGATTCCGGCCAAGGTTTGGGTCACGTCCCATCACCGGGGCGTCTACACCGATCGCGAGCACTTCCTGCGTGATCTCGCTGCCTATGCGGCCAAGCTGGACGAGCGCGACCAGCGCCTGATGGCCTTGCTGCGCGAATCCCCAAAGACACTGGCGCAGCTGGTCGACCTGCGGCTGCTGTATCCGCCGGGCTATGAAGGCTTGTGGGTGGTCAACGCCGAGACCCGTACGATTTCTCAGCATCTGGCGGAGCTGCTGGCCGACGGGCGCGTTGAGGTGAACGAAGACGGCGTCTACCGGATGGGATGACATACGCTGAGGGCCACCTCGGTGGTGGCCCTCGCGCCATGTCCCGATGCGGATCGCTGAAGCAACATCGCATCGGGTATGCATCGGCAATGGTTTGACGATATCCGTCGCGCTCAGAAGTTGTGACGGATACCCAGTGCGGCGCCGAACATGCTGTTCTTGCCACCACCAGGCTGATAGCCGTTGTTGAACGCAATGGACGCGGTGTCCAGGCACAGGCCGGCATTCTTTGCGTAAGCGGTGGTGAGGTACAGGTCCGTACGCTTGGAGAGGCGATAGTCGGCGATGAACATCAGCGGCCTCGGATTGCCGGCAGGCCTTAGCGCTGGCAAGGTCGAGGACCGGAACGCCTGGTAGTAGTAGTAGTCCAGCGTTGCTTCTGGCGGCTAACCAGTTGGCATCCAGTTATCGAAATCCTCAAGAGACAGAACAGAACAATGGACAGCGACGACGATATCGAGCAGGTCTCAACCCGGGGTCGTCCGGTCGGCGACCGCGAAGCGAAACGCAAGGAGTTGCTGCGCGCGGCATCAACCGTGATTGCCCAGGAGGGATATGCCAACGCATCGCTGCGCAAGGTTGCCAGGCATGCGGGCTACACCACTGGTGCGGTGACCTATTACTTCGCGAACAAGGAAGAGCTGGTCGTGGCGCTGATGGAAAGCGCATTCGACCGTTTCGACGCAATGCTGGAGTCCGCCCGGGAAAGCGGTGACGTCCTCGCGCCGTTCGAAAGCTGGATAAGGCTGACGGACCGCAGCACGAGGTTCTGGCCGGCGACATCGGAGTTGCTGGCGCAGGGGCGACACGAGCCAGCGTTTGCGGAAGTCATCGCCAGGCGCTACGCGCGTTATCGCCGCTTGCTCGCCGCCATTGTCAAGGACGCGCAGGAACGGGGGACGGTCCGCAACGATATTTCGGCGGACATCCTCACCGACCAGCTCGTTGCCATGGGCGACGGGTGGATGATGATGTACCCCATCGAGCCCAAGCGATTCACGCCAAAACGAATGCGAGCGCTGATCGATGCCCTGGCGGTGCTGGTTGCGCCCGTGCCAGGCGAGCAGAAGCCTGGCGGGCGGGCGGCGCGCGCGTAGCACCGGATCAGGGATGATGGGCGCCATCCAGGGCGCGGGCGACGTCAGCGGCAGCCCTGGTGCCGGTCTCGATGGCACCGTCGATGCCGCCCACCCCGATCGGCGCTATGTCCGCTCCCGCGAAATGGATGCGGCGGTGGGGCTGTCGCATCAAGGGAGCTGCCTGCGTCAGATTGCCGGGGCGGTGATGCATCCATCCGCCTTTGGAAAACGGGTCGTTCGCCCAATCCTGGCAGACGGTGTCCACCACTTCGATGCCCGGAATAAAGTCGCGCAGCGCCCGCTGTACTGCCTCGCGGTCATTACCGTCCAGCGTCGAGGGATCGGCGCAGAAGCACACCACCAGCGTATCGCCATCGTCGCGGCGTTCGGCATGGGCGGTATTGATGGGATGCTTGCCCGCCTATCAGCCGACAACAAGCCCCGCTACCTGTGCCGCGCTCATGGCCCCGCGATAGATACGGAACTCATCCAATTCCGGCCATTGAGCGAGACCGCGGTGTCTGAACGACCGCCGGTCCATATGGCGTCTCCCTGCAGCAGGCCGTCGTGGCCAGCCCCGCTGGCGTCGGCCGGGGTGGTGCCGGTCGCGTCGCGGTGGCCCGCTACCTGGCCAGGATGTCGCCAGCCCCACGCGAGATCGGAGGCAGATAGGTCCGATAGCGCAGCACGGGTAGTTGGCAGGATATGAGGGTCAGACACGCGACGGAAAAAAGCGCGAATCCACTGCGTCCCTGGCCGACCGCGGGCGTCGCGGCATTCCTCACGCTTTGCATGACGGCGGGCATGGGCGTGGCGCCGCACAGCGCCTGTCACGACCCAGGTGCACAGCGCCGGGTGGAAGCCATTCAACTGCCCGATCTGCGCGACCAGCGCGAAAAAGCGCAGAGGACGCAAAGCCGGTGCCGGCCCGTGCCACCGCCGGGCCGGCATCATCCCTACATCCGATATATCACACCCACCCAGAAACTCCGCGGCGCCCCCGGCGCCACGAACAGCGCGCTCGCGCCATCTCCCGGCGCCACGTGCGGCCGCACCAGGCTCCCGTCGGGAAAGACATTGTTGGCGATCTGCCCATAGCTCTCGTAGCGGCGGTTGAACAGGTTGCCCACGCGGCCGTAGACCTCGAAGTGCTTGTTCACTTTGTACGAAGCACGCAGGTTCACGGTGGCGTAGCCGGGCACGCGCCAGTCGGCGGTCCTCCCCGCCGTGCCGGGTTCCGGGTCGCTGCGCAGGCCGTCTTCGTTACCGCTGGAGACGGTGCTTGACACGGCGACGAGATCGGCGCCGAGCGACAGCCCTGCCAGCGCCTGCCAGTCGACGCCGAGCTTGAGCGTGTGGCGCGGCAGGCCGGCCATGCGCATGCCGGGGCGGATGTCGATGGTGCGCTCGCCCGCGGCCAGCTGGCCGGCGGCCTGGTAAGTGGCCTGCAGGTAGCTGTAGCCGAGCCGCAGCGTGATATCGCCCAGGCGCTGGCGCGCGGTGAAGTCCAGGCCCTGGTTGCGGGTGCGGTCGAAGTTGGCGAAATACCCGAGCTGGGTATTTGGCGCGCGCAGGAACAGGATGTCGTTGTGGTTGTCGATGCGATACACCGCGGCGGTGACGTCGGTGTCCTTGCCGGGGCGCCAGCGCACGCCGGCCTCGTAAGAGTGGGACACGACCTGCTTCAGGTACGGGTCGGCCTGCAGCCCGGCCGGCAGCCGGCATGGCCGCGTGGGGTCGGCGCAGCCCAGTTCCAGCACCGTGGGTACGCGGTTGTTCTGGGCGTAGCCGCCGAACACGGTGACGCCGCCGCCGAGCTTCTGCGTCAGGCCCAGCGCGGGGTTGAGGCGGCGGTAGGTAAAGCTCTCGCGCGGCTGCTCGCTGCCGTCGCTGTTGCGCAGCGTATTGCTGACCATGACGTGATTCCATCGTGCGGACGCGGTCAGGAAGGTGCTGGGCGTCAGCGACCACGTATCGGACAGGTACACGCCGAACATGCGCGAGGTGCCGCTGACGCCTGAGAACAGTTCGTTCGGTGCGTCCGGGTCGGCCACCGCGCCGCGGTCGTCGGTGAAGGTGCCGGGCTGCGCGTACTGCGAATACGTCAGGCGGCTGCGGTCGAAGGTCAGGCCGGCGTTGATCACATGGTGCGTGGTTTCCTTGGCCAGGCTGAGCGCCATGCCGACAGTCTGCTGCCGCATATGCGTGGTGTTGATCACGGCGGGATGCAAGGCCGCGCCTTCGGCCCGCGTCATGCCGCAGTCTTCGCCGAGCGGGCTGCCGTCGGCGCCAAAGCCATCCTCGCAGTCCTCGGCATAGGACTCGTAGTCCGGGTTGACATCGCCGTTGAGGGTGTCGCGGCGGCTGTTGCGCACATAGGCGAGGGCCGCGGCGCTGGTCTTGTCGTCGAACCAGTGGCGGCCGTTGACGGCGACCTGGGTCACCTGGTTGCGGGTCTTGTCCGGATAGGTGTATACGGCGCGGCGATTGGCCTGGTAGAGGTCCGGCTCGGTGGTGTCGCCGCTGGCGCGGTAGGCCGGCACCAGGCCATTGCCGGTCAGCGTGCTGCGCCCGTGCAGCACGGACACGTCCCAGCTGTTGGTCTCGCCCTCATATCCGGCCTTGGCAAAGATGTTGCCCAGGCGCCCGTCCGAATGGTCGCGCCAGCCATGCTCCTGGAACAGCGTGCCGGCGGCGAAGGCGTGCCAGCCGCCGGCGCTTTTCACGCCGCCCGACAGATTGGCGCGCTTGCGGCTGCCGCTGCCGTAGGACACATCGGCGGTCAGGCCTGGCGAGTCCAGGCCCGAGCGGGTGGTCATGGCCAGCGCGCCGCCCAGCGTATTGAGGCCGTAGGCCGGGTTGGCGCTGGAGATCATCGACACGCTCGCCAGCGCCGCCTCGGGGATCATGTCCCAGCTGATCACATCGCCGAAGGGTTCGTTGACGCGGATGCCGTCCAGGTAGACCGACAGCCCTTGCGGCACGCCCGGAATCGACGAGGCACGGAAGCCCCGGTAAGTGAGGTCGGTCTGGAACGGGCTGCCCTGGATGTCGTTGACGTTGACGCCGGCCAGGTTGCGCGCCAGGTAGTCGGTCAGGTTGCCGGCGTTTGCGCCGTTCAGGGCATCGCCGCGCACGGTCTGCACGGGGTAGGGCACCAGGTCGCTGTCGACGCCGATGCCGGGCAGCGGCGCGGCCGCCACCACCATGACTTCGGGCAGGACCATACTGTCCTGCTTTTGAACAGGGGTGTCACCTTGTGCAACAGCGGGCCGCTGGATCAGCACGGCGACGGCCACCGCAATCGCGGTGGCGGCGCAACGCCCGGCGCTGCCGCGGCGGGCGGCGGCGCGGCACGGCACCGGTCGCCGCGGTGCAGGGGATGGGTTGGCTGGCATCTTGCATCTCCTCCGGAATACTGGCGCGCTGCCTGCGTTGGGCAGCGCTGACTGGGAATCAGGCTGATGGAGAGCGGGAGCAGTTTCCGTACCTCCGCCATCGGGAAAAACTCCCGATCTGGTGTCGGCGATCTTCCGGAGGAGCAATGCCATGACGATGTCGCACTACCTGGCCAGCCGTGCCATCGGGCTGTCCGCCGCCTGCCTGTGCTGCGCCTTGCTGGCGGCGCTGTGGCTGGCGCGAGTCGCGATCGGCGAGGAACGCAGCGGCGCGGCCGCGATGGCCGAGCTGATTCCGCGGCTGTCGGCGCTGCAGGCCGCCGCGCCGGCGGAGCGCGCGGCGCACCTCGCGGCGCTGCGCGCGATCAATGCGTCGGGGCAGATGCGGCACCTGCGGCTGCATGTGGAAGACGGCGCCGGCCGGGTGCTGGTGGATGCGGCGCAGCCCGGGGAGGCGGCCGCTCCCAGCGGCTTGCTCGCCTTGCTGCGGGCCGGTCCGGACAACAGCGCGCGCGTGGAAAGCACCTGGCAGATCGGCGCCCACGACGGCACCGTCTATCGCGCCGCGCTGCGCTGGGATCCGGCCAGCGAGATCCGTGAAGCCGCCGCCGACATGGCCGCCAACCTGGCCATGCTCACCGTCTATGGCGCGCTGCTGCTGGGCTGTGTGCTGTGGACCGCGCGGCGCGCCTTCGCGCCGCTGCAGCAGATCCTCGATGCCATCGGCCACTACGAGCAGAAGGACTACGGCGTGCGCCTGCCTGCCATGCGCATCCGTGAGCTGGACCAGATCCGCCGGGCGCTGAACCACCTTGCCGGCGCGCTGGCCCAGCACCAGGCCGAACGCCGGGCGCTGAGCCGCCGCTTGCTGACCGCGCAGGAATGCGAGCGCGCGCGGCTGGCGCGCGAGCTGCACGATGAGTTCGGCCAGGTGCTGACCGCGATGCGCGCGGACGCCGCCTACCTGGTGCGCAAGAGTGCCCACGCGCCGATGCTGCAGATCGTGGCGAACGACCTGGCCGGGCATTGCGCGCGAATCCAGGATGAAGTCCGCCACCTGCTGCACCGCCTGCGTCCGCACGGAGGGCAGCCGGACGGGCGGCTCGCTTCGCTGGAGCGGTTGCTGCAGGACCTGGTGCGGAGCTGGCGCGAACAGCCGGGGCAGTCCGTGCGGCTCGACTGCGAGGTCGACCTCGGCGGCGCCGCGCTCGGTCCGGACCTGACGCTGGCGCTGTACCGGATGACACAGGAGGCACTGACCAATGTGATGCGCCACGCCGGCGCGCGCAGCGCCGCCATCCGCATCGCCATCACTGGCGACGCCGGCGAGGCGGGCGACGGTACGGTCCGGTGGGCCGTGGAAGACGATGGCCGCGGCATCGACGATATCAATGCCGCGCTGCAGCGCAGCCATGGTCTGCGCGGCATGCAGGAGCGCGCCTGGGCGCACTGCGCGACGCTCGGCATCGGGCCGGCGCGGGAAGCGGGCGGATCGCCGGGATGCCGGCTGAGCGCGAGCTTTCCGCTGTCAACGCCGGCGCAGGACGCTACGGCACTTGTCGAAGGGGGACAACCAGCATGACAACGATCGACGTTGTGATTGCCGACGACCACGCGGTGGTGCGCACGGGCTATCGGCGCCTGCTCGAACTGGAAGACGGCATGCGGGTGGTAGCCGAGTTTGGGGACGGCGACGCGGCCTATGCCTGGCTCACCGGGCATCCGGCCGATGTGCTGGTGCTGGACCTGTCGATGCCCGGGCGCGGCGGGCTGGAGATGCTGCT
This sequence comes from Cupriavidus necator, assembly GCF_040578825.1. GTDB lineage: Bacteria > Pseudomonadota > Gammaproteobacteria > Burkholderiales > Burkholderiaceae > Cupriavidus > Cupriavidus necator_E. The sequence continues at coordinate 19,731 of NZ_JBEFLI010000034.1, read as the reverse complement.
GCGGCTGGGCGCGCGCGTTCCCGCGCTGCGCACGCTGGTGTTCAGCATGCACGACAGCGCGGCGATCGTGCTGCAGGCCATGCGCGCCGGCGCCGCCGGCTACCTGACCAAGAGCAGCGCGCCGGAGGCGCTGGTCGATGCGGTGCGCAAGGTGGCACAGGGGCAGCAGGTGCTGTCCGACGATGTGGCGGGGCTGGTCGATACCGGCGCGCCGCCGCCTCACCTGGCGCTGTCGCCGCGTGAGTTCGACCTGTTCCGGCAGTTCGCGCGCGGCATCGCGATCGAGGACGTGGCGGCCAGGTTCTGCCTGAGCACCAAGACCGTGGCCAACTACCAGACGCTGATCCGCAAGAAGATGGGGCTGGCCAACCGCGTCGAGATGCACCGCTACGCGGTCGAGCATGGCTTCGGCTGAGGCACTGTCACAAAACGGAGCAGCGATGGGCCGATGTGTTCCATGACGAGACAGTGCCCCGCAGCGCAGTGCACAACGCGCGCCGTCGTAAAGCCGATCGGAAGCGCTGCCAGGCGCAGCCGGACAACCGCCGGCACGGAAGCCGCGCGCATGCTGCACCGCACATGGTATCGGCCTTGCTGTATTCCACCACCTCCACCTTCTGCCTCGTCCCCAATCATGTTCGGTCGACTCGCCTGCCTGCTGTTGCTGTGCCTCGGCCTCGCCCAGGGGAGCGGTGCCCGGGCCGAGGGCGCGCCGGCGTATCCGTCGCGGCCGATCACGCTGGTGGTGCCGTGGCCGGCGGGCGGCGCCACCGACATCTCCATGCGCATCCTGGCGGAACTGGCCGGGCGCGAACTGGGCCAGCCCATCGTGGTGGAGAACCGGCCCGGCGCCGGCGGCACGCTGGTAGGCGGCGTGCTGGCCGCCGCGCGGCCCGATGGCTACACCATCGGCCAGCTGCCACTGACGGTCTATCGCTTCCCGCACCAGCAGAAGACCGCCTGGCAGCCGCTGCGCGACATCCAGCCGGTGCTGATGATCTCGGGCTATACCTTCGGCATCGTCGTGCCAGCCGACAGCCCGTTCCGCTCGCTGCGCGACCTGATCGCTTGGGGCCGCGCGCATCCCGACGCGCTGACGGTCGGCTCCACCGGCATCGGCACCACGGCCCATCTCGCGATGGAAGACGTGCTCGGGCGCAGCGGCGTGCGCTATATCCATGTGCCTTACCACGGCACGGCCGACCAGATGCTGGCAGTGGCCAACGGCTCGCTGATGGCGGGCGTGAACTCCACCGGCTTCGCGCCCTATATCGAAAGCGGCAAGCTGCGGCTGCTGGCGGTCTTCAGTGCGCAGCGCTCGGCGCGCTGGCCCGACGTGCCGACCGTCAGCGAGCTGGGCTTTGCCAATGCGGTCCATGACTCGCCCTACGGCATCGGCGTACCGCGCGGCACCGATCCGGCGATCGTCAGCCGGCTGCACGACGCCTTCCACGCCGCGATGCAGCAGCCGCGCCACCTGGCCGAGCTGGCCAAGTACGACCAGCAGCTGAGCTACCTGAATACCGCGCAGTACGAAACCTTCCTGCGCCAGGCGTGGGAGACCGAGCGGATCTTTGCCGAGCGCGTGGGCACCGCACGCCCGAGGGGCCAGCTATGACCGCCGCCGCGCAAGTGCCGCTCGCGCTGTGCTGCGACGCCGTGCGCAAGTCGTTCGGCGGCCGCGTCGCGCTGGACGGGGTTTCGCTCAACGTGCGGCGCGGCGAATTCGTGGCGCTGCTCGGGCCCAATGGCGCGGGCAAGACCACGCTGTTCCAGATCCTCAGCGGCCTGTTCGTGGCCGATTCCGGGCGCGTCACGGTGATGGGCAGCGACATGCGCCGCGATCCGGTGCGCGCGCTGGCGCGGCTCGGCATCGTGTTCCAGCAGCCTGCCATCGACCTTGACCTGCCGGTGCTGGCCAACCTGCGCTTTCATGCGGACCTGCACGGGCTGGCGCGCAATGTTGCCACGCAGCGCATCGCCCGGCTGCTGGAAGACTTTGGCCTGGCGGCGCGTGCGCGCGCCCCCGTGCGCGAGCTGTCGGGCGGCAACCGGCGCAAGGTGGAGCTGGCGCGCGCGTTGTTGCACGAGCCTGATGTGCTGCTGCTGGATGAGCCCACCGTGGGGCTCGACCCGGCGTCACGCGCGCAACTGGTGGCCGATGCCAGGCGGCTCACGGCACAGGCGCGGGCCGGCGTGCTGTGGGCCACCCACCTGGTGCAGGAAGTCGAGCACGCCGACCGCGTGATCGTGCTGGATCGCGGCACGGTACGCTTTGACGGCACGCCGGCGGCGCTGCGCGGAGCCGCCGCGGCCGACAGCCTGGAGAGCGCTTTCCTCGCCATGACGCCGCCGTCAACCAATACTGCCGACAGGAGAGTGCCAGCATGAACGAAATGCCATCGCCGCGCGGGTTTGCGGTCACGCTGCTGCTGCTTACGACACTGCTGGTGATGGCCGGGCTGGCTGAAGGCGCGCAAGCCGCGGCGCCGCCGGGCCCGGCACGTACCCCCAGCGACCAGGTCTTCGTCTCGAGCGAGAAGGACGATGCGCTCGCGGTCTTCAATGGGCGCAACCGCCAGCTCATCGCGGTGTGGCGCCAGTGCAAGCGGCCGCGCCACCTGCAGCTCTCGCCGGATCGCGCGCGCCTGTATGTGGCCTGCAGCGACGACCACCGCGTGGATGTGGTGGACGTGGCGAGCCGCAAGACCCTGGCGTCGCTGCCGGTCGGCGATGACCCGGAACTGTTCGACCTGAGCCAGGACGGCCGCACGCTCTATGTCTCGAACGAGGAGGACGGGCTGCTGTCGGCCTATGACACCGCATCGGGCAAGCGCGTGTTCGAGGTCAAGGTCGGCGAGGAGCCGGAGGGCGTCAAGGTCAGCGCGGACGGCCGGCACGTGTACGTGACCTCGGAAGTCGCCAACCTGGTCCATGTGATCGACGTGGCGTCGCGCAAGGTGGTCCGCAATATCCAGGTCGGCAACCGGCCGCGCCGTCTGCTGCTGATGCAGGGCGGCAAGGAGCTGTGGGTGTCGAACGAACTGTCCGCCAGCGTCAGCGTGATCCGTACCGATACCTTCGAGGTGGTCCACACCATTGCGTTCGCGCCGCGCGGCTTCCGCGCCGAGGACGTGACACCGGTGGGCATGGCGGCCAGCAGCGACGGCACGCGCGCCTATATCGGGCTGGGCCGCGCCAATCATGTCGCGGTGGTCGAGGCGGCGTCGCGCCGGGTGCAGGACTATGTGCTGGTAGGCCGGCGCGCATGGGGGCTGGCGCTGAGCCGCGACAACGCCCGGCTCTACGTCGCCAATGGACTGTCCGACGATGTCAGCGTGGTGGACACCGCCAGCCGCAAGGCGGTGGCCACGCTCAAGGCGGGCCGGGTGCCGCATTCGGTGGCGATCGATGACTGAACGTCGGCGCTGCTGCGCTCGGGGGCTGGCCGCCGCAGCGCTGGGCCTGCCAGTGCTTCCAATTCTTTTGCCAGCCATCGCGCAGGCTGCCGGGGTGCGCGTGGCGGTGGTGTCGCTGGCCGGCGATCCGCGCTATGACGCCCGGCGCCTCGCGCAGCGCTATCCCGGCCAGCCGCAAGGCCGCGCACTCGACGGCGCGCAGGTGGCGGCGGCGGAAGCGCGCTTTGCGCTCGAGGCCGCCGGCCAGTCGCTCAAGCTCGAGGCGCAGGAAGCGCGCAGCGAAGCCGATGTCGGGCCGATGGTGGCCACGCTGGCGCGGCAGGGCACGCGCTTTATCCTGCTCGACCTGCCGTCGGCGTCGGTCAAGGCGGCTACGGCATCCGTGAAGCCGGGCGAGGCCTTGCTGTTCAACGTCTCGGCCGACGACGACGAGCTGCGCGGCGCGGGTTGCTCGCCGGTGCTGCTGCATACGCTGCCCAGCCTGCGCATGCGCTCGGATGCGCTGATGCAATACCTGGCATCGCGCAAATGGCGCCGGGCGCTGCTGCTGAGCGGACCGTCGGCAGCCGATGCGGCGCAGCGCGAGGCGCTGGCGAAATCCGCGCGGCGCTTCGGCATTGCCTGGGCGGCGCAGCGCCCCTTCAAGCTGTCCAACGATCCGCGCGAGCGCGACCAGGCCAACCTCAACCTGCTGACCACCGGCGTGGATTATGACGTGGTGGTGGTAGCCGACGCCGACGGCGAGTTCGCGCGCGGCGTGCCCTACGCCACGCAATTGCCGCGCCCGGTGGTGGGCGCCAGCGGCCTGGGCGCGCAGGCGTGGCACTGGGCCTGGGAGCGCAATGGCGGGCCGCAGCTCAACCGGCGCTTTATCAAGGCCGCGGGCCGTCCGATGACCGGCTACGACTGGGCCGCCTGGGTCGCGGTCAAGGCGATTGCCGAAAGCGTGGCGCGGCAGCCCAAGGCCGGTTTCGCCGCGCAGGCGCAAGCGCTTGCCGCGGGCAACGTGGTGGTCGACGGCTTCAAGGGCCCGCCGCTGTCGTTCCGCCGCTGGGACCGCCAGTTGCGCCAGCCGGTGATGCTGGCCCACCCGGACGGCGTGGTCGGCGTGGCGCCGGTCGAAGGCGTGCTGCATCCGAAGAACAACCTCGACACGCTCGGCGCCGATGAGGCCGACACGGCGTGCCGGGCCACGTCCTCATAACACCTGCCGCCCATGGCCTCCATCCTGATCCATCGCTGGCGCGCGCTGCGCGCGGTCTGCGGGCGCGAGCTGCGCAAGTATTTCCGCCAACCGGGACGGCTGCTGTCGTCGCTGGTGCGGCCGCTGCTGTGGCTGCTGGTCTTTGCGGCCGGCTTCCAGAACGCGCTGGGCGTTGCGATCGCGCCGCCGTACGACACCTATATCGAATACAAGGTCTACGTTGCGCCTGGCCTGCTCGGCATGATCGCGCTGTTCAACGGCATGCAGTCGTCGCTGGCGATGGTGTACGACCGCGAGATGGGCGTGATGCGCCTGCTGCTGACCGCCCCCCTGCCGCGCGGCTGGCTGCTGGGCTGCAAGCTGGCGGCGGGCACGGTGCTGTCGCTGCTGCAGATGGCCGCTTTCCTGCTGGTGGCGATGGTCTTCGGCATCCGCTTCGAGCCCCTCGACCTGCTGGCCGCTAGCGGGGCGATGGCACTGTCGGCACTGATGCTGGGTGCGCTGGGGCTGCTGCTGTCGGTCCATGTAAAGCAGTTGGAGAACTTTGCCGGCACCATGAACTTCGTGATTTTCCCGATGTTCTTTGTCAGCTCGGCGCTCTACCCGCTGTGGAAGCTGCAGGAGTCGGGCGCGGAGGTGGTGTACCAGCTGGCGCGCTTCAATCCCTTCACCCACGCGGTCGAGGCGATTCGCTTTGCCCTGTACGGACAGCTGGCGCCGGTGAGCCTGGCGGTGGTGGCGTGTTGCACGGTGGTGTTCTTTGCGCTGGCGCTGTACGGGTACGACCCGCAGCGCGGCATGGCTCGCCGTGGACAGCAGGCATGAGCGCACGCACCAGGCGCATGGTGCTGCGGGCGGTGGCCGCGCTGGGCATGGCCGGCGCAGGCCTGCGCCATGCCCGGGCCACTGACGCCGCCATCGCGCACGGCGATCCGCTGCAGTCGCCCCAGTGGGCGTGGATCCACAAGGAGCTGCTGCAGATGGCGCCGGTGGTGTTCGACAGCCGCGTCAAGGTGACCGGGCCGGCGTTCGCCGAAGATCCGATGCGCGTGCCGATCGCCTTCGACGCCTCGGCGCTGGGCGAGGTCGATCGCATCGTGGTGGCGGTGGACCGCAACCCCATCCGCGAAGTGCTGGTGTTCGAGCCGATGCAGGCGCGGCCGTCGCTGTCGTTCCGCTTCAAGCTGGAACAGGCTTCGCCGGTGCGCGTGGCGGCGCGCACGCGCGACGGCACCTGGCATGTCGGCAGCGTGCTGGTCGACGCCGGCGGCGGAGGCTGCACCATGCCCGGCGCCACGCGCCGCGATGGCAGCTGGAGCCGCACGCTCAACCGTGTCGAGTCGCGCGTGTTCCCCGGCTTTAACGGTGCGGGGGCGCGGGTGCGCCTGCGCGTGATGCATCCGATGGACACCGGACTGGCGGCGGGCATACCCGCGTTCTTCATCGAGACCCTGGTCCTTGCCGACGCCGCGCGGCAGCCGCTGCTGCGCCTGACGTTGCATGAACCGGTCGCGGAGAATCCCATCTTCTCCTTCGACCTGCGCGATGCCGTGGCACCGGGCATGACCGTGGCCGGCCGCGACAACAACGGCAATCGCATCGCGGCCAGGGTGTCGCCATGAAGCGATGGCTGTTGCTGTGCGCGCTGTGGCTGGCGCAGCCGGTGCCGATCGCCGCTGCGCAGCCGGGTGTGTTGCAGCCACCGGACTACCGCCTCGCGCCGCGCGAGATTGCCAGCGGCGTGTGGCTGCTCGAAGGCGCCAATGCCGACTTCGCGCCCGGAAACGGCTGCAACATCATCAACACCGCCTTCATCGATACCGGCGACGGCGTGGTGGTGATCAACACCGGTCCCTCGCGCCTGTACGGCGAGCAGCAACGCAAGGCCATTGCAACGGTCACGGCCGCACCGGTGCGGCTGGTGCTGAACCTGAACCTGCACCCGGATTATTTCTTCGGCAACCAGGCCTATGCCGACGTGGGCGCCAGCGCACTGGCCGGCACCATCGACGGCGCGCGGCGCGAGGGCGCTGCCTATGCCGACAACCTCTATCGCCTGTGCGGCGACTGGATGCGCGGCACCGAGCCCGTGCCACCGGCGCATGCGCTGGCGCCGGGGCGCCTGACGATCGGCCGCCATACGCTCGAGCTGGTGCGGCTGGACGGCCATACCGGCGACGACCTGGTGGTGGTGGACCGCAGCGCGGGCATCGTCTTTGCCGGCGGGCTGGTGTTCCGCCAGCGCATCCCCACCACGCCGCACGCTGACATCCGCCGCTGGCTCGCCAGCCTCGACCGCCTCCAGGCGTTGCTCGACGAGAGCGGCGCACGCTTGCTGATCCCCAGCCATGGGCCGGCACTGGGCGGCGCGGAGGCCATCGCGCAGACGCGCGGTTACCTGCAATGGCTCGATGCGCGGCTGCGCGAAGCCGCCACGCAGGGCCGCGATCTTGCCGAGGTGCTGGCGATGCCGGTGCCTGCGTCCTACGCGCAATGGGGCGCCATGCCCGCCGAGTATCTGCGCAACATCACCCATCTCTATCCGGCGCATGAGGAAGCAGCGCTGAAGCGCTGAATCCTCAAGCCGGCCCCCTGTTCAATTCTGGAGCAACTGCCAGCGCAGTGTTGCGCGGTGGCACGGCCGTCACCGCGGAATACGGCTGCAACCGGCGCTGGTGCACGGGTATGCGAATGGCATGGGAATTGCCAAGTGCATGTCCGGTGTGTGGCGCAGTGGCGCACCTGGGGAATTCAAAACTACAGAGGAGATGGCAATGAGGACGTTACGAGTGATGATGGTGCTCGCGGCCGCCGCGGCGAGTATGGCCGCGCAGGCGGCGGTGACCGACGCCATGATCGAGAACGACGCGAAGTCGACCGGCGACGTGTTGTCGTGGGGCATGGGGCCGCAAGGGCAGCGTTATTCCACGCTGTCGCGGATCAATACCAGGAACGTCGGCAACCTGGTGCCGGCGTGGTCTTTCTCGTTCGGCGGCGAAAAGCAGCGCGGGCAGGAGTCGCAGCCGGTGATCCACGACGGCAAGATGTTCGTGACGGCCTCGTATTCGCGCATCTACGCGCTCGACCTGAAGACGGGGCGCAAGCTGTGGAAGTACGAGCATCGCCTGCCCGAAGGCATCATGCCGTGCTGCGATGTGGTCAACCGCGGCGCGGCGCTCTACGACAACCTGGTGATCTTCGGCACGCTCGACGCGCAGCTCGTGGCGCTGGACCAGAAGACCGGCAAGGTGGTGTGGAAGGAGAAGCTGGAGGACTATGCCGCCGGCTATTCGTACACGGCGGCGCCGCTGATCGTCAAAGGCATGGTGCTGACCGGCATCTCCGGCGGCGAATTCGGCGTGGTGGGCCGCGTCGATGCGCGCGATGCCAAAACGGGCAATCTGGTGTGGTCGCGGCCCGTGGTCGAAGGCCATATGGGCTACAAGTACGACAAGGAGGGCAACAAGACCGAGAACGGCGTGACCGGCGCGCAGAACGCGAGCTGGCCGGGCGAGACCTGGAAGACCGGCGGCGCGGCCACCTGGCTGGGCGGCACCTATGATCCGGCGACCGGGCTGGTCTATTTCGGTACCGGCAACCCGGGGCCGTGGAACAGCCATATCCGCAAGGGCGACAACCTCTACTCGGCCTCGACGGTGGCGCTGGATCCCGCCACGGGCAAGATCGTGTGGCACTACCAGAACACCCCGAACGACGGCTGGGACTTCGACGGCGTCAATGAGTTCGTGACCTTCGACCTCGACGGCAAGCGCATGGGCGGCAAGGCCGACCGCAACGGCTTCTTCTACGTCAACGACGCGGCCAGCGGCAAGCTGGTCAACGCCTTCCCCTTCGTCAAGAAGATCACCTGGGCCACCGGCATCGACCTGAAGACGGGCCGCCCGAACTTTATCAACGAAGGCCGTCCCGGCGATCCTGCCGCGGGCACCGACCCGAAGAAGGGCAAGTCTGTCTTCGCCGCGCCGGGCTTCCTCGGCGGCAAGAACCAGCAGCCGATGGCCTACAGCCCGCAGACGGGTCTGTTCTACGTGCCGGCCAACGAGTGGGGCATGGATATCTGGAACGAGCCGGTCAGCTACAAGAAGGGCGCGGCCTTCCTTGGCGCGGGCTTCACCATCCAGCCGCTCAACGACGACTACATCGGCACGCTGCGCGCCATCAATCCCAAGACCGGCAAGATCGTATGGGAGGTCAAGAACGGTGCGCCGCTGTGGGGCGGCGCGATGACCACGGCCGGCGGACTGGTGTTCTGGGGCACGCCGGAAGGCTACCTGAAGGCCGCCGACGCCAAGACCGGCAAGGAGCTGTGGCAGTTCCAGACCGGCAGCGGCGTAGTAGCGCCGCCGGTCACCTGGGAGGACAACGGCGAGCAGTACGTAGCCGTGGTGTCCGGCTGGGGCGGCGCGGTGCCGCTGTGGGGCGGCGAGGTGGCCAAGCGGGTGAATTTCCTGGAGCAGGGCGGCTCGGTGTGGGTGTTCAAGCTGCATAAGAGCTGACCCCTGCGGGGGATCGCTGACATGGTCCCGGGCACGCTGGTATTGCGTACAGGTTTCAGCGTGCCGCGGGGACGCCGATGTAATGAAAGAACTGTAGGAAACAGGTATGAAGAAAGAATGGATGGCGCTGGCGGCGGCTTTGGTGATGCTGCCGGGCGCGGCACTGGCCGGCACCGCTGCGGACATGCAGGCCCTGGCTGACAAGAACGGCTGCTTCGCTTGCCATGGCATGCAGTCGAAGCTGGTGGGGCCGGGGTTTGCGGAGGTGGCCGCCAAGTACAAGGGCGACAACCAGGCGGCTGAACGCCTGGCAAAGAAGATCCGCGAAGGCGGCAAGGGCGCCTGGGGACCGGTGCCGATGCCGCCGCACGGGAATCTTGGCGAGCGCGATGCGAAGCGGCTGGCGGAGTGGGTGTTGAAGGTGGGGTAGGGGGGGCGGTAAGCTCGCGTCCTGGCGCTTGCTGCTTCAGGTTCAATCGCTGATTGTGTACGCCCTCTCCCGCTTGCGGGAGAGGGGAGCAAACAAGCGTCGATGGCAACGGTCCGAGAAGTTTCTTAACCTCGCCCACCACTCAGCCGCAGCGAATTCCCATCGCTGCGAAACACCATCGGAACCTCCCGCGCCTGCGTCGCGGCCAGCCTGCCCTGCAGCACGATCTCGCTGATCTTGCCGCGCTCGGCGGAGTGCTCGCAGACCGGATCCGTCGCGGCGGCATCGCCGGTAACGAGGAAAGCCTGGCACCGGCAGCCGCCGTAATCTTCCTCACGGTGATCGCACGAGCGGCACGGCTCCTGCATCCACTTCGTACCCCGGAAGCGCCGGAAGGCCTCACTGTCGTGCCAGATCTCCCGCAGCCCCTGCGTGGTCACGTTGGGCAACACCAGGTCCGGCAGCATGCGCGCCGCATGGCACGGCAGCGCGGTGCCGTCCGGCGCGACGCCAAGGAACGTCGTGCCCCACCCGTTCATGCATTTTTTGGGCCGCGCCTCGAAGTAATCCGGCACCACGAACAGGATCTGGCATTGCTTGCCGATGCGCGCGCGATACTGCTGCACCACCGCCTCGGCCTCGCGCAACTGTGCCTGCGTGGGCATCAGCGCCAGACGGTTCTCCCACGCCCAGCCGTAGTACTGCGTATTGGCCAGCTCGAGGTATTCCGCGCCCATCTGCAGCGCCATCTCGATCATGGTGCCGACATGCGGCAGGTTGTGCCGGTGCAGCACGCAGTTCATCACCATCGGATAGCCATGCGCCTTGATCATCCGCGCCACGCGCTGCTTCAGGTCGAAGGTGCGGGTGCTGGAGAGAAAGTCGTTGAGCTCGCGGGTCGAATCCTGGAACGACAGCTGGATATGGTCCAGGCCCGCTTCGCGCAGGGCGCCCAGACGCGCGTCCGTCAGTCCCACGCCGGAGGTGATGAGGTTGGTGTAGAAGCCAAGCCCGTGCGCGTGCCGCACCAGCTGTTCAAGATCCTTGCGCAGCAACGGCTCGCCGCCGGACAGGCCGAGCTGCACCGCGCCCAGCGCCCGCGCCTGGCTGAAGACTTCGCACCACTGCGCGGTATCGAGCTCAGCCGTGTGCCGGGCATAGTCCACCGGGTTGGAGCAGAAGGCACAGTGCAGCGGGCAGCGGTAGGTCAGCTCGGCCAGCAGCCACAGTGGCGGGCCGGGCAGCGCTGAGGGGTTGGCCGGCTCAGACCAGCCAGCCGCGTTCGGTTGCATGTTTGACAAAGGCATGTACCTCCGGGGCGATGCCCTGCACGCCGAAGGCGGCCTGCATTTCATCGATCAGCATGTCGAGCGTGTGGTCGCCGTCGCAGCGCTGCAGGATCGCGGCGGCACTGTCGTTGAGGGTGACCATGCCTTCCGGATACAGCAGCACCCAGCTTTGCTGGGCCTCTTCCCATTGCAGGCGGAAGGTCCGGTGCAGGATCGGTCTGGCGAGGTCTGGGAGGCTGGCTGTCATGGGTGGGCTTGCTGGATGGCGTCGAGCATCGACCAGAGCACGTCGAGCTTGAACTGCAGGATGTCGAGGGCGCGTTGCTGTTGCTCCGCGGTACGGAAGTAGTCCAGTGTCACGCGCAGGCCATGGTTCACGTCGCGCTGCGCGAGCGGAATGCGCGAGCGGAAATAGTCCAGTCCGGCGGCTTCGATCCATGGGTATTGCGTGGGCCAGCCGGCCAGGCGCTGCTTGTGGATCTCTGGCGCGAACATCTCCGTCAGCGACGAGCACACCGCTTCCTGCCACGGCGCGCGGCGCGCGAAGTTGACATACGCGTCAACGGCAAAGCGCACGCCGGGCAGCACGTGCTGCTGAGCCAGCAATGCGTCGCGTTCCAGCCCCACCGCCTGGCCCAGCCGCAGCCAGGCCTCGATGCCGCCGGGCTGGCTTTCAGTGGCGCCGGGCGTGCCATCGTGGTCAAGAATGCGCACCACCCACTCGCGGCGGGTGTCGCGGTCAGGGCAGTTCGACAGGATGGCGGCATCCTTCAGCGGGATATTGGCCTGGTAGTAGAAGCGGTTGGCCACCCACGCGCGGATCTGCGCCGGCGAGCACTGGCCCGCGGCCATGCGCCGGTTGAACGGATGGTGGATGTGGTAGCCGCTTTCCATGGCGCGCAGGCGCGCCTCGAACTCCGCCGGGGTCCATGCGATCTGATTCGTCATAGGGTGATTTCCATGCCGTCGTACGCCAGCTCGATGCCGTGCCGCGTCAGCTCGGCGCGTTCCGGCGAGTCTTCCACCAGCACCGGGTTGGTATTGTTGATGTGGATAAGGATCTTGCGGCCGGCGGGCAGGCGGTCGAGGATTTCGATCATGCCGCCGGGGCCGGACAAGGGCAGGTGCCCCATGTCCGCGGCGCTCTTGCCGGAGAAGCCGTGCGCCTGCATCTCGTCATGGCGCCAGAAGGTGCCGTCGACCAGCACGATGTCGGCGTTGTACAGCTCGACGAAGACATGGTCGTCGACGTGGCCGAGTCCCGGCGCATAGAACGCCCGGCGGCCGCTGCGGCGGTCTTCGATGCGCAGGCCGATATTGTCGCCCCGGCGTGGCGCCTGGCGGCCGGGCGAATAGGGCGGCGGCTTGCTGTCCAGCGGAACCGCCGTGAGCGTCACGCCGTCGAGCGGCGGAACGGAGAATGGCGTGCCGTCGCACGGCAACGTGTGCGTCTGCAGGCCGCAGTAATGCGACAGGATCCGCGTCAGCGGGAAGGCTGTGCCGAGGTCATCGAGCACGGCTGCCGTGGCATAGAGCGGCAGGGCCTGGCGGTGTTCGCGCAGCATCAGCAGGCCGGTGACGTGGTCGATCTGGGCGTCCATCAACACGACCGCCGCGATCGCGGTATCGCGCGGCGCGCGCGCCGGCTGCAGCGCGGGCGCCTGCCGCAGTTGCTGTAGGATGTCGGGCGAGGCGTTGACCAGGATCGCGTCCGGTCCTTCGCCGTGCAGCGCGATCGACGACTGCGTGCGCGGCGTCGCGCGCACAGTGCCCCGGCGCACGCCATCGCAGTTGTGGCAGTTGCAGTTCCACTGCGGAAAGCCGCCGCCGGCGGCCGACCCCAGTACCCGGATGGTTGTCATGGCGCGAGCGCTTTGTTATGGGTCATGGCTTCATGGAGCCGGGCTGCGTCGGCATGCGCAAGGCCAGGCAAAGCGGGCCCTGCGCACGCGCGCATTCAGTGCGCTTGCGATCTGCCGGCGTGCCCGGCGCATGCGCAAGCGGCGGCAACATCCGGTCGCAGGCACGATCGCACCTTCAGCGGTTGGCGATATACATCGTGATTTCAAAGCCAAGCCTCAGCTCGGTATAGGCAGGCGTGGTCCAGGTCATGTCTCTCTCCTTGGGTGGCATGTTTAGTGAATATCGTCGTGTTACGGCAGCGTGGCTGCCGCATCGCTCTCAAGGCAACATCCATGCCCGACGTTTCCACGCCCTCCGTGTGTTTCTACCTGCGTACGCCGGACGCTCACCGCGTGCATGTGCGGGTGAGCGGCCCGCCGGATGGCGAGCCGTGGCTGGTGCTGCACGGTGGCCCCGGCAGCGGCTGCTCGGCATCGATGGCGGGCTGGTTCGACCCGCAACGGCATCGCGTGGTGATGCCGGACCAGCGCGGCGCCGGCCGGTCCACGCCGGCGGGTTCCGTGCGCCGCAATAACGTGGGCGCGCTGCTGGCCGATCTCGAACAACTGCGCCAGGCGCTGGGCATCGCGCGCTGGGGCGTGGTGGGCGGATCGTGGGGCGCGGCGCTGGCGCTGGCCTACGCGGCGCGATATCCGGACGCTGTGGCGGCGCTGGTCTTGCGCGGCGCGTTCCTGACCGGTCGCGACGATGTGCTGGGGCTGTTCGCGCCGCGTCGTGCGGGCCGCCGCATGCTGCAATGCGTCACGCCGCGCGGCGAACGGCTGCCCGATGCGCGCGCGCGACTGAACACTGTGTCACAACTGTTCCAAAGTGGTACGACTGCTCAAAAACGGGACACAGCCGCGGCATGGCGCGCCGGCGAACAGGCGCTGCTCGGGCTTTCCCCACGCTTGCGCGCACGCCGCCAGCCCGTGCGCGAGCAGGTGGCCACGATGAACAAGTACCGCATCCAGGCGCACTACCTGCGCAACCGGGCCGGGCTCGGCAAGCCCGCCCTGCTCAAGGCGGCGCGGGAAATCGCTGCGCATGGCGTGCCGGTGAGGTTGCTGCATGGCCGTGCCGATGCGGTGTGCCGACCCGCCAATGCGCTGCGGCTGCAGGCCGCGATGCCGCAGGCGCACCTGAACTGGGTCGCCGGCGGACACCTTGCAACCGGCGCCATGCGCGATGCGCTGGCCGCGGCCATCCGCGCGGCGGCATGGCAGCGGTGACGCCGCTGACGCGGCGCGGCTTCCTTGGCGCCACGCTGGCTTTGGCGATGGATGGAGCACGGGCCGCGGCAGCCGCGTCCAGGGTGTCCAGGGTGGCGCTCGACAGGTTGCAGCCCGGCATCTACGTGGCCCGCGCCGCCAACGCCGAGGCCGCGCGCGCCAATGCCGGCGAAGTGGTGCCGAGCCTGGTCCACGTATCCGGGGCCGGCGTGCTCGTGGTTGATCCGGGTCCGCAGCCGGGGTGGGGCAGCGCGCTGCTCGCCGCCATCCGCGCGCTGACGCCCGAGCCCGTGCGCTGGGTCGTCAACACCCACGCGCACCCGGAGAACGTGCTGGCCAACGCCGCCTTCGCCCGCCTGCGACCTCGCCCCGTCTTCCTCGCCTCCGCCGCCAACGCCCGGCTGATGCAACAACGCTGCAGCGCCTGCATGGCCCGCATGGAGGCGCTGCTGGGGCGCGCCGCCATGCGCGACACCGCCATCGTGCTGCCGCGGCCCGCCCTGGAGCCCGACGGCTGGCTGCACACCGGCGCCACCGCATGGCAGGTAATGGTCCACCCGAACGCGCACAGCGCCTCGGATACGTCGCTGTACGCACCGCACCTCGGCCTGCTTTGTGCGGGCGGCCTCGCTTACCGCGAGCGGGTACCGGAGATGCAGGAGGCATCGCTGCAGGGCTGGCGCCAGGCACTGCGGCGGCTGTCGGCCTTGCCGGCGCGCACCGTGGTCGGCACCGCGCCGGGAACGCCGGCCCAGACGCTGCTGCCCACGCTGGCCTACTTCGATGCGCTGGCGGGAGGCATCGCCGCCGCGCTGGAGGCAGGCAGCGATGCGTCGTGCGCCCAGGATGCGGTAGCGGCGCAGCCGTTCCGGCACTGGCGGAATTTCGCCACGCGCCATCCGCTCAACGTGCAGCGCGCCTGGCGCGAGCTGGAAGACCGCTGGATGCGGGGCGAGCCACTCGCCTGAGCGGCGGCTGCCCCATGCATGGTGCGCTTCAGCTCGTCTGCCGGGGCAGTGCGCGCGCCTCTTCCATCTTCCGGTAGACCGTATTGCGCGAGATGCCCAGCGCCTTGGCTGCCGCCGAGATATTGCCCTGGTGCGCCTTGACCGTGGCGACGATGGTCAGCGCCTCGACGTCGGCCAGCCGCGTGGGCGGCATGCCAGGTTGTGCGCCAGACAGGGCGCCAGGCTGCGCACCGGGCAGCAAGTGGGCCACCGGCACCGCCGCTTGCCCTTGCCGCTCGCGCAGGTCATCCAGGAAATCGTCGGGCAGGTGGTCCCCGGCGATCTCCGCCTCGCCTTCGGCCATCAGCCGCGCGGTACGCAACAGGTTGCAGAGCTGACGGATATTGCCGGGCCAGTGGTAGCTGCGGAACATCGCCATCACCGCATCGCTGATGCGGGGCGGCTCACCCGGTGCGCCCTCCGCCTGGCCCTGGCGCAGCAGCTTGCCGGCCACCACGTCCAGGTCGCTGCGCTCGCGCAGGGCCGGCAGCCGCACCACCAGGCCGTTGAGGCGGTAGTACAGGTCCTCGCGGAACTCGCCGTTGGCGACCAGTTCGCGCAGGTTGCGGTTGGTGGCGCAGACCAGCGAAACATCGATATGGATCACCTTGCTGCTGCCCAGCGGCGAGACCGCGCGCTCCTGCAGCGCGCGCAGCAGCCGGCCCTGCAGGTGCAGCGGCATGTCGCCGATCTCGTCCAGGAACAGCGTGCCGCCGTTGGCCAGCAGCATCTTGCCGATGCCGCCCTTCTTGCGCGCGCCGGTGAAGGCCCCTTCCTCGTAGCCGAACAGCTCCGACTCGATCAGGTTCTCGGGGATCGAAGCGCAGTTGACGGCGATAAAGGGCCCCGAGTGGCGCGGGCTGTCGGCATGGATGGCGCGCGCCATCAGCTCCTTGCCGGTGCCGGTCTCGCCCAGCACCATCACCGGGATGTCCTTGCCGATGACCTTGCGCAGCTTGCCGATCACCGCGTGGATCTGGGCGTCGCCGGTGTCGAGGTCGTCCAGCCCCGCGGGCCGGGGCAGCTCGCCTGAGAGGCTGCGCGGCGTGAGAGCAGGGGGGGCAGCGTGGGCCATGGGCATCGTGTCGCGTGCGCCCGCGCGCACGGCATCCGCGCCGCCGCCCGGCACTGACGTGGCCGAGGACTTCCACTCCGCGCGGGCGCTGACCTTGACCCCGCTCGGCAACTGCAACTGGACGATGCCCGCGTGCGCCTCGCGCACCGCATCGAAGAGCTGGGACATCGACAGCCCGAACAGCGACGAGAACGTGTGCGCCTGCAGTGCGCCGATGGACAGCCCAAGCTGGAATTGTCCGCTGCGGTTGGCCGACAGGAAGCGCCCGCCGGGCGTGAACGAGACGATGCCCTCCACCAGCGTGCCCAGGAACTCCGCGCGCGAGTGGAAGCGGATGCAGACCATGTCGCGGAAGGCGTTGCCGAAGAGCTGGTTCTCGATCATCTGCGCCGACATCCGCACCAGCGCCATGGTGTGCTTGTGGAAGCCGCGCCGGTCGCCGGTCACATCCAGCGCGCCGACGGTCTTGCCGTAAGGGTCGAGGATGGTCATGCACGAGCAGGTCAGGAACTGGTTGGCCTCCAGGAAGTGGTCGGCGCCGTGGACCAGCGTGGCGCGGTTCTCGGCCAGGGCCGTGCCGATGGCGTTGGTGCCGCGGCGCTCCTCCGACCATTCCGCGCCGGGGCGCAGCGCGACCTTGTCGGCCCGGGCGAGGAAGTCGTCGTCGCCCAGCGAGTGCAGGATCAGGCCATCCGCGTCCGTCAGGATCACCATGCTCTGCGTGTTGACGATCTGGTCGTAGAGCGTCTCCATCACCGGCAGCGCATAGGTGAACAAGGACTGGCTGCGCTCGATCCGCGTCTTCAGCTCGCTCTGCAATACCGGGCAGAAGTCCGGGGACTCATAGGGGCGCAGGCCGTAGGACGCGGAACGCTGGTGAGCCTGGGCAATCAGGTCGGCGCTTTCAGGCTGTGCCGGGTCACGGCGGACGGGTTCCGCTTGGAAGGTCATCTCTCTGTCTCCTGTGGAAAGTCGCCCGCGATCTTTTGCGCGGGTCGCTGTCGGCGCCATCGCCGGGCGCTGGTTCGACACTGTTGCGTCATGAAGCAAAACACTTGCCAAGTGTGGCATTCCGGGACACCGGCCAGCCGATGCTGCGCTGCACACGCCGGCCATGGCCCCGTGAAACCTGCCTGGAGGCGCTTGCGCGCACGGCTGAACCCGCTGGTATGGCTCTTGCGGAAATGGCGGCAAACACATCAAAACCCATTCACTGTAGGAGACATCCGATGAAAACCCAGCGCCGCCTGCTTGCCTTGCTCTCGCTCTGCGCAACCCTCGCCGCCGTCCCGGCCGGCTCAGTGCTCGCCCACGGCGACGTGACGCCCCAGGCCGTCGATACCAAGGCACTGCCGCAACTGGGCGACGACTGGCGCCCCGACAATCCCTACCGCAGCGGCGACGCGCACAAGGAAGCCATGCGCATCGGCAGCTCGGCCTACAACCAGAACTGCGCGCGCTGCCATGGCCTGGAAGCCGTGTCGGGCGGGATCGCGCCTGACCTGCGCAAGCTCGACAGCGACTGCGTGTCGCTGGCCGATGCCAAGAAGAAGCAGGCCTGCATGAGCGAGATCTCGCAGTTCTACACCACCACCGTGCGCAAGGGCCGCACCCGCGACGGCCGCGTCTACATGCCCCCCTTCGATGGCGTGCTGAGCCAGGAAGCGGTGTGGGCGATCAAGACCTACCTGGAGTCGCGGCGCGAGTAAGGGATGGCCTGTCGGCATCCCCTTCATCGTCCAGCCCCGGCTCCAGTAGCCGGGCTTGCTTCCCGTTCCGAGGAGAGATTCCATGCCTGCCAGCCCCGCCCGCGGCCCGAGGCTTTCCATAGTTTCCTTGCTGGCCGCCATCGCGCTGCTCGGCACGCAGCCGGCGCAGGCCGATCTTGCCAGGATCCGCCAGAGCGGCACGCTCAAGGTTGCGGTCTACAAAGGCTTGCCGCCGTTCTCGGCGGCCGCGGGCAGCGAGTACGGGGGCATCGACGTGGCGCTGGCCAGGGCGCTGGGCAAGGAGCTCGGGTTGGCGGTATCGCTGATGCCCTTCGATGCCGATGAAAACATGTCCGACGACCTGCGCGCCATGGTCTGGCGCGGCCACTACCTGGGCTACGGCCCGGCCGACGTGATGCTGCACGTGCCGGTCGACCGCGCCTTTATGCGCGAGAACGACAAGGCCCTGATCTTCGCGCCCTATTACCGCGAGACCTTCGTGCTGGTGCTGGACCGCGAGCGCCTGCCGGCGCTGCGCAGCCTGGAAGACCTGGCCGGACAGCCCACCGGCGCGGCCGCCGGCTCGGCCGGCGCCAACGCGCTGCTGGCCGGCGCCGGCGGCGCCCTGCGCGACAAGGTGAAGATCTACCCCGAGGCCGACGACGCGCTGCGCGCGCTGTTCTCGGGCGACATCGCCGCCGCGATGGTGACGCGCGCGCAGTACGAGAGCGCGCTCAAGGCCGCCGGCCAGTCCGCCGCCCGCTTTGCCACCGCCGATATCAGCTCGCCGTTGCTGCCGCCGCGCGGCTGGGCCGTCGGCATGGCGATCAAGGCTGGCGAAAAGGACCTGGCGCAATCGCTGGAGGAGGCATTGAACGCCCTGCGCCAGAAGGGCGAGCTGCAGCGGATCTTTGCGGGCTATGGGGTGACGATGCAGGAGCCGTGACGGTTCCTGTCCAGCCATCCATCCATCCATCCATCGAGTGGCGGGCCGCGCCTGCCGGGCGCGGCCCTGTCCCGCGGGCAGCGACGCGACCCAGCCGGGCTGGTGCTGCTTCAACTCTGTAACCACCTCTCCCGTTTCGGTTTTGCGCTGGTGCGCTCCCGCACAGTATTTTCCCGAAGAATCAGGTAGATAGCGCGCCTGGCATCGTTCTCGCTCGGTTGCCCGAAGTGATTTCGCGGTATGCGAATAATCCGGTGGGGCTTCGGAGTAATCAGCTAATTAATTATTCCGGGCGCAAGCAAACACTACCTGCAAATAACGGAGGATATTGCCCGATTCAGTGTTTCCAACATGCGGACGGCGACGATTTACTCGCTTTCTGCGACGGTTTCACATGCCCCGTAACTCGTGCGCCAGGCAGAGGCACCCAGGCCACGGCAATGCATGCGTCATCAAATGAAAGAGGAGGAGGCGGTTTTGTGTCCTGGCTGAAACAGCTTTTTCGGTAGGAGGGGAGCCGGTCAGTGGCCCACCTCCAGCATCGATGTGCTTGATTGAATGGCCTCAAAGGAGGTCGTATGAAAAGTCTTCATGGAAGAGCCCTGTCTCTGGCGGTGACAGGAGCCTGTTCTGCCTGGCTGATGACGGCGCCCGCCGGCTCTGCCCAGGCGGCCGATTGCCCTGCCGCAGGTCCTGCGGTATGCGGAGAAAACAGCGGTCTGGTTCCGGTTCACAAGGATTTTATCCACGCGTCCCTGATATGGAACCAGAAATACTCGACCTGCCCGCGGATGCTGATATGGATGCGGCCATCGGAGTACAAGCCCAAGCACTATCTTAATCCGCCAGTTCCGGGCGGTGGTTTTCCCGGGTTTAATCAGAAATATATCGACCTGGTACAGGGCACCTCATTACACACAACTCCTGGTGGCTGGCGCTCCGCAGAAAGTCGTTTACGGTCAATGACATAGCGGGTGGGCTTGTAAGCTCTCTCGGATTGT
>NZ_JBEFLI010000033.1:0-76215 GCF_040578825.1 Cupriavidus necator | reverse complement strand
CCTCCGGAGCCGCGGGGGCTCGGACATGTGTAAAAGACACACCACCCCGATGGGGAACCCCCTCTCCCGCTCGCGGGTGTGGGTCGGGGAGAGGGCCAGGCCGTCGCGCACCAAAACGCCATATCGCGAGGCATGCGCCTGCCCCGCCCCTACTCCGCCTTGGCCCCCGACTCCTTCACCACCTTCGCCCACTTCGCGATCTCCTGGCGCTGGTACGACGCCAGCCTCTCCGGCGCACCCAGGATCGGATCCAGCCCCAGCGTCTTCAGCTTGGCCTGCACTTCCGGCAGCGTAAAGATGCGGTTGAGTTCCGCATTCAACTTGCCCACCACCTCCTTCGGCGTATTGGCCGGCGCGAACACCGCGAACCACGAATCCGCTTCAAAGCCCGGCAGGCCCTGCTCGGCCAGCGTCGGGATATCCGGCGCCGACGCCGAGCGCTTCGCGCTGGTGATGCCCAGCGCGCGCAGCTTGCCTTCGCGCACCACCGGCAGCGCCGACGGCAGGTTGTCGAACATCATCGTGATATGGCCGCCGAGCAGGTCGGGGATGGCCATGGCGCGGCCCTTGTAGGGCACGTGCGTGATCTTGACGCCGGCCATCGAATTGAACATCTCGCCCGCCACGTGCGGTGAGGTGCCGACGCCGGGCGTGCCGAAGGTAAGCGTCCCCGGCTTCGATTTCGCCAGCGCGGTCAGCTCGGCCACGTTCTTTGCCGGCACGCCGGGGTTGACCACCAGCACGTTGGGCGTCGAGGCGATCAGCATGACCGGGGCAAAGTCCCTGACCATGTCGTACTGCATCTTGCTGTACAGCGCGCCGTTGATCGAATGCGTGCCCACGGTGCCGAGCGCCAGCGTATAGCCGTCGGCCGGCGCGTGCGCCACCGCCTCGGCGCCGATATTGCCGCCCGCGCCGGGCTTGTTGTCCACGATCACGGGCTGGCCCCACGACGGCGAGATCTTCTCGGAAACGATGCGCGCCAGCGTGTCGGGCGCGCCGCCGGTGGGGAAGCCGACCACGATCCGGATGGGCTTGGCGGGCCAGGTTTGCGCTAGCGCGGGGGCCGCGCCGACCAGCGCGGATGTGACCAGCATTGCCGCAGCAACAACGGTGCCGAAACGCATGCAATCTCCTCCTGTTGCCGGCGACTGCATGGCCGCCGGACTGTGTGAAGACGGCGGCCGTGCAGCCGCCGTCGGAACCTGCGCCGGGAGTGCCGACCCTATACCGCGATGCCGCCGAACTCCTGCATCACCTTGTCATGCAGGCGCCGCATGCCGCGCAGCCAGCGGTCGTAGTCCTGGCCCTTGCGGCGATAGTACTCAAGCACTTCGCGGTGCGGCAAGATCAGGAAGCGTTCATCGGCCACGCCCTCCAGCGTGACCGCGGCCACGTGCTCGGCCGTGACCGAGCCCTCTTGCAGGAAGCCCTTGCGCTCGCCCTTCTCGCCGAACAGCATATTGGTCTGCACGCCTTGCGGACAGATGCAGCTCACCCTGATGCCACGGTCGCCGTAGGTGATCGACAGCCATTCGGCAAAGCCGATCGCCGCATGCTTGGTCACCGCATACGGCGCCGAGCCGATCTGCGACAGCAGCCCGGCCGCCGACACCGTGTTGACGAAGTAGCCGTCGCCGCGCTCCAGCATCTGCGGCAACACCGCACGCGCCGCGTGGATATGCGCCATCACGTTGATTTCCCAGATGCGCTGCCACTCGTCGGCGCTCGCTTCCAGTCCCTTGCGCAGGATGATGCCGGCGTTGGAGCAGAAGATGTCGACCTGGCCGAAGCGGCGCGTGGCCTCGTCGACCAAGGCCTGCACCGCGGCGGCATCGGCCACGTCGAGCGGCTGCGAGAATACCTGGCACGCCGGCGCCGCGGCCTCCACCTCGGCGGCGACCTTCGCGGCGCCGTCCGCGTTCAGGTCGGCCACGGCCACGCCGCGTGCGCCCGCCTGGGCAAAGGCCAGCGCCAGCGCGCGCCCGATGCCGGTGGCCGCACCGGTCACCACGACGGTCTTGTTGCGTACTTCCATGGGTTGTCTCCTCGTTGATGTCGATTGCGCGTCAGTCGTTGGCCGGATGCGCGTCGTGGCCCGGTGCCGACGCGAAGCGGGCCGAGCCGCGCGCGCCGCCCGCCTGCCACAGCCGCGTCTGCAGCGTCTCGGCCAGTTCGCGCACGCGCGGGCCCAGGTTGCCTTCCAGGATTTCCGGCGACAGCCGCGCCGCGGCGCCGCCGATATTCAGCGCGAGCACCTCGCTGCTGCCCGCCAGCCGCAATGGTGCTGCCGCGCCGCTGACGGTGCGGTCCCATTCGGCGTGCGCCACGCAGAAGCCGCGCCGCTTGTGGTCGCAGAGCGCGCGCTCGATGCCGGCGCGCACACCGGGCCAGCGTGCGCCGTAGTGGCGCGCCAGCTCGGCCAGCGCGGCGTCGCGGTGATCGGCATCGAGCCCCGCCAGCCAGGCGCGGCCGATCGCCGAGGTCGCCATCGGCAGGCGCGCGCCCGGCGCCAGCCGGATCACCAGCGCGCCGCGCGGCTGGCAGCTTTCCAGGTAGACCATGGCGTGCCGGTCGGGCATCGCCAGCGCCACCGTGCAATCGGTGGCGAACGCCAGCGACTGCATCAGCGGCTGCGCGATTTCGCGGATGCCGGCGCCGGCCACATAGCGGTGGCCCAGCACCATCGCGCCCTGCCCGAGCCGGTATTTCTCCGTGTCTTCGATATACGTGAGGTAGCCGAGCGTCGCCAGCGTGTAGGTGAGGCGCGATACCGTCGGGCGCGGGATGCCGGTGCGCCGCGACAGCTCGGCATTGCCCAGGTAATCGTCCTGCGGCCCGAAGGCGCGCAGCAGCTCCATGCCACGCGCCAGCGCCGTGACGAAGTTGCGGTCGTCGGTACAGCCGGGACCCGGCTGCGCGTCGGCCGGCGCCAGCGTGTGCGCGGCGTCGGGCGGCGGCATCGGGATAGTGGTGGTGCGCTTCATTGGCAGGGCGTCAGCAAGAGAAACATTAGATAGCAGCTTCCCACCCGCCCCACGCACCGCTATGTAGCGAAAACATAGGGGTCATATGCGCCGTCGATGGCGCCGGGTAAGCCCGCTCGGGACTTACCCGGAGGCTTGCTGCGCGCTATTTCGCTGTGCGGAATACTCGGCCGCTTTCCTTGACGATGCCGCAAAGCCTATGCAACAGTCGGTGAAAACGAACGACCGTGCGGGAATACTCCCGACACCTCGTCACCGGTTCGCAGCACCGCCCTCCACGCATCGACGTCGGAAGGCGGGCGGCGGCCCGGCTTGCCGGGCGGCCATTGCGCCGCATCGCAAAGGAGACACAGCCATGCAGCATCTGCAATACGCATCCGCACCCCCGCACCGTGATTTCCACGGCGCGCTTCCGGCCACGGTACCGCGCCCATGCAACGGCGCGCGCGCACCGGCGCTGCCGCCCGCCTGATCCTCGCCCCCCCCCCGATTCCTGACCGCGGCCGCGCCTGGCGCCGCCGCGACGGAGCACGCACGGCCTGCGCGCCGGCGCGTGCATGGTTTTCCCGAACCGCACGAGGTACCCCTGTGGCATTGTTCCTTCAACAGATCTTGAATGGCCTGACGCTGGGCGGCGTGTACAGCCTGGTGGCGCTGGGCCTGACGCTGGTCTACGGCATCCTGCACGTGCCCAACTTCGCGCACGGCGCGTTCTACATGGCCGGCGCCTACGTCTCGTACTACCTGATGACGTCGCTCGGCGTGAACTACTGGCTGGCGATGCTGGGCGCGGCGCTGGTGGTCGCGGTGCTGTCCATGCTGGCCGACCGGCTGGTGTTCCACCCGCTGCGCAATTCGCCCGAACTGCACGACATGATCGCGGCGATCGGCATCCTGCTGTTCCTCGAAGCCGGCGCACAGGCGCTGTGGGGCGCCGACTTCCACCGCATGCCGACGCCGTACGGACAGATCGTCGATATCTTCGGCCTGACGGCACCGCTGCAGCGCCTCTTGATCATCGGCGCCGCCTTTACGCTGATGGTTCTGCTGCACCTGTTCCTCACGCGCACCATGACCGGCGCCACCATCATGGCGATGGCGCAGAACCGCGAGGGCGCGGCGCTGGTCGGCATCGATGCCGCGCGCGTGAAACTGCTGGTGTTCGCCATCTCCGGCGCGCTCGCCGCGATCGCCGCCACGCTGTATGCGCCGATCAACCTGGTCTACCCCAGCATGGGCAACCTGGTGATCACCAAGGCCTTCGTCATCATCATCCTCGGCGGCATGGGCAGCATCCCCGGCGCCATCGTCGGCGGGCTGATCATCGGCATGGCCGAGAGCTTCGGCGGCTTCTACGTATCCACCGACTACAAGGACATCATCGCCTTCGTGCTGCTGGTGGTGATCCTGTCGATCCGGCCGCAGGGCCTGTTTGCCGGCAAGGCCGCCTGAGGAGAACCACGATATGAAAGCACTGCAAGGAAAAACCGGCTGGATGCTGCTGCTGGCACTGGCCATCGCCTTCCCGCTGATCACGCCCAACAGCTACTACCTGACGGTGATGACGCTGGCATTTATCTATGCCATCGCCACGCTGGGGCTGAACCTGATCACCGGCTATACCGGCCAGCTCAACCTGGCGCACGGCGGCTTCATGGCGATCGGCGCCTATACGCTGGGGATCCTGACCGTCGATCACCAGGTGCCGTTCTGGCTGGCCTTCGCGCTGGCCGGCGTGATCTGCATGGCGCTGGGCTATGTGGTGGGCGTGGTGTCGCTGCGGCTCAAGGGCCATTACTTCTCGATCTTCACCATGTGCATCGGCTACATCATCTACCTGCTGATCGAGAAGTGGGAAAGCCTGACGCATGGCACGGTGGGGCTGATCGGCATTCCGGTGCCCGCGGCGATCGGACCGCTCGCGTTCGACAGCGTGCAGGCGCAGTACTACCTGGTGCTGTTCTTCCTGGCGGTGGGCACCTTCCTGATGCACCGCATCGTCACCTCGCTGCTGGGACGCAGCTTCATGGCCGTGCGCAACAGCGATGCGCTGGCCGAGGCGCTGGGCATCAACCTGATGCGTACCAAGGTGCTGTCGTTCGTGCTGTCGGTGGGGTACGCGGGCTTTGCCGGCGCGCTGTATGCCGGGCAGGTGCGCTTCCTGGGCCCGGACATCGCCCGCACCGACCTGACCTTCGACATGGTGATGTCGATGCTGGTGGGCGGCATCGGCACCATCTTCGGCCCGCTGCTGGGCGCGGTGCTGGTGCCGTGGATCACGCAGTCGCTGCAGTTCATGCAGGACTACCGCATGCTGGTGTTCGGCCCGGTGCTGGTCCTGCTGATCATCTTCGTGCCGGATGGCATCGTGGGTTCCTACCTGAAGAAGCAGGCACGCAAGGCCGCCGCCGCGCGCCGCGGCAAGCTGGCGCCGCCTGCCGCTGCCAGCAACGCACCTTCTGTCCCGACCACCCGCGCCGGAGCCGACCATGCTTGAGATCCGCAACCTGACCAAGACATTCGGCGGACTGACCGCGGTGCACGATGTCTCGGTGACCTTCGAGCCCGGGCATATCAACGCCATCATCGGCCCCAACGGCGCGGGCAAGACCACCTTCTTCAACCTGGTGGCGGGCACGCATGCGCCCAGCGCCGGCCAGATCCTGTTCAAGGGCCAGGACATTGCCGGCCTGCGCGCCGACCAGATCGCGCGCCTGGGCGTGGCCCGCACCTTCCAGGCCACCGCGCTGTTCGACCGCGCCACGGTGCTCGACAACCTGATCGTCGGCCATCGGCTGCGCACGCTCTCCGGCCTGCGCGACGTGCTGTTCAACACGCGCCGGCTGCGCGAAGAGGAGCGCCTGTGCCGCGACAAGGCCGAAGCGGCGCTCGACTTCGTCGGCCTGTCGCACCTGGCGCACGAGGTCGCCGCGGATATCACGCAGGAGGCGCGCAAGCGCGTCGCGTTTGCGCTGGCGCTCGCCACCGACCCGGAACTGCTGCTGCTCGACGAACCCGCCGGCGGCGTCAACCCCGAAGAGACCGTGGGCCTGGCGGAGCTGATCCGCAAGATGGTGCGCCATGGCAAGACCGTCTGCCTGATCGAACACAAGATGGACATGATCATGCGCCTGGCCGACAAGATCATGGTGCTGAACTACGGCGAGAAGATCGCCGAAGGCACCCCCGCGCAGATCCAGCAGGATCCGCATGTCATCGAGGCCTACCTGGGAGCCGACCATGTTGCAGCTTGAACGCGTCTCGCTGTCGTACGGCAGCTTCCGCGCCCTGGACAACATCACGCTGCACGCCGGCGCCGGCGAGCTGGTGGTGCTGCTGGGCGCCAACGGCGCCGGCAAGAGCTCGATCTTCCTGGCAATGAGCGCGATCCACCGTATCAGCGGCGGCAGCATGCGCTTTGACGGGCGCGAGCTGTCGGGCATGAAGCCGTCGCAGATCGTGCAGACCGGGCTGGTGCATTGCCCCGAGGGCCGCAAGCTGTTCCCGGCGATGAGCGTGGAGAAGAACCTGGTGCTGGGTGCGTATGTGCATCGACGCGACGGCGCCGGCATCCGCAAGACGCTGGAGGAGGTCTACGAGCTGTTCCCGATCCTGCGCCAGAAGAAGGACGATCCGGCCGGCTCGCTGTCAGGCGGGCAACAGCAGATGGTGGCGCTGGGACGCGCGCTGATGAGCCGGCCGCGCGCGCTGCTGCTCGACGAGCCGTCGCTGGGGCTGGCGCCGCTGGTGGTGAAGCAGATGTTCGAGATCATCCAGCGCATCAACCGTGCCGGCACCACGGTGCTGCTGGCGGAGCAGAACGCGTATGCGGCGCTGGGGATCGCGCATCGGGCGTATGTGATCGAGAGCGGGCGGATCGTGATGGAGGGGGATCGGGATACGTTGTTGAGGGATGAGGGGATACGGAAGGCGTATATCGGGGGGTAGCGCCGGAATTACTGACCGTGTGCTCCCTCTCCCGCTTGCGGGAGAGGTGAGCAAACAAGCGGTGGATCAGACATAGCAGACATAACAAGCGCAGTACTTTCAGGAGACAAGACAATGCAACACAACCTCATGCGCCGTATCTTCCCGCTGGCCGCCACCGCCGTGGCCGCCATGCTGGCCTCGGGCGTCGCGCTCGCGCAGGAAGTGGTCAAGATCGGCTACACCGGCCCGCTGTCGGGCGGCGCCGCGCTGTATGGCAAGAACGTGCTGTCGGGGGTGCAGATGGCCGTGAACGAGATCAACGCCGCCGGACTGGAAGTCAAGGGCAAGAAGGTCAAGCTGGAGGTGGTGGCGCTGGACGACAAATACTCTCCCGCCGAAGCCGCCATCAATGGCCGCCGCCTGGTGCAGCAGCACAAGACCACGGCGATCTTCGTGCCGCATTCGGGCGGCATCTTCGCGCTGCAGGCCTTCAATGAGCAGGAGAAATTCCTGGTGATGGCCTACTCCAGCGTGCCGCGCATCACCGACGCCGGCAACAAGCTGACCATCCGCATCCCGCCGGCCTATACCGGCTATATCGAGCCCTTTATCAAGGCGCAGATGAAGCGCTACGGCAAGAACGTGGCGCTCGCCCCGGCCGACCATGACTACGCCAAGGCGTGGGTGCAGGCCTTCGTGCCGGCATGGGAATCCGCGGGCGGCAAGGTGGTGGCCAACAACCCGATGTCGTACACCAAGGCGACCGACTTCTACAGCGGCGTGTCGCGCGCGATCAGCGAGAAGCCGGACGTGATGTTCGTGGGCGGCCCGTCCGAGCCGACCGCGCTGGTGGTCAAGCAGGCGCGCGAGCTGGGCTTCAAGGGCGGCTTTATCGTGATGGACCAGGCCAAGATGGACGAGATGGCCCGCGTCACCAACGGGCTGTCGATGCTGGAAGGCTCGATCGGCGTGCTGCCGCTGGTCAACGACAGCCGCCCCGCGGCGCAGAACTTCAACGCGAAGTACAAGAAGCTGCATGACGGGCGCGATGCCACCACGGAGATGTCGTTGAACTACACCATGGTGTATGCGCTGGCCGGCGCGATGAAGCTGGCCGGCACCACCAGCGATGCCGCCGCGATCCGCGCGAAGATGCCGGATGCGGTCAAGGGGCTGGCAAAGGAGGTCAACCCGAATGAAGTCGACGGCATCGATGCCAAGGGCGGGTCGATGGCCGATACCGTGGTGGGCTGGGTGCAGAACGGCAAGATCGCGCAGGTGCGGCTGTCTGAACTGGCGAAATAAGCTGGCGAAACAAGCTGGCGAAACAAGCTGGCGCCATAAGCACGGCCGGGTTGCCGCCCTCGCGCGGCACCGGCAAAAACAAACCCCGGCATGCCGCAAGGCTTGCCGGGGTTGATTTTTGTTGTTGTGCAGCCCGAGCGCGCTACGCTACTGGCGGAGATCGCCGTCCCGCCTATTGCGCGCCTCCATCTGCCCGCGCTAGTGCTGCGCGCGTTGTTGCTGTTGTTGTTGCTGTTGTTGCCGCTGCTGCTCCATCTGCTGGCGCTGCTGTTCCGCCTGCTGCCGCTGGCGTTCCTGGCGTTCCTGCATCTGCCGCTGCTGCTCATGCTGGTGGCGCTGCTGCTCCTGCATTGCGCGCTGCTGCTGTGCCTGCGCGGCGCGCTGCTGCTGCTCATGCATCTGGCGCTGCTGTTCGGCCTGCTGGCGCTGCATGGCCTGCTGGCGCTGCTGCTCCTGCATCTGCCGCTGTTGCTCCATCTGCTGGCGCTGCTGCTCCATCTGCTGGCGCTGCTGCTCCATCTGCTGGCGCTGCGCGGCCTGGGCTTGTGCCTGTGCCTGGGCCTGCTGGGCCTGGCGCTGCTGGGCTTCCTGCATCTGCCGCTGCTGCTCGAAGCGCTGGCGCTGTATCTCCTGGCTTTGCCGCGCCTGCTCGGACATCTGGCGCTGGCGCTCGATCTGCTGGCGCTGCTCGGCGGCCTGCCGCTGCTGCGCCTCGGACTGCCGCTGCTGCTCCATCTGCTGCCGCTGCATGGCCTCAGCCTGCTGCGCCTGGCGCTGCCGCGCTTCCTGCATTTGCAGCTGTTGCTGGCGCTGTTGCTCTCCCTGCTGCATTTGACGCTGCTGGCGCTCCTGCTCAGCCTCCTGCGCCTGGCGCTGCTGCTCGAACCGCTGGCGCTGCATCTCCTGGCTTTGCCGCGCCTGCTCGGACAGCTGTTGCTGGCGCTGTTGCTCTGCCCCCTGCATCTGCCGCTGTTGCTGGCGCTGTTGCTCAGCCTCCTGCATCTGGCGCTGCTGCTCGAACCGCTGGCGCTGCATCTCTTGCGACTGCCGCGCCGGATCGGGACGCTCCTGCCCGTCCGCCCACTGCCGCTGCTGCAGTTGCTGCGCGCGTTGCTGTTCCTGCTGGCGCCGGTCCATCGCTTCCTGCTGCTGACGCTGCAGTTCGCGCGCCTGCTGCTGTTCGCGCGCCTGGCCCTCCCACTGGCGTTGCTGTTCCTGCTGGCGCCGGTCCATCGCTTCCTGTTGCTGGCGCTGCTGCCGCTGCAAGGCTTCCTGCTGTTGCCGCTGCATCTCCGGCAGCTGCCGCTGCTGCTCGCGCAGCGCGCGCTGCTGTTCCATCTGCTGGCGCTGCAGTGCCTGCTGCTGTTCGCGCTGCATGGCCTGCCGTTGCGCGTCGGCGGGCCCGCCCGGCTGGCCGGCGAAGCCGCGCGCATCGTCCGGGCGGTTGCTGAAGCCGCGGCCATTGCCGCGCGGCGGCTCGCCCGGCGCGCTGGCATTGCCGGGCTCGCGTGCGGCAATGGCGGCCTGGCTGATCCGGACGTCGGGGCGCACATCCTGACGCACATCGGTCCTTGGCCGCGCGTCGGCACGCCCTTGCCGCTGACGATCCCCACGATCGCCACGATCGCCACGATCGACGCGCTCTCCGCGCCAGACCGGCCCCGCGCCCGGCACCACCCCGCCTTCACGCGCGAAGCGCCGCGCCAGGTCTTCGGTGGCGGGCCGTCCCGGCGGCCGGGCGGCGATGGCCTGGCGCTCGAAGCCATGCCGGATCTGCGGCGGCAGTGGCCGTGCCGGCGCCGCACCCAGCAGGCTGCTCTTGACCGGCGCCACCGCCGGCGCACCGCGCGCCTCGCCGGCCGGCAGGTTGCGCCATTCCTCGCGGTGCATGCCGCGCACCGGCCGCCCCTCGACGAAATTGCGCGCCGGCATGCCGGTGATCGCGCCCGGCACACTGCGATTGACGTACGGACCAGGGCGGCGGTCGCCGATCACGATGTTGTTGACGGTGACGCGGTTGATCCGGGCGACGTAGGTCGGGCTGGCCCGATACGCCGGGCGATACGCGTCGTGCGGTCCCAGCGGATACCAGGCCACGCCTGGCCCGCTGCCAACACGCACGCTCCAGTTCGGTCCACCGCCGCCGACAAAGGCCACCACGGCGGGCGCGTAGCAGGGCCGCACGCGCGGTCCCGGCACCCAGCCCCAGCGCCTGCCCACATAGGCCCAGCGGCCGTAATGCGAAGGCGCGAAGCCCCACGGCGCATCGTCGATCCAGGTCCAGCCCCATGGGGCGATCCAGGCCCAGTGCCCGACGCTGTACGGTGCCCAGCCGGCGCTGACCACGCGCGGGAACCAGACCGCGCCGTAAGCGGGGTCTTCCTGCCAGTCGCCATAGCCGTCCAGCGCGGCATAGCCCGGCATTTCGCGCGGCACGTAGCGTGCCGACAGCGAGGCGTCTTCGCGCGCATCGCGCGCGGCGGTCCAGCGGTCGAACGCGTCTTCGGGCGCACCGCCGCCGCCCGCATCGGCCAGGTCGGTGCCGGCAAAGCGCATGCGGTCGCCGCGCTGCAGCTCGATCGAGCGGCTGTCGCCATAGACCACCGCGCTGCCATGGCGCATGGTCACGGTGGTGGTGCTGCCGTCGGGGGCCACGTCGAGCCGGTAGTCGCCCGGCTCGCGCGGCACGAAGGCCAGGTTGGGGGTGTCCACTTCCACGGTCTGGTCCTGCGGCAGCGCGCGCACGCGCAGCTGCAGCGTGCCCTGCGTCAGCTTGACCTGCGTGGTGCTGTCGTCCAGGTTCAGGATGCTGGCCGCGGTGGCGCCGCCCATCCGGATCGCGACCGTGCCCGCGTGCAGTTCGGCGCGGCCGCCGGCGTCCAGCCACAGCCGGTCGCCGGTGGTGAAGGGCCGGTTCAGCGCGGCGGCGGCCCAGTCGTCCGAGCCCGCGGGCGCGAAGCTCAGGTTGCCGTCGACCGCGGTCAGCGTGGCGATGCGCGACGACGGGTCGAGCTGCTGTACCCCGGGGTCGGCCACCGGCGCATCGAGATAAGCCTGGCCAGGCACGGGGCCTGGCACCTGGGCCAGTGCAGCAGCCGCCACCGCCAGGCCGGCTGCCGCGGCCAGTGCGGTCAGGGCCAGCCGGGTGCGCGTGGCGTTGCGGGGGTCAGCCTGGGCACGAAGAAATGCGCGGAACGAGTCGAACATGGATGTCAGGGATCGGGACAGAACGCTTCAGGGCGCGCCCGCCAGCGGCGGCCGTCACCCTATTGTCACCATACATGGCAGCGGGCACGACGGCGCAAGCCGCCCCGCGGACTTTGTAAGGTTGTATTTCGCCCTGCGGCGGTCCCGTGTGCAGCGCGTGCCGGCTGCGGGCAGGCTGCGGGCCGCCGGCCGGTCAGAGGCTGGTGTGGCCGGTCGCAGCGGCCGTCAAAGGTGGAAACAACTCTGTTCGCGCCAGCCGCCAAGCAAGGGTTTTCCCGAGGCCTGGCGTGGATGCCTGGCAGGCCGGGGAGGCCGTGATGCCGGTCAGCCGCGCGACTGCGCGAGCAGCCGCTCGGTCAGTTGCTCGGCCGGCATCGGGCGGCCGTACAGGTAGCCTTGCGCCTCATGGCAGTCGTTGGCCAGCAGGAACTCGCGCTGCCCCGGCGTTTCCACGCCCTCGGCCACCACGCCGATGTGCAGGCTCGCGCCCACGCTGATCACCGAGCGCACGATGGCGGCATCGACCGGGTCTTCGGTCACGTTGCGGATAAAGGACTGGTCGATCTTGAGCCGGTCCACCGGGAACGACTTCAGGAAGCTCAGCGAGGCGTAGCCCGTACCGAAGTCGTCGCAGGTCAGCGTCACGCCGTCCCGGCGCAGCGCCTGCAGCTGGTCAGCGACCTCGTCGCCCTGCTGCAGCGCGATGGTCTCGGTGATCTCGATCTCAAGGCAATCCGGCGCCAGCTCGAGTGCGCGCAGCACGTGGCGCACCTCGGTCAGCAACCGGCTCTCGGAGAGCTGCGCGGCAAACAGGTTGATGGCCACGCGCGGCGCCTGGGGAAACGCCAGCGACCACGCGCGCGCCTGCGCGCACGCAGTCTGCAGCAGCCACATGCCGACATCGCTGGCGATGCTGCTGGCGGCCAGCGCATCGATAAAAGCGGCAGGCGTCAGCAGCCCGCGCGTCGGATGGCGCCAGCGCATCAGGGCCTCGGCGCCGCGGATGCGGCCGTCGCGCAGGTCTACCTGGGGCTGGTACAGCAACTCGAATTGCCGCTGCGCATAGGCTTCGTGCAAGGCCTGCACCAACGACAGGCGCGTGCTCACGTCCGAGCGCATCTGCGGCTTGAAGAAGCGGATGGTGCGGCCGCCATCGTGCTTGGCGCGCGCCAGCGCCAGGCTGGCCGCGGCAAGTATGTCCGACGGCAGGTTGCCAGCGGCGGGGGCCACGCAGGCGCCGATGCTGGCCAGCACATGGTGGCACCGTCCGGCATGCTCATGCGGGGACGACAGCATCGACAGGATCGCGGCGCCGACATGGCGCACCAGCGTCGGATCGGAAATGGAAGGGAGCAGCACGCCGAACTCGTCGCTGCCAATGCGGCCGATGACGGCGTCGCGGGGCGAGGCGTCGCGCAGGCGCCGGGCCACCCGCTGCAGGATGGCGTCACCCTCGGCATGGCCGTGCATGTCGTTGAACGCGCGGAAGTCGTCGATGCCGATGAGCAGCAATGCGCAGCGCGGCACCGCCTCGCTGTGCAGGCGCGCCTCCAGTCGCTTCAAAAATCCCAGGCGATTGTCAACGCCGGTCAGCGGATCGAGATCCGAGCCTGGCGAGGCGCCAGTCGCCTTCGCCCCCGACTTGGCCACCATCCCTGCCCCATCTGTAATTGTCGACATTGGTACCCGTTCGCAATTTAGCAAGTGTGACGAAAACTTGGAAAAAATCAAGCAGTTCCGATTGATACGCGAACGGCAATGCGGCGGCACAACGCCGGGCGTCCCCGAACGGCGCCGTCGTTGAATCGGCTCCCGGCTTGCAGTACCCTACCGCGCATCAAGCCGCCCCCGGGTTTTGCCTTCCCGGCGGCAGCCCATGCGGGCGATGCGGCGATGCGGCGATGCGGGCAAACAACGGCCGCTCCTGAACAAGAACACCACCGGGGGACTTCACCGTGAACAACTGGACCATCCGCACGCGCATCCTGGCAAGCTTCACGCTGATCCTGCTGGTCATGGCCGTGATGGGCGTTGTCGC
Source organism: Cupriavidus necator (assembly GCF_040578825.1). Classification (GTDB taxonomy): domain Bacteria; phylum Pseudomonadota; class Gammaproteobacteria; order Burkholderiales; family Burkholderiaceae; genus Cupriavidus; species Cupriavidus necator_E. Next base: position 62,748 of record NZ_JBEFLI010000033.1, on the reverse strand, counting down.
CTATACCCGCCTGAGTGCGATTGAACGCGGCACCGAGGTGTTGATGACGGACGCGTTGCCCGGGCTGACCTACAGCAGCGGCATCCGCAGCATCTGGGGCGAGCGCTACGTGCTGGCCTGGGAGACCGCCACCGCCGATTCCGATGCGGAACGGCGGGATTTCCAGCAGCAGAGCCAGGACGCCGCGAGCCGGCTGGACAAGCTGGAACAGCAATACGAGACCACGATCCTGCGCGAGGAGGACCGTGCCGGCTTCAAGGCATATCGCGATGCGCGCGTGCAATACGAACAGGCCGTCCAGGCCCTGGGCCGCCCCGATGCATGACCACGGCCACGGCCGCGGCGGCGTTGCGCGGCGACATCCACAAGCGCTGGCTCGCCGCGCGCAATGCCGCGCAACAGGTGGTGGAGGACAACACCGTCATCAGTACGCGCTCAACGCGTGCCATGGAGAAGGCCGTCGAAGCCGCCAAGATCGGCATCGAAGTGGCGCTGATCGCGGCAGTATTGGTCGCGGTGGTGGCCGGCTACCTGCTGCTGCGCGCGATCACCGTGCCGATGCAGTCGATCGTCAGCCTGCTGTCCGGCATCCGCGCCGGCGACTTGCGGCTGCGGATGGCGTTGCAGCGCAAGGATGAATTCGGCGAGGTCGAGGAAGGCTTCAACCAGATGACCGGCGAGCTGACTTCGCTGGTGGGGCAGGCGCAGCGCACGGCGATCCAGGTCACCACCTCGGTCAACGAGATCGCCGCGACCGCGCGCCAGCAGCAGGCCACCGCCACCGAGACCGCCGCCACCACCACGGAAATCGGCGCTACCTCGCGCGAGATCTCGGCCACCGCGCGCGACCTGGTGCGCACCATCCATGAAGTCTCCAGCGCCGCCGAGCAGACTGCGGGACTGGCCGGCACCGGCCAGGTTGGCCTGTCGCGGATGGAAGGCACCATGCAGCATGTGATGGACGCAGCCGGCTCGGTCAACGCCAAACTCACCACGCTCAACGAAAAGGCCGGAAATATCAACCAGGTGGTGACCACCATCGCCAAGGTGGCCGACCAGACCAACCTGCTGTCGCTGAACGCGGCGATCGAGGCGGAGAAGGCCGGCGAGTACGGCCGCGGCTTCTCGGTGGTGGCTACCGAGATCCGGCGGCTGGCCGACCAGACCGCGGTGGCCACCTACGACATCGAGCAGATGGTGCGCGAGATCCAGTCGGCGGTGTCGGCCGGCGTGATGGGCATGGACAAGTTCTCCGAGGAAGTGCGCCGCGGCATGGCGGATGTCACCCAGGTGGGTGACCAGCTCTCGCAGATCATCGCGCAGGTGCAGTCGCTGGCGCCGCGCGTGCAGATGGTCAGCGAAGGCATGCAGGCCCAGGCCGGCGGTGCCGAGCAGATCAACCAGGCGCTGATGCAGTTGTCCGAGGCCGCGCAGCAGACCGTGGATTCACTGCGGCAGTCGAGCCAGGCCATCGACGAACTGACGCTGGTGGCCAACGACCTGCGCAGCGGCGTATCGCGCTTCAAGGTCTAGGCCGGCCCTCACAGCGCACCGCGCGCCGCCGCCATGAAACTGTTCCTGCTGTTCCGCCTCGGCCAGGACCACTATGCGATCGATACCGCCGAGATCGCCGAGGTGCTGCCGCTGGTGCGCCTGAAGCAGGTCCCCGGCGCCCCGGCATGGGTGGCGGGCATGATGGAGCGGCGCGGCCAGCCGGTGCCGGTGCTCGACCTGGCCGCGCTGGCCACCGGCGTGCCGGCGGCGCTGCGCACCAGCACGCGCACGGTGCTGGTCCACTACCGCCGCGAGCCTGGCGATCCCGCCCGGCTGCTGGGCCTGCGGCTGGAATCGGCCACGCAGACGCTGCGCTGTCCGGAAGAGTCCTTTGTCGACGGCGGCATCGCCGGCGCCAGCCCGCGCTACCTGGGGCCGGTGCGCCATGACGCGCGCGGGCTGGTGCAGTGGGTGCGCGTCAACGCCCTGCTGCCAGACGACATCCACGCGATGCTGTTCGCCGGGTCGCCGCAGGAGGCTGCATCATGAGCACTGCCGAGCACATCGAGGCCCTGCTCAAGGCACGTATCGGCCTGGACGCCGGCTCCATCGGCGCCGGCGCCGTGGAGCGCGCCGTGCGCGAGCGCAGCCAGGCGCTGCAGGCGCCCGACACCCAGGCGTACTGGAAGCTATTGCACGGCACCGCCGACGAAATGCAGGCGCTGATCGAAGCCGTAGTGGTGCCGGAGACCTGGTTCTTCCGCCATCGCGAAGCACTGCTGGCGCTGGGCCGCTTTGCCGCCGAGCGCGCCTTTGCCGATCCCGCGCGCACGCTGCGCGTGCTGAGCCTGCCCTGCTCCACCGGCGAAGAACCTTACTCGATCGCGATGGCGATGCTCGATGCCGGCGTGCCGCCGGGGCGTTTTCGCATCGACGCGGTCGACATCAGCGCCCGCGCGCTGGCCCGCGCGCGCCAGGGCGAATACGGGGCCAACGCCTTCCGCAGCGCGCCGCTGGATTTCCGCGACCGCTATTTCACCGCCACCGCCACCGGCTATACGCTGGATCCGCGCGTGCGCGCGCAGGTGCGGCTGCTGCAGGGCAACCTGGTCGATCCCGGCTTGCTGGCGGGCGAGCCGCCCTATGACTTCGTGTTCTGCCGCAACCTGCTGATCTACTTCGATGCCGCAGGGCAGCGGCGCGCGGTGCAGACGCTGACGCGGCTGACCATGGCGGACGGCCTGCTGTTTGTCGGGCCGGCCGAGGCCAGCCTGTTGACCTCTCAGGGGCTGGAATCGGTGGGCGTGCCGCTGACCTTCGCCTTCCGCAAACCCGATCCGGCACGCGCCGCGGCAATGGCGGCAACCGCGGCAACAGCGGTAGCGGCGCCCTCTCCCGCCTCTTCGCACCCCAAGCCGCCGCAGCGGATGTCAGCGCCGCCAAGATTGCCGCGCGCGCCGGTCCCGGTGCGGCCGGCACCGGCTGCGGCTGCGCCCGCGGCAACGGCCACGGCAACCGGCAACGACCGCGCCGCCGCGCTGGCCCGCATCGCCGGCATGGCCGATCGCGGCGAGCTGGAAGCCGCCACCGCGGCGTGCCTGAAGCTGATCGAAGGCGCCGGCGCGGATGCCGAGGCCGACGCCGACGCGTTTTGCATGCTCGGCGTGCTGCATGACGCCGCCGGCCGCAACGCGCAGGCGCACGCCGCCTACCGCAAGGCGCTGTACCTGGACCCGGCGCACCAGGAAAGCCTGTACCACCTGGCCGCGCTGCTCGACACCGAAGGCGACCACGACGGCGCCATGCGCCTGCGTCAGCGCGCGCAGCGCCACACCCGCAAGCACCATGGCTGAGCCCCAAGGCATCCTGTTGCGCACCGACGCCGTCGACGACTGCTGGCGCCGCATCGGCATCCGCGGCGACGGCTCGTGCCCGGCGCTGGCCGAACACGCGCATTGCCGCAACTGCCCCACCTACGCCCAGGCCGCGGCCACGCTGCTGGACGCGCAAGGGCTGGATGCACTGCTGGAAGAGCTGCCCGATGCCGCATCGCTCGCCGAAGACGATCGCGGCGAGTCCGCCGCGCGCGGCAGCGCGCAGTCGTGCCTGGTCTTCCGCATCGGCGATGAATGGCTGGCGCTGCCCACCGCGGCGCTGGGCGAAGTCACCGCCCCCGCCCCGGTCCATTCGCTGCCGCACCGGCGCGATGCCGCGGTGCTGGGACTGGCCGCCGTGCGCGGCAACCTGCTTGCCTGCCTGTCGCTGGCGCGGCTCTTTGACGGCGGCGCCGCGCCCGCCGACACCCACGGCAATGGCAGCCGCTTCCTGATCCTCGGCCAGGGCCGCGCCGCGATCGCACTGCCGGTGGCCGAAGTGTCCGGCATTGCGCGCGTGCCGCAGCACGCGATGCAGCCGCTGCCCGCCACGCTGGCGCGCGCCTCGGCACGCTACACGCAGGCCCTGTTCGCCGACAAGGACCGCACCGTGGGGCTGCTCGACGCGGCGCTGGTGCGGCAGGCGCTGACCCGGAGCCTGGCATGAATCCCGAACAATTGCGCGACGCCTCGCTGCTCGAACTGTTCGCGCTCGAAGCCGAATCGCAGGCCGACGTGCTCAACGCGGGCCTGCTGGCGCTGGAGCGCAACCCCGCCGCGGCCGAGCATCTCGAAGCCTGCATGCGTGCCGCGCATTCGCTCAAGGGCGCGGCGCGCATCGTCGGGCTCGATGGCGGCGTGCGCGTCGCGCATGCGATGGAAGACTGCCTGGTCGCCGCGCAAGGCGGCATGCCGCTGACCGCCGCGCATATCGACGCGCTGCTGCAGGGCACCGACCTGCTGCTGCGCATCGGCCATCCGCCCGGCGGCGACCCGGACTGGGCCGAAGGCGCCGGCCGCGCGCAGATCGATGCGGTGGTGCAGCGGCTGGGCACGCTGGACGGCGGCACGGCGGCGCCGTTCGAGGAGGAACCTGTCGAAGCTGAACCAGTGCCCGCCGCAATGGCTCCAAGCCCGCCTGCCCTCGACATCGCCGGCCCACCCGCCGCGCCACCACCGCAGCCGCCAACGCCTACCGCCGCAGCCGACGCGCACGAACGCATGCTGCGCGTCAGCGCCGATACCCTCGACCAGTTGCTGGCGCTGTCGGGCGAGGCCATGGTCGAGTCGCACTGGCTGCGCCCCTTCGCCAAGTCGCTGCAGAAGGCCAGGCGCCAGCAGGCACGCGCGCTGCATGCCGCCGATACGCTGCAGGAAGCGCTGCAGCAGGTGCTGGACGGCAACGCCGGCGCAGCCGGTGGCGCGCGCGCGGCGCTGGCGACATTGCGCGAGCTGCTCGACGAGGGCCATACCCAGCTGGGCGCGCGGCTGGAAGAGTTCGACCAGTACGATCACCGCGCCACGCGGCTGGCGCGGCGGCTCTACGACAGCGCGCTGGCTTCGCGCATGCGCCCGCTGGCGGACGGCCTGACCGGCTATGCGCGCATGGTGCGCGACCTGGGCCGCTCGCTCGGCAAGCACGTGCATCTGGAACTGATAGGCGCCGGCACGCAGGTGGACCGCGACATCCTGGAAGCGCTGGACGCGCCGCTGGCGCACCTGCTGCGCAACGCCGTCGACCACGGCATCGAGCCGCCCGACGTGCGCGTCGCGCAAGGCAAGCCGGCGGAGGGCCGCGTCACGCTGCAGGCGCGCCACAACGCGGGCCGGCTGGTGATCGAGATCTGCGACGACGGCGCGGGCGTCGACATGGATGCGCTGCGGCACGCCATCGTGCGCCGGCGCCTGGCCTCCGAAGAGACCGCGGCGCGGCTGTCGCAGGCCGAGCTGCTCGACTTCCTGCTGCTGCCCGGCTTCAGCATGCGCGAGACCGTGTCGGAGGTATCGGGCCGCGGTGTCGGCCTCGACGCCGTGCAGGAAATGGTGCGGCGCGTGCGCGGCAGCCTGCGGCTGACGCAGCAGCCGGGGCGCGGCCTGCACTTCCAGCTCGAGCTGCCGCTGACGCTGTCGGTGGTGCGCACGTTGCTGGTGGACGTTGCGGGCGAGGCCTATGCCTTTCCGCTCGGGCGCGTGCTGCGCGCGGCGGCGGTCGCGCGCAGCGATATCGAACAGACCGAGGGCCACCAGCACTTCCGCCATGAAGGGCGTGCCGTGGGACTGGTCAGCGCCGCGCAGGTGCTGCAGCGGCCCGAATCCGCGCCCGCGCTGGAGCGCGAGCAAGTGCCGGTGGTAATCGTCGGCGAGGCCGAGCGCGTCTACGGCATCGCCGTCGACCGCATGCTGGGCGAGCGGCTGCTGGTAGTGCAGCCGCTGCCCGCGGCGGTGGGCAAGGTCAAGGACATCGCCGCCGGCAGCCTGACCGACGACGGCACCCCGGTGCTGATCTTCGATGTCGAGGACGTGATCCGCTCGGTCGAGAAGCTGGTGTCCGAAGGCCGCATCACGGGCGTGCGCCAGGCCGCCGCGGCCACCGTGCAGGTGCGCGCCCGGCGCGTGCTAGTGGTGGACGACTCGCTCACCGTGCGCGAGCTGCAGCGCAAGCTGCTGGCCGGGCGCGGCTACGACGTGGCGGTGGCGGTCGACGGCATGGACGGCTGGAACGTGCTGCGCGCCGAGCCCTTCGACCTGGTCATCACCGATATCGACATGCCGCGCATGGACGGCATCGAGCTGGTGCGCCGGATCCGGCAGGACGCCGCGCTGCGGCGGCTGCCCGTGATGGTGGTGTCGTACAAGGACCGCGAGCAGGACCGCCAGCGCGGCCTGGAAGCGGGCGCTGATTATTATCTGGCCAAGGGCAGTTTCCACGACGCCGCGCTGCTCGACGCAGTGCAGGACCTGATCGGCGAGGCACGGACATGAAAATCGGCATCGTCAACGACTCGCCGCTCGCGGTGGCCGCGCTGCGCCGGGCGCTTGCGCTGGACCCCGCGTTCGAGATCGCCTGGGTCGCCGGCGACGGCGCGCAGGCGGTGCAGATGGCCGCCAGCCAGACTCCCGACCTGATCCTGATGGACCTGCTGATGCCGGTGATGGACGGGGTCGAGGCCACGCGCCGCATCATGGCCGCCACGCCCTGCGCGATCGTGGTGGTGACCATGGACCTGGGCCGCAACGCCTCGCAGGTGTTCGACGCGATGGGCCACGGCGCCATCGATGCGGTCGACACGCCCACGCTGGCGGAGCCCGATGCCAAGCTTGCCGCCGGCCCGCTGCTGCGCAAGCTGCGCAATATCGGCCGCCTGCTGGCCGGGCGCGTGGCGCCGCAGCACACGCTGACGGCGGCGCCGCGCGCGGTGGCGGCGCCGCGGCTGGTGGCGATCGGCGCGTCGGCTGGCGGCCCGGCCGCACTGGTCACGCTGCTGGGCGCGCTGCCGGCGGACTTTGGCGCGGCGGTGGTGATCGTGCAGCATGTCGACGAGGCCTTTGCCGCCGGCATGGCCGACTGGCTCGACGGCCAGTGCGCGCTGCCGGTGCGCATCGCCCGCCCCGGTGACACGCCGCAGGCCGGCACGGTGCTGCTGGCCGGCACCAATGACCACCTGCGCCTGACCGGCCCCACGCGCATGGTCTATACCGAGCAACCATGCGACTACCTGTACCGGCCTTCCATCGATGTCTTTTTCGAAAGCGTGGTGGAGCACTGGCGCGGCGACGTGGTCGGCGTGCTGCTGACCGGCATGGGCCGCGACGGCGCGCTGGGCCTGAAGGCCATGCGCGAGCGCGGTTTCCTGACCATCGCCCAGGACCGCGCCACCAGCGCCGTGTACGGCATGCCCAAGGCCGCCGCGGCCATGGGCGCCGCCGCCGAGATCCTGCCGCTGGCGCGTATCGCGCCACGCCTGCTGCAGGCCTGTGGCCGCATGGCGCTGCCCTGAACGAATTTCTAATGTCCCGGGCGGCACCGGGACCGCAACACCCAGGACCTGATCATGCAACCCGACCCCTCCGCGCCAGCCATCCCGTCCTTACCGGACGCGCCGTCCGCCGACAAGCAGAACTACCCCGCCATGGTGCTGCTGGTGGACGACCAGGCCATGGTCGGCGAAGCGGTGCGCCGGGCGCTGTCGACCGAGTCCGACATCGACTTCCACTACTGCTCGCAGCCGGACGAGGCGGTGGCGGTGGCGCAGCGCACCAAGCCCACGGTGATCCTGCAGGACCTGGTGATGCCGGGCGTGGACGGCCTGACGCTGGTCAGGCGCTATCGCGAAAACCCGGCCACGCGCGACATCCCGATCATCGTGCTGTCGACCAAGGAAGAAGCGGCGATGAAGAGCGCGGCGTTCTCGGCCGGCGCCAACGACTACCTGGTCAAGCTGCCCGACAGCATCGAGCTGATCGCGCGCATCCGCTACCATTCGCGCTCGTACCTGAACCTGCTCCAGCGCGACGAGGCCTACCGCGCGCTGCGGCAAAGCCAGCAGCAACTGCTCGAGACCAACCTGGAACTGCAGCGGCTGACCAACTCCGACGGCCTGACCGCGCTGTCCAACCGCCGCTACTTCGACGAATACCTCGGTGCCGAATGGCGCCGCGCGCAGCGTGAGCAGACGCAGGTGGCGCTGCTGATGATCGATGTCGACAGCTTCAAGGCGTACAACGACACCTATGGCCATGTCGCCGGCGATGAAGTGCTGCGCCGCGTCGCCAGCGTCATCCGCGACAACTGCACGCGCGCGACCGACCTGCCCGCGCGCTTTGGCGGAGAAGAGTTCTCGATGGTGCTGCCGTCCACCTCGCCGGGCGGCGTGCGACTGCTGGCCGAGAAGGTGCGGCGCGCGGTCGAGGCGCTGCGCATCGCCCACAGCGGCTCGGCCACCAGCGACTGCGTGACCGTCAGCATCGGCGGCGCGGTGATGGTGCCGCAACCGGATCAGCCCGCCAGCCGGCTGGTGGAAGCGGCGGATGCCGGCCTCTACCAGGCCAAGCGCAATGGCCGCAACCAGGTGATGATGTCGTTGCCGTGAATGGAAACGGCAGTTTGAAACCAGGCTGCGGAACCGTACGGCAGCGCAGCAAGTCATAGCCAGAACACCCGTTGCAACAACCGGTTACACACTGATGGCGCCGCGTCGCCAAACTTCCTCTCGCCCGCGCGGCTATGCGCCGACTGGCTTCGCCGGCTCTCCGCCCCTACACGCATCACGTCCTGTCGGAATCGTCCGACATGGAATTCGGAGCCCCGCGCCTGTCTGGTAACAGACTTGATACCTATCGTTTGATCACGGCAGGCGTGCGCACAGGCGGCGCCTGTAAAAGCAGAAACCAAACTGGCCACGCGACCGGCGCGCCCCGCGCGGGGGCATGGGCCAGCTCGTCTCTGAATCCAACGGTGAGAGGTGACCCATGTTCCGATCCAAGACCAGTCTTATCCTCGGCCTCGCCCTGGCCGCAACGGCAGTGCTGTCGGCTTGTGGCGGCGGCGATGACGGCATCGATGATCGCGTAGGGCTGAGCAAGCCTTCCGTGCGGGCAATCCATGCGGTGACCGGCGGCCCGAATGTCGACGTGCTGCAGAACGGCACGCTGACCAGCTTCGTCAACAAGCCGTACAAATTCGTCTCGACCTACTTCAATGTCGAAACCGGCAACCAGCTGATCTCGTTCAATGTCGCAGGCACGCAGACGGAACTTGGCCGCACCTCGTTCGTTGCCGCCACCGGCCACAAGTACACCGCGGTGGCACTGCCCGGCGCTACCGGCGCGGAAGTGCTGACGATCGACGACCCGTTCGGCAAGGGCCTGCTGTCGCACAAGGCGCAAGTGCGCAGCCTGAATGCCTCGTTCAATGCGCAGAACGTCGATATCTACCTGACCATGCCGGCGATCGACATCAACTCGGTCGGGCCGACCTTCGGCGCGGTAGCCTACAAGCAGGCCTCGCCGGCTTCCGGCCAGGACTCGCTTGAACTGGATGGCGGCACCTATCGCCTGCGCATCACTACGGCGGGGACCAAGACGGTGATCTTCGACTCCGGCGCATTGACGATCGACAACAACGCCGACTGGCTGATCACCACGATCCCGGTGGACGGCATCGGCGCGACCGTGCCGAACCGGATCAAGGTGCTGGTGGCACGCGGCAACGATGAGTCGCAGGCCGGCCTGGAACTGGTCACGCAGTAAGCGCGCTGAGCAGCAGGTTTAATGCCGTCCGCACCATGCGTGCGGGCGGCAAGGCAGGGGCCGGTCCGGTGGACCGGCCTTTTTTCATGCCCGCTTGCGGTGTGTGCGCCGCCCTGCCTGATGTGTTACCTGAGTCGTTGGACGGCGCGCTCCCGGCGGCGTGCGCGGCGTTATTCTTCCTGGAACGCCTCTTCGCGCTTGGCCTTGATCGACGGCAGGGCCACCACCGCCACCAGCGCGGCGGCTGCGATCAGCAGGCCGACCGACAGCGGACGCGTCACGAACACGCTGAAGTCACCACGCGACAGCAGCAGCGAGCGGCGGAAGTTCTCTTCCATCATCGGCCCCAGCACGAAGCCCAGCAACAGCGGCGCTGGCTCGCACTTGAGTTTCAGGAACAGGTAGCCGATCACGCCAAAGCCGGCGGCCATGAACACGTCGAAGGTCTGGTTGTTGACCGAGTACACGCCGATGCCGCAGAACACCAGGATCGCCGGGTACAGGAAGCGGTACGGCACGGTCAGCAGCTTCACCCAGATGCCGATCATCGGCAGGTTCAGGATGATCAGCATCAGGTTCCCGATCCACATCGAAGCAATCAGGCCCCAGAACAGCGCCGGATTGCTCGACATCACCTGCGGGCCGGGCTGGATGTTGTGGATGGTCATCGCCCCCACCATCAGCGCCATCACCGCATTGGGGGGGATGCCCAGCGTCAGCAGCGGGATAAACGAGGTCTGCGCCGCGGCATTGTTGGCCGATTCCGGACCGGCCACGCCTTCGATCGCGCCCTTGCCGAACTCGTGCGAGTACTTCGAGGTCTTCTTCTCCAGCGAGTACGCCGCGAACGAAGCCAGCGCGGCACCGCCGCCCGGCAGGATGCCCAGTGCCGAGCCCAGCGCGGTGCCGCGCAACACGGCCGGGATCATGCGCCGGAAGTCTTCCCGGCTGGGGAACAGGTTGGTCACGCGGTTGGTGAAGGTCTCGCGCGCTTCCTTCTGCTCCAGGTTGGCGATGATCTCGGCAAAGCCGAACATGCCCATCGCCAGCGCGACGAAGTCGATGCCGTCGGTCAACTCCGGCACGTCGAACGAGAAGCGCGCGGCGCCAGAGTTCACGTCGGTGCCGATCAGGCCGAGCAGCAAGCCCAGCACGATCATCGAGATCGCCTTGGGCAGCGAGCCCGAAGCCAGCACCACCGCGCCGATCAGGCCCAGCACCATCAGCGAGAAGTATTCGGCCGGACCGAACTTGAACGCGAGTTCCGACAGCGGCGTGGCGAACGCGGCCAGGATCAGCGTGGCCACACAGCCGGCGAAGAACGAGCCCAGGCCCGCGGTGGCCAGCGCCACCCCTGCCCGCCCTCGTCTTGCCATCTGATAGCCGTCGATGGTGGTCACCACCGACGACGACTCGCCCGGCAGGTTCACCAGGATGGCCGTGGTCGAGCCCCCGTACTGGGCGCCGTAGTAGATACCGGCCAGCATGATCAGCGCTGCCACCGGCGGCAGCGTGTAGGTGATCGGCAGCAGCATGGCGATGGTGGCCAGCGGCCCCAGGCCCGGCAGCACGCCGATCAGCGTCCCGAGCACGCAGCCAAGGAAGGCGTAGGCAAGGTTCTGCAGCGAAAGCGCGGTGGAGAAGCCCAGCGCAAGGTGGTCAAACAATTCCATGGTCGGCGCTCCTTAACCGGTGATAAAGGCAGGCCATACCGGCATCTGCAGGTTGATGCCGTAGACGAACGCGCCCAGGCTGATCAGCACCAGCACCACGGCGTTGAGCAGCGAACCCTTCCAGCTGAACTCATGGCTGGCCATCGATGACACCATCACCAGCACGAAGACCGACAGCACCATGCCCAGCGGCTTGAGCAGCAGTCCGAACAGCACCACCGAGCCCAGGATCCACAACAGCGTCTTCAGGTCCCAGCGCGCGAGATGGTCTTCCTCGCCCTGGGACGACAGCGAAGACAGCAGCACCACCGCGCCGAGCACGGCGAGCACCAGTCCGAGCAGGAAGGGGAAATAACCGGGTCCCATCTTTGCGGCCGTTCCCATGGAATAGCCACGTGCGACCCAGGAAAAGCCCAGGCCGACCAGTACGAACATCAGGCCGGAGGCAAAGTCCTTCTGGCTGCGTATGCGCATAATGATTCTCCTCAAAGTTCACGAACTGCCGTGCCGGGTTGCGCGCTGGCTCGGGCGCAATGTCGCATGCAATGAGGCATGGTTCCCGACGTTGATGCGAACGTTAGAGATGCGATCTTTCAGGCGCCTTTCATTTGTCCTGGTTTAGGGGTATTTACCGATGGGGCTTAAAAACAAGGGGAATGCTGCGGGCGAGCGCGATCCGATACATCATTGTTGTGATGTATTTTTACGGCAATGCCTTGGGAGAGACGATGCGGAACTAGCGGCAGCAATGCCGCAGAAAACAAGACGGCACGCGCACTTGCATCCATGCAAGGCGCGGCCGGAAAGACGCGTCATCACAGCCTTGGGGACAAGACACGCGTGGGCTGGGAGGGAGTGCCAGCGATGACAAGATGACACAGGGATCTTTCGAACGGCTTTCAGTGAGAAATGTTCTTTCGGCTGCCGTTTTGCTTCGGCGCATTCGATCACTGATTGCGTTCTCCCTCTCCCGCTTGCGGGAGAGGGAAGCAAACCCGCAGCGATCGAACACTACTGCTGCGCCGAAACCTGACACATCACCGGACGCCTTCCGTCTCGGGCGTGCGCGCTTCCGGTTCCTCCGCCACCACCCCCGCATCCTCACAAGGCGTCCCCATGCTGGTATCCGGCGCCTGCCCACCTGCCTCACCCGCCGGCAGGATATGGCTGCGCCGCCAGTTGCCAAACCGGTAATACCCGAGCGCCAGCACCAGCGACACCACCGACCCCAGCGGAAAACTCCACCAGATCGCGTCGGCACCGATGCGCTCGCCCAGCGCCCACGCAAACGGCAAGCGAATCACCCACATCGACAGGAACAGGATCACCAGCGGCGCCATCACCGCGCCGGTGGCGCGCACCGTGCCGAAGATCACGATGGTGAAGCCGAACAGGATGAACGACCATAGCACCACCACGTTGATATGCTGCGCGATACCAATGGCCACGCCGTCGGTGCCGAGGAAGAGTCCGAGCGAATGCCGGTTGAACAGGTAGATCAGCCCCACCAGCGCGCCGGTCATCGCCACATTGAACATCAGCCCCACGCGCGTGATGCGCGTCACGCGCTGCCACAGTCCCGCGCCGACGTTCTGCGCCACCATCGACGACACGCTGGCACCGACGGCCAGCGCGGGCATCTGCACATAGGTCCAGAGCTGCGAGGCCACGCCGTAGGCTGCAGTGGTCTGGGAGCCATAGGCGTTGACCAGCGCCATCATCACGATCGCCGACGACGAGATCACCACCATCTGCAGCCCCATCGGCAGGCCCTTCACCACCAGCGCACGCAGGATCGCCGGATCGGGCCACAGCAGTGCCAGTTGGGCGCGATGCAGCAGCAGGAAATGGCGGCGCCGGTACAGCAGCAGCATCATCGCCGCCAGGCTCACCAGTTGCGCGATCAGCGTGGCCAGCGCCGAGCCGGCGATGCCCAGCGCCGGAATCGGCCCGACCCCGAAGATCAGTACCGGGTTGAGCACCACATCCAGCACTACCGACAGCAGCATGAACCAGAACGGCGTGCGCGAGTCGCCGGCGCCGCGCAGCGTCATCATCACGAAGTTGTAGAAATACATGAACGGCAGCGCCAGGAAGATGATGCGCAGGTAGGTCACCGCTAGCGGCGCGGCGTCCTCCGGCGTGTGCATGGCGGCCAGGATATCGGGCGTGTAGACAAAGCCGAGCACCGTTGCCAGCACCGACAGCGCGACAAAGAACGTGGTGCTGGTGCCGACCACGCGGCGCGCCTCTTCGACGTCGTGCGCGCCGACCGCCTGGCCGATCATGATGGTGTTGGCCATGCTGATGCCGAACACCACCCCCAGCAGGAAGAACAGGATGATGTTGGCGTTGGAGGTCGCCGTCAGTGCCGCCTCGCCGAGGAAGCGGCCGACCCAGACCGAATTGATCGAGGCGTTGAGCGACTGCAGGATATTGCTGCCGAGCACCGGCAGCGAGAACAGCAGCAAGGTGCGGCCGATCGGGCCGGTGGTCAGTCTGGCGTCTGGCTTCATGGGCGTGGCGCGCCGCGGGCGCCCGCACAGGGCGCGCCGCAACGGTGTCGGGATGGGAGATCGGGGGAAATCCGGCCAGTCTATCCCTGCGCAGGGGACGCCACAAGCACGCGCGGCCGGCGCCGCGGCGCGCTTTTTACCTGAATGAGTTATTCCGCCGCGGCGGCCATGCGCGGCATACTCGGCGCGGGGACAGCGCGCCCCAGGCGCCCTGCCGGACAGGACACCCGGCCCGTAGCGCCCTGCGCGCTTTCCTCCAGACGCAATCACAACGCGCAGTCATAACAAGGAGGTGGGGTCATGTTTGTCGGTTTTCAGCCTGTTCCCGGCGCCCTGGTGCCGTTCGCCTATGACTGGCCCATGGTTGGCCTGTCCTTTTTTATCTCGGTCTGCGGCGCCTATGTCGGGCTGCGCTGGTCGCGGCGCGTGCGGCTGCCCGATGGCCGCCTGGACGTGGACCGGCTGCTGTGCGCCAGCGTGGCGCTGGGCGGCGGCGCGGTCTGGTCGATGCACTTTATCGGCATGGTCGCCTACCAGACCCCCACGCACCGCGAGTTCGGCCTGTTCCTGACGCTGGCGTCGCTGCTGGTGGTGATGGTGCTAGCCGGGACCGGGCTGGCAATCGCCTCGCGCCCGCGCGGCAGCCGCTCCGACAACGTGATCAAGGGCGGAGTTTTGACCGGCCTCGGCGTGGTGGCGATGCACTACACCGGCATGGCGGCGATCCGCTCCAATACGCGCTTCGACTGGGACCTGGGCGTGATCGCGCTGTCCGCGGTGATCGCGGTGGTGGTGTCGGTGGTGGCGTTGTGGCTGGCCACCACGGTCAAGACCGGCGGCAAGCAGCTTGCCGCGGCGGTGGTGATGGGCGTGGCGGTCTGCGGCATGCACTACACCGGCATGTCGGCGGGCACCATGGTCTGCACCAGCCCCACCTACGCGCCGAGCCTGTTCGCGATCGAGGGCGACAGCATCGGCTATGCGGTGTTCGGCCTGACGCTGATCACGCTGCTGGTGATCCTGGTGGTGGAAGCCACCCGCGCCGGCGCCGAAGCCGCCGTGCGGCCGCGCGACACCGCCTGACGCGGACACAAACGCGCCCGCCGCGGCGCGGACCTTGCCGCACATCCTGGCCCCTCATGCGCCCGCACAGGCGCATGGCCCACTGCATGATCGCCGCAGTCGGGGTAAGCTTGCGGTTTCACTGCCGGCCGCGGCCGGGGGGCGCGCCCCTCCGCTGCCGCGCCGCAACGCCCAACGAACGCCTCAGGCCCACCAGGAGAACACGCATGTACCAGGATCTCGCGCTCTATATCGACGGTGAATTCATCAAGGGAGGCGACAGGCGCGAGCAGGACGTCATCAACCCGGCCACGCAAGAGGTGCTGGGCAAGCTGCCGCACGCCACCCGCGCCGACCTTGACCGGGCGCTCGCCGCCGCCCAGCGCGCCTTTGAAAGCTGGAAGAAGACCTCGCCGCTGGAGCGCTCGAAGATCCTGCGCCGCGTGGGCGAGCTGACGCGCGAGCGCGCGAAGGAGATCGGCCGCAATATCACGCTGGACCAGGGCAAGCCGCTCGCCGAAGCCGTTGGCGAAGTGATGATCTGCGCCGAGCACGCCGACTGGCACGCCGAGGAATGCCGCCGCATCTACGGCCGCGTGATCCCGCCGCGCCAGCCCAATGTGCGCCAGATCGTAGTGCGCGAGCCGATCGGCGTGTGCGCGGCCTTTACGCCGTGGAATTTCCCGTTCAACCAGGCCATCCGCAAGATCGTGTCGGCGCTGGGCGCCGGCTGCACGCTGATCCTGAAGGGCCCGGAGGATTCGCCCAGCGCGGTGGTGGCGCTGGCGCAACTGTTCCATGACGCCGGCCTGCCGCCGGGCGTGCTCAACATCGTGTGGGGCGTGCCGGGCGAGATCTCGACCTACCTGATCGAATCGCCGATTGTGCGCAAGATCTCGTTCACCGGCTCGGTGCCGGTTGGCAAGCAACTGGCGGCCCTGGCCGGCGCGCACATGAAGCGCGTGACGATGGAGCTGGGCGGCCATTCCCCGGTGCTGGTGTTCGACGATGCCGATATCGAGCCCGCCGCCGAGATGCTGGCGCGCTTCAAGCTGCGCAACGCCGGCCAGGTATGCGTATCGCCGACGCGCTTCTACGTCCAGGAGAAGGCCTATGACAAGTTCCTGGCGCGCTTTACCGAGGTGATCGGCTCGATCAAGGTGGGCAACGGCCTGGAGGACGGCACGCAGATGGGGCCGCTGGCGCACGAGCGCCGCGTGCTGTCGATGGAGCAGTTCCTGGACGATGCCAGCCAGCGTGGCGGCAAGGTGGTGGCCGGTGGCGCGCGCCTGGGTGACAAGGGCTACTTCTTCGCGCCCACCGTGGTCACCGACCTGCCCGACGATTCGCGCCTGATGACCGACGAGCCGTTCGGCCCGGTGGCGCCGGTGACGCGCTTCAAGGACACCGCCGAGGTGCTGCGCCGTGCCAACAGCCTGCCCTATGGCCTGGCGTCGTATGTGTTCACCAACTCGCTGAAGACCGCCACCGAAGTCTCCAACGGGCTGGAGGCGGGCATGGTCAACATCAACCACTTCGGCATGGCGCTGGCCGAGACGCCGTTCGGTGGCATCAAAGACTCCGGCATTGGCAGCGAAGGCGGCCAGGAGACCTTCGATGGCTACCTGGTGACCAAGTTCATTACGCAGGCGTGAGCGCACGGGTCTGAGCGCCGCCGCCCGCGCGCACGGCACAGCAAGGCGGCCTGCCGCCGGCCCGCTCCCGGAGCCGGCGGCGCCTCCCCTTCAGCGGAAGAACGCGCCGCGCGTAAGGAACGTATAGTTCGCTTCTTCCGCCATCAGCCAGACCAGCACCAGCAGGCACATCGGCGGGACCAGGATGGCGCAGATCAGCGCCATCCGCTCCCATGCCATATGCATGAACACCGCCACGATCAGCCCCGCCTTGAGCCCCATGAAAATCAGAATCAGCGCCCAGCGCAGGTAGCCGGTGACGTGGAAGTAGTCGACCATGTACGACAGCGTCGACAGCACGAACAGCAGCAGCCAGATCTTCAGGTACAGCCCGATGGGATGCTGCTGGCCGTGTGCCGCGGCATGGCCGGCATCGTGGCCGGGCTCGTGCGTGGAGCCTTCCGGCGTTGCAGGAGTTGCAGGAGTTGCGGGAGTTGCGGGAGTTGAAGCCATGGCCGCCCTCACCAGAGATAGAACAACGCAAAGATAAACACCCATACCAGGTCAACGAAGTGCCAGTACAGGCCGGCGATCTCGACGATCTGGTAGTTGCCGGTGGCCTCGTAGCGTCCGCGCAGCACGCGCGTGGCGACCACCAGCAGGTAGATCACGCCGCACGACACGTGCAGGCCGTGGAAGCCCGTGATCATGAAGAACGTCGAGCCGAACTGCGCCGCGCCCATCGGGTTGGTCCACGGGCGCACGCCCTCGTCGACGATCAGCTTGGTCCATTCGAACGCCTGCATGCCGACGAACAGCATGCCGAACAGCGCGGTCACCAGCATCAGAATTGCGCATTCCCTGCGCGCACGCCGGTAGGCGTAGTTGACCGCCATCGCCATGGTGCCGCTGCTGGTGATCAGCACGAAGGTCATGATGGCGATCAGCAGCAGCGGGATATCGGCGCCGCCCACATGCAGCGCGAACACCTCGCTGGGGTTCGGCCACGGCACCGTGGTTGACATCCGCACGGTCATGTAGCCGGTCAGGAAGCAGCTGAAGACAAAGGTGTCGGACAGCAGGAAGATCCACATCATGGCCTTGCCCCACGACACCTTGAACGCCTGCTGGTCCGACGACCAGTCGGCCAGCATGCCGCGCAGCCCGCCCAGCGGCGGCGGCGGCGCCACGGCCGGCGTGGCCGATGGTGAAGACAGTTGCGTTGACATGCCGGTCCCCCTTGTTGCTGCCCCGCGCTACGCCGTGCCGCAGATATAGCGCACCAGCTCGGGCGTGAGCCACCCCAGCGCCGCCAGCAGCACCACCCACACCGCCAGCAGAAAGTGCCAGTAGCGCGCGCACAGCGTCATGCGCAGCACCGCGCCCTCGCCGCTGCCCCGCGCCGCTACCGCGAAGCCCCAGCCCGCCAGGCCGCCCAGCACATGCAGGCCGTGCATCGCCGTCAGCAGGTAGAAGAAGCTGCCCGCGGGATTGCCTGCCGGCAGCACCTGCATCGTTCCCAGCGCCTGCCACGCCCATAGCTGCGACACAACGAAGCCTGCCGCGCCCAGTCCGCCCAGGCGCAGCGCATGCCGCGCCGTGGCCATATTGCCCTGGCGCGCGGCGCGCGCGCTCACTGCCATCGCCACGCTGCCCGCGGCCAGCAGCGCGGTCGACAGCCACACCTGCCACGGCAGCGCGATGCGATGCCAGTCCGGGCTGTCCATGCGCAGCGCATAGGCCGTCAGGAACAGCGCGAACAGCGAGGTCACCACGCCCATGAACACCCACAGGCCGATGCTGGCGGGCGCGCCTCCGCGCCGGCGGTGGTTGGCGGCGTTCTCGCCGGACGGGTTGCCGCCAAAGTCGTCGCGGCTGACCTTGTAGAGGGCTTCGGCATTCATACGACGGCTCCGCGGCTGGCGTGCGGTTCAGGCTCCGATCCACCCTGCTCGGGCGGCGCGTTCTGCGCGATAAAGTCCTCGCGCGCGCCCGGCACGCTGTAGGCATAGGCCCAGCGGTACACCACCGGCAGGTGCGGGCCCCAGTTGCCGTGCACGGGCGGCGTCTGCGGCGTCTGCCATTCCAGCGAGGCGGCGCGCCACGGGTTGCCGTCGGCCTTGCGGCCATAGCGCAGGCTCCAGATCAGGTTGAACACAAACAGCAATTGCGCCACGGCGACCACGAAGGCCGCCACCGAGATATACATGTTCATCACATGCGCCGATTCCGGGATAAAGGCGTAGTTCTCCCAGGCGTAGTAGCGGCGCGGCATGCCCAGCACGCCCAGGTAGTGCATCGGGAAGAAGATGGCGTAGGTGCCGATAAAGGTGATCCAGAAATGCGTGTGGCCCATGGTGTCATCGAGCATGCGGCCGGTCACCTTCGGGTACCAGTGGTAGATGCCGCCGAACACCACCAGGATCGGCGACACCCCCATCACCATATGGAAGTGCGCCACCACGAAATACGTGTTGGACAGCGGGATATCCACGCTGACGTTGCCCAGGAACAGCCCGGTCAGACCGCCGATCACGAAGGTGCTGATAAAGGCGATGGCAAACAGCATCGGCACCGAGAAATGGATATCGCCGCGCCATAGCGTGATGACCCAGTTGTAGACCTTGATCGCGGTGGGGATGGCGATGACCAGCGTGGTGGTGGCGAAGAAGAAGCCGAAGTACGGGTTCATGCCGCTGACGAACATGTGGTGCGCCCACACCACCACCGACAGCACGCCGATCGCCAGGATCGCCCATACCATGGTGCGATAGCCGAAGATGCTCTTGCGCGAATGCACGCTGACCAGGTCCGAGACGATGCCGAACGCCGGCAGCGCCACGATATACACCTCTGGGTGGCCGAAGAACCAGAACAGGTGCTGGAACAGCAGCGGGCTGCCGCCCTTGTACTGCAGCTGCTGCCCCATCGACACCATCGCCGGCATGAAGAAGCTGGTGCCCATGGTCTTGTCGAGCAGCATCATCACCGCCGACACGAACAGCGCCGGGAACGCCAGCAGCGCCAGGATGGTGGCCATGAAAATGCCCCATACCGACAGCGGCATGCGCAGCAGCGTCATCCCTTCGGTGCGCGCCTGCAGCACCGTGGTGACGTAGTTGAGGCCGCCCATGGTGGCCGCGACGATAAAGATCGCCAGCGACACCAGCATCAGGATGATGCCCCAGTCATGGCCTGGCGTGCCTGGCAGGATGGCTTGCGGCGGGTACAGCGTCCAGCCCGCGCCGGTGGGTCCGCCCGGCACGAAGAAGCTCGCCAGCAGCACGATCACCGACAGCAGGTAGACCCAGAAGCTGAGCATGTTCAGGAAGGGGAACACCATGTCGCGCGCCCCCACCATCAGCGGAATCAGGTAGTTGCCGAAGCCGCCCAGGAACAGCGCGGTCAGCAGGTAGATCACCATGATCATGCCGTGCATGGTGACGAACTGGTAGTAGCGGTTGACGTCGATGAACTCGAAGCGCCCCGGGAAGCCCAGCTGCATCCGCATCAGGTTGGACAGCGCCACCCCCACCAGCCCCACCACGATCGCCACGATGGTGTACTGCACGGCGATCACCTTGTGGTCCTGGCTCCAGACGTAGCGGGTCCAGAAGCTCTGCGGCGCATGATGGGCGGCATCGTCGGCGTAAGCCATGCGGGTCTCCTCCTTACTTCCTGGCCGGTGCGGGCGCCGCGGTGGGCGGCACGGCCACGGCCGTCGAAGTCGTATAGGTACCGGACGCGGCGCCGGGGGTCGCCGCGGGCGCGGCGGTGCCGGCGGCTGCCGTGGTGGCGGCACTGGTGTCGGCCGCGGGGCCGGCAGGGACATCCGCGGGCGCTACCGGCGCAACGGCGCCGCTAGTGGCCGCGCCGTTGCCGGCGGACTTGATGTACGCGGTCAGTGCCGCGATCTCGTCCTCGCTCATCGGCAGCTTCGGCATCACCGGCCCGAAGCCCTTCACCAGCCGCGCGTTCGGGTCGGCGATCTCCTTGTGCAGGAAGGCATCATCCACCCGGGCGCTGCTGCCGTCCGCAAAGGTTTCGGTCTTGCCGTACAGCCCCTTCCACGTCGGCCCCACGCCCGGATTGCCGTCGATGCTGTGGCAGGCGGTGCAGCCCTTGCTCTGCGCGAGCGCCCGGCCCTTCTCGATGGTGCCGGCGTCGCCGGCGGCGTCCGGCGCGGCGGCGGCCATCGCGGCCGGCGGCGCGGCTGCCCGGGCCAGCGTCATCGCAAAGGTCTGTTGCTTCGCCAGCCAGGCCTCATAGGCCGCCGGCTCTTCCACCACTACCGTGCCGCGCATGTTGTAGTGCCCCACGCCGCAAAGCTGCGCGCACAGGATATCGAAGCGCCCCGGCTGCGTCGGCGTGAACCAGAACGACGTGACCATGCCCGGCACCATGTTCATGCGCGCGCGAAACGGCGGCACGTAGAAATCGTGCAGCACGTCCTTGGAGCGCAGCAGCACCTTGACCGGCCGGTTCAGCGGCAGGTGCACCTCCGGCCCGACGATAACGATATTGTCGAGCCCGCGCGGATCGTCGGGGTCGAGCCCGAGTGGATTGGTGCCGGTGACAAAGCGCGGATCGGAGGCCCCCAGCTCGCCGCTCTTGCCGGGAAAGCGGAACGCCCAGGACCACTGCTGCCCCACCACTTCCATCACCATCGCTTCGCGCGGCGGCCGCACATAGTCGGCGTAGACGAACAGGCCCGGCGCCAGCAGCAGCACGACGCCCAGCGTGGTGCCCGCGATCAGCCACAGTTCCAGCCTGGTGTTCTCCGGCTGGTAAGCAGCGCGGTGGCCAGTGCCGCCATTGGGGTGCGGCGCCTGGTGCCGGTAGCGCCAGACGATATAGCCGATAAACAGGTTGATGACGACGAAGAAGAGCCCGGTGATGACAAGGGTAATGGTCAGCGTGTCGTCCATCTGCTTCCAGTTGGACGCCAGCGGGGTCGCCCACCACGGGCTCATGAAATGGAAGAGCACCGAAGCGACGACGATGACGACGAGTGCGATGGCAATCGCCATATCCACCCTCCTCCTCGCGTGCGGCGAGGGATGCGCAAGTCACGCAGGTAGAGATAAGACTAGTGCATGTCGTCAGGTCACTGCAAGGCGACACGGCAGGGGCCGCATGCGGCATCGCACCAGGCGTTTCTGCAGCGATGAATGTGGCACGCGCACCAGGGCGCGCCAGGAAAAAGCGGCGGACGGAACGCTGGTTCCGCCGCCGCGGACGCCGCGCGCGGGCCCGTGTAGTGGCAAATGCGAGCGGCTAAATCGCCATGCCGGCGCAGTGCGGCATCCATGCGGGCGCAGTGTGTGGCCGCGCAGTGTGGTCGCTGTGTGCGTTCAGTGCGACACGTCCTTGCTTTCCAGCTTCCAGTAGCACGCCGCCGCGGCCACACCGAAGATCAGGTGGCCGATAAAGGTATGCCAGCCGCGCACTTCCATAAACCACGGGAACGCGCGCGTCATCACATAGAAGTTGAAGAAGTAGACCACCAGCCCGAACACCGCGCCGGCCAGCATCGCCATGCCAAGGCTGGAGTCGAGCGTGAATGGCGCGATGATCGCTGCCAGGATCATGCCGAGCACCGCGCCCAGCACGAAGTGGATGATCAGCGCGGCGGCCACGGTGCCGACGCTGAACAGCGACGTCTGCAATACCTCGCGCCCCATCACGATCGCCGCGATCATGCGCGTGGCGACCCACGGGTTGACGCCCGACACCATCGACGACCAGAACAGCTCCAGCACCAGCAGCAACGCCCCGGCAGCCAGCCCTGACACCGCGGCCGCGGTCCAGTCCGGCTGCCGCCGCACGTAATGGTGCGATTGCATATGTAGTTCCATAACCACCTCCGTCTCTCTCAAATGGCGGGGCATGGACATCGTTGGGAACCGGCCCCGCGTATCTGATCAGCATAGGACACGTGGTTCGATCCTCGCGCGACGGACCGCGAAAAACGCATGGAGTGCGTGCGCCGCGCAACGCCCTGCGGCCGAGAGCGGCCGGGATGTGCGTGCACCGGTACTCGCGTGCTGGCTGCCGTGCGCGATACGGGACAATCCCGATGCGCGCGGCCTTGTATCGGGCACACACTGCCTATACTGGATGCACAAAAGAGAGAGACAGGAGACCGCCATGCTGCACATCACCGCGCATGATCTTGTATTCCTGATTCCGATGGCGCTGGTGGGCGTGATCGCCATGGGCTCGATCCCGGTGACCGCCAGATACCTGCGCATCAGTTGCCGGACCATCGGCGCCCTGATCGGCGCGCTGATCGCGGTGCTGGTGCTGGAGGCATTGCCGATACTGATCTGACGCCCGCGCAACGCGGGCTGTCAGGCAGGGTATTTCTGGAGAGGAGGGCCGCGATGTCGCTCGGCCTGATTGCCGCCGTCATGGCGGCATTGCTGTTCGTGACCGTGCTGCAGGCGATCTGGCGCTGCAGCCATCCGTACCGGATGCGCTACCGGCGCTGCGCGGCGCAACAGCGCCGCCGTGCCGGCTTGTGCAGGCAGGCGCCGCGCCGGCACTACGGCTAGGGCGGAGCTGCTTCGTCCCGCTTCACCCACTTCCCCAGGCGCTGCAAAAGCGCCTGTTGCGTTACAGCTCGATCATCGCGAACTCGGCCTTGCCGACGTCGCATTCCGGGCAGCGCCAGTCTTCAGGGATATCTTCCCAGCGCGTGCCGGGGGCGATGCCGTCTTCGGGCCAGCCTTGTTCCTCGTCGTAAACCCAGCCGCAGATCACGCACACCCAGGTCTTGTAGGCGACGGCGGCTTCCATTTGATCCTGCTGCAAAACACACTCCTGATTGGGCTATGGAACGGATTGTCCGGGCGGAATCATACCGGTTTTCCGGGGCAGGCCTGTTGCACCTGCGCCGTACGGCACCGGCAGGGGCTTCGCCCCCTTAGTGCTGGCGCAACTTTGTAACGCCGCCGTCATTCGCGCGCCATGCCCGGTGCGGTACGGCCCCGCTCATTGGCCGGGGCATCCCGCCAGGCACTGGCTATTTGGAGCTTTGCGCAAACCACTTCAGCAGTTCGTCGCTGATCAGCTGCGCGTTCATGTCTTCGTCGCTCAGCTCGGTGAACTTGCGCAGATTGGGGATCGACACGAAACCAGTGTTGCTGAACCGGTCGCCATGGCCGCGCGCGAGTTTGAACGCTCCCTTTGGTCGGATCGATCCCATTCCTCGGAATCGACCTCTTCCGACTCGTCGGACTCCGGAAGCTCCGATTCTTCGGGGTCTGACACATGACCCATCGAAGCTCGGCTTCTCCGCGTTTGGCGCCGCCCGCCATACGGCGGGCGGCCTGATCAGGGAACGGCCTACCCCCGAACGGCGAAGTCCACCCGGTTGGGCGCCCCCTTGTCCTTGATGCCGTCGATGCCGAGCTTCGGCGCGGTCAGGAACAGGCGGCTTTCCGGCACCTTCCCCTCGCGCTCCAGCGCCTGCTTGACCACCAGCGCACGCTGTTCGGCCAGGCGCCGGAGGTCGGCCTCGGTGACGGTGGCATTGGCCATCAGCAGCTTTTCCATTTCCTCGGCCGGCAAGGACTTGGTAAAGCCGATGAAGTTGCGCGGCTTCTTCATCGAGGCGCGCTTGTAGACTTCTTCCAGGTATTTCGGGTACTCCTGCTTCGATACCTTGATCTCGGCGCCCTGCTCGCCTGCTTCGCCGTCGCCGGCTTCATCGCCAGCCTGGGCGCTGGCGCGCAGGTCGCGGCGCTTCTGCTCGGTCACGCGCGCATCCAGCCAGGCGCGGCGCGCGCCGGCCTCGTCGGTGGCGGGGTCGATGCGACCGCTGATTTCCAGCCGCAGCGCGGGCCGGTCGTTGAGCGCCTGGCCAAGCTTGCCGATCTTGTCCTTTGCCGCGGGCGTCAGCGACGCGGTGCCGGGCGCGAATTCGACATAGCCCAGCTCTTCGCCGCCGCCCGCGCCGCCGAAGGCCGAACCAATCAGCGAGAACGGCGACGTGATGGCCTTGGTCAGCAGGTTGACGAGCACGCGCACGATCACGCCGCCGATGCTGAATTCCGGATCCGACAAAGAGCCCGACACCGGCAGGTTCACATCGATCACGCCATTGCGGTCCTTCAGCAGCGACACCGCCAGCAGCACCGGCAGCTTGGTCGCATCCGGGCTGTCGACGCGCTCGCCGAAGGTGAGCTGGTCGAGGAAGAGGTGGTTGCGCGCATCGAGCTTGCCGTTGTCGATCTTGTAGGCCACGTCGACGGTCAGCTTGCCCTTGGTGATCGGATAGCCGGCGTACTTGGCGGCGTACGGCGTCAGCCGCGTGAGCTCCACGCCGGAGGCCTTGGCGGCGATGTCCAGGAACAGTTGCTCGCCGAGCGGGTTGATCTTGCCGCTGATATTGACCGGGGCATCATCATCGATACGGCCGTCCAGCAGGAGATCAGCCGGCGTGGGGTCGCCCGACGACACCTTGGACACCGAACCCTTCATGCCGGTCAGGTTGGCGGTGTAGTTGGGCCTGACGAAGAAGTCCGAGAAATTGATGTTGCCCTGGCGGACCGAGACCCCGCCGATGCGCACCTGCGGCTTGGGACCGCCCGGCTTCTGCTCGAGCTGCGCGGTGCGGGTGTCGCCGGCCTGTACCGGCGGCGCTGCCGGCGCCGAGGCGGGGTTGGCCTGCGTCAGGCTGGTGGACGGCGCCGCCTCGCCCTTGGCCGCGCCGCCGGCCATTACGTCCTGCAGGTTGAGGCGCCCGTTGGCGTTCAGGATCACGCGCGCGTAGAAGTCATTGAGCGCGACGTTGCCCAGGCTCACGCGCATCGGGCCCTTGCTTTCGTCCATCGCGAAGTCGATGCCCGACACCGCCAGCGAACGCCAGCGCAGGAAGTCGTCGCCGCTGACGCGGTCGATCGTGCGCACGTTGCCGGTCTGCACATTGCCGGCAAACTGTGCGGCGACCGGCTTGCCGGTGGGCGCATCGACATTGAGCTTGCCCTTGACCGTCAGCGTGCCGCTGCGCAGCGCGGCGTTGAAGCGATCCGCAAGATATGGTTGCAGCGGGCTTATTTCCACCTGCTGCAGGTCGAGCTGCAGGCGGCTGGCCGGGACGGCCGGCAGCACCGAGCCATCGATGCCGATCACGCCGCGCTTGCCGGACTCGGCATGCAGCTTGACCGGCACCGCCGCCGGCGTCAGCGGCCAGGCGATGGCGCCGGTACTCAGCGCAATATTGCGGAACTGGTGGATCACCGGGCGGCCGCGATTGGCTTCGGCCGGCTGGTAGTCCGCCAGGCGCGCGCTGCCGCCTTCGACGATAACCTTGCCGATATTGGCGTTCCAGACGCCTGGGGGTTGCGTGCCGTTGGTGGTGCCGGTGGTGCTGGCAGCAGTGGGCGCCGGTGCAGCGCGGCGCGGCGTGGCGCGCGCCTGCTGCGTGGATTCGGCGGCCCACAGCCGCGCCATCTCGATCAGTTCGCCGCGATGGTCGCGCGTGGCGGAGACCTGCGGCTGCGCCAGCGTGACCTGGCTGGTGGCGAAGGTCTGCCTGGCGAGGTCGAACTGGATGCCTTCGAGCACCAGTTTTTGCGCGCGCAGCAGCGGCAGGTTGGCGCCGTTGCGATCGTCGCTGGACTCACGCGCGCGGTGGCCAGCGCGGTCGGCTTGCCCCTGCGTGTCGCTGGCGGCGCGTGCCGCCGCGGAAACCGGCATCGTCACCGGCTCGCGCGTGGCGACGTAGAGCGGCGCCAGCTCCAGCCGCGACTTCTCCAGCACGAACTGGAACTGCGGCGTGCCCCACGCCATGCGGTAATGCAGCTCGGCATTGACCGCGGTTTCGCCGAACTGGCTGCGCAGCTCGCGCGGCCACCATGCGGCAAACCCTTGCGGGCGCAGGCCGGCGGTTTCCAGCGTGCCGGCCAGCGTGCCGTCGCGCAGCAGCAGGTCGCCGGTATGGTGCAGCGTCTGGCCGTCGGCCACGGTCAGCGTGGCCTCGATGCGGGCCGGCTTGTCGCCCTCGGTGCCGGCGAAGCCCTTGACCTCGGCGTCGAGCGGGCCGAGCGTCAGCTTGCCGGGGCCGGACGGCGCCAATGCATCTTCAAACCCAAGCTTCGCCTGCTTCACCACGATGCGATCGACCGCGTAGCGCCACGGCTCATCTTTCTTCGCCACTGCCGGCGCCTGCGCGCCAGACGCCGCGGCGGGTGCCGATGCCGGCGCGGGCGCGGGCGCGACGCCATCGGTGGACTTGCTGACCGCCTGCGGCAGGAACGCCGTCGCCAGGTTCAGCGTGCCGTCCGCGCGCCGCGCGGCTTCAACGCCCAGCCCTTCGATCTCCACGCTGCGCAGCTGCGCGCGGTGCGCAAGGGGTTCAAGCTTGCCAATATCCACCGCCAGGCGGCCAGTCTTGAGCAGCGGCTGGCCGGCGCGCGTGCGGATATCCGCATCGCGCAGCGCGGCCGTTCCCGTCAGCAGCATCTCCTGCGTGCCCTTCTGCTGGCGGAATGCCACCGTCAGGCGCGTATCGAGCTTGCCAGCCTTGACCTCGGCATCGCGCAGCGGCGGCGCGAAAGCCATCAGCCGCGACACGTCGAGCGCGTCGAGGTTGACGTTCAGCCGCGTCTGGCGCGAATCGGCAAAGGGCAGCACCTCGCCGTCGAGCGCCAGCGGCGTGCCGTTGACCTGCGCGCTCAGCGTCGGGCGCGTAACGATCTCGACATCATGCGGCAGGTTGGACAGGAACGGCAGCGTCAGCGTCAGGTTGTCGACGCGCAGGCTGGTATCGAGCAGCTTGTCGTCATAGCGGAAGGTGCTGCCGGTCACGGCGATATTGTTGACCGAGAAGCGCGCCGGCTCGGCATCGGCCGGCTTGGGCGGCAGGGCCGCGAACTTGTCCTGGATATCGGCAAAGCTCATGCGGCCGTCGGCGCCGCGCACCACGTGCACCGCCAGCCGATCGACATGCAGGTTGTCGACCACCGGCGCCAGGTGCCACACCGATGCCATCGACGTATTGGCCTCGACCTGGCCCAGCGTCAGCGCGGGCGTCTTGCCGTCGCGCTCGTAGATGGTCAGGTCGGACAGCGTCGCCGCCAGTCCGAATGGCCGCACCTGGGCCTTGCCCAGCGTGACCTTGCGCCCGAGCGCTTCGGTCGCGTTCTTTTCGACCAGATATTTAAGCAGCGGCGGGCCGCCAAAGTAGCCAGCCAGCCCGAACACCGCGAGCGCGGCCACCACGCCGCCGACGACACGGGTAGCCAGGCGGCCGCGCGGCGTGGCGGCCACTGCCTGGATGGATTGCTTGAAAGCCATGACGTTCCAGAAGATCTGACCCCGCTTACCGGAGTTGCACGACAGTTTGTGCCCCGGATTTCACTTTTTGCCCGACATTATCGCAACGCTTTCGTACAAAGCAAAGAAGGCAAAGCTGTCTGTTCAAGGACGCAGACTATGGCTGACAGGCCGATCTGGTATCTTTACGGGCTTTGCGAAGCGTTTCGTCGCAAGCCTGCGGCTTACCCGCCACACTGTGCCTGCCTCACCTGCGCTGTTACCCTCCGGCCACACCCGCCACGTATTCCGTGTTGCGCGCTTCGCATGCGATCCCTTCCATGCGAGTCCATTCATGTCCACCACCAGCAGTACCGCCGCAGGTGTCGGCGCGCCAGGCCATACCAGTGCCAGTGCGCGCCCGCTGACCGGCCAGGATTACAAGACGCTTTCCCTTGCCGCACTCGGCGGCGCGCTCGAGTTCTACGACTTCATCATCTTCGTCTTTTTCGCGACGGTGATCGGGCAATTGTTCTTCCCGCCGTCGGTGCCGGACTGGCTGCGCCAGCTGCAGACCTTCGGCATCTTCGCGGCCGGCTACCTGGCCCGGCCGCTGGGCGGCATCATCATGGCCCACTTCGGCGACCTGCTCGGCCGCAAGAAGATGTTCACCCTCTCCATCCTGCTGATGTCGGTGCCGACGCTGCTGATGGGGCTGATGCCCACCTACCCGTCGATCGGCCTGGCCGCGCCGGTGCTGCTGCTGGTGCTGCGCATCCTGCAAGGCGCGGCTGTTGGCGGCGAAGTGCCGGGCGCCTGGGTTTTCGTGTCGGAGCACGTGCCGGCGCGCCATGTCGGCTACGCCTGCGGCACGCTGACCGCCGGCCTGACCGCGGGCATCCTGCTGGGCTCGCTGGTGGCCACCGGCATCAACACCCTCTTCACCCCGACCGAGCTGGCCGATTATGGCTGGCGCCTGCCCTTCCTGATCGGCGGCGTGTTCGGCATTGCCTCGATGTACCTGCGCCGCTGGCTGCATGAGACGCCGGTGTTTGCCGAGCTGCAGCAGCGCAAGGCGCTCGCCGCCGAGATGCCGCTGAAGTCCGTGATGCGCGACCACGGCGGCAGCGTGGCGGTGTCGATGCTGCTGACGTGGATGCTGTCGGCCGGCATCGTGGTGGTGATCCTGATGACGCCCACCTTCCTGCAGAAGCTGTATGGCTATGACGCGCGCACCGCGCTGGTCGCCAACAGCGTCGCCACGCTGTGCCTGACGGTGGGCTGCATCGTTTCCGGCGCGCTGGCCGACCGCATCGGCGCACGCCGCACGCTGTTCTTCGGCGGCCTGCTGCTGGCGATCTGCTCGTACACCTTCTACACCACGATCTTCACGCGCCCGGATCTGCTGCTGCCGCTCTACGCGCTGGCGGGCTTCCTGGTGGGCACCATCGGCGCGGTGCCGTTCGTGCTGGTCAATGCGTTTCCGGCGCAGGTGCGCTTCTCGGGGATGTCGTTCTCGTACAACGTGGCTTATGCGATCTTCGGCGGTCTGACGCCGATGGTGGTCACGCTGATGCTCAAGCAGGATCCGCTGGCGCCGGCGCATTATGTCGTGGCGCTGTGCGTGCTGGGGATGGTGACGGCGCTGTTTGTGAAGGACCGGTCGCGGGGTTGATACCGGCAGTCTGGCGACAGCTTTGCCAGCATCCGGGGAGGGCCTGGCGCCCTCCCTTTTTCGTTTGTATTTCCCCTCAGCGCCGATGCTGGCGGAAGAACTGCCACATCAGCGCGCTGGCGTCCGGCCCGATATCGCTGTGGTAGTGATAGCCGGCGTCGCCGCCGCTCCAGGCGTGTCCCAGGCCCTCCACTTCCACCAGCGTCACCAGGTCGCGGCTCCAGCGGCCGAAACGGTACTGGTGCGAGCGCCCCGTGCGTTCGTCCGCGACGTCCAACGGTGGCGCGGGCACCCCGGCCAGCCGGTCTTCCAGCCCGTTATAGGCCAGGAACTGCCGCGCCAGCAGCCGGCCATTGAGCGGGTGCACCGCGTCGTCGGCCAGGCCGTGGATCACCAGCGCCGGCATCTCCGGACCCCCGGTTGTCACGCCGGCGGCGTCAAGCAGCCATGACGGTTCGGCGGACGAGCCCTCCTGCATCGCCCTCAAGCCTGCGCGCGGATTATCGGCCGCGCCGATGACCACGCCGGAATGCATCGCCGCGGCGGCCACCTTGCCCGGATAGCGCAGCGCCACCACCGCGGCCATGGCCGCGCCGGCCGACATCCCAGCCAGGTAGATCTCGCGCTCGCGCACATCGTGGCGCGCTGCCAGGGCGTCGACCAGGGCGGCGACTGCCTGGGCTTCCCGGCCGCCTTCGGCAGCGGCCAGGTCGAACCATTGCCAGCAGCGCTGCACCTGGCGCCGCAGCGGCTGTTGCGGATAGGCAACGATGAAGCCCTCGCGCTCGGCCAGTGCATTCATGCGGGTGCCGGCGGACAGGTCATCCGGCGTCTGGCGACAGCCATGCAGCAGAACGACCACCGGCAACGGGCCGCGATGTGCCTTGGACGGGATATAGAGGTGATAGGAGAGCTGCGGCACCAGTTCGCCAGGCAGGGGCGCCAGGCGCAGGCGGTGCGCCTGCCACACGCCAGGCAGCGGATGCGACGGGGTATGCAACGGTGCCCGCGGCGCGCGAGGCGTGCGGGACCTGGCGGGCGCCTCAATGGGGCGTGCCGGGGTCAGTGGATTCAGCGAATCCATGCGGTCCAGCCAGGACTTTACCTGGGCTTCCGTGCGGGCCTGCGAGCGGCCCAATCGCCGGATACGCGCGTGCCAGTCAGCGGCAAGGCTTTTGGTCATGAGGACTCCTGGTCGTATGACGGAATCTCCCCCCCGGGGTGCGTTTATTGTTGCGTCGCAGCATACCATAGTCGACGTGGCGGTCACGCGAACCAGGCCGGGCTGTCTGAGATGCGCCACAGTAAACTTAACGTTACATTTTTCCCTGCCTCCGGCGATTTCTCAGAAATGGCAAAAGGCGCAAGAAAGCTCACGAAAGCATGCGGATCGCAGGCAGATCAGTGAGATTGCCGATGACTTGTTCTAACGCAGCTAAGTGTCAAGCCGCGCTGACGGTCCGCTCCTTGCGCCATGCGGAGCATGTCTATGAATCGGCGCGTGACTGGCCTCAGGTCAGAGGATTCTCAGTGCGGGCCGATCACTGTGCCGAGGCTAAAAGCCCTGGCTTGCCTGAACCGGCAAGCCAGGGCTGGCGACAGGAGAACTGGCCGCTCAGCGGTCGGCCACGCGCTGCCAGCCCTCGGGCGAGAAGCTGCGAATCGCCTTGGCGCGCGCTGCGGTGCCCGCACCCAGGTTGCGCTCGTAGAACACGTCATCGCTGCCGAGCAGGAAGGTATGCACACCGGTCACGCCGTAGCGGGCGGGCCAGGCAATAAAGCCGAATTTGGCATCGCTACCACGCGCTGGCGGCAGCAGGCGGTAGTAATAGCCGTAGAAGGCAT
The DNA here is from genome assembly GCF_040578825.1 of Cupriavidus necator. Taxonomy (GTDB): domain Bacteria; phylum Pseudomonadota; class Gammaproteobacteria; order Burkholderiales; family Burkholderiaceae; genus Cupriavidus; species Cupriavidus necator_E. The sequence continues at coordinate 31,464 of NZ_JBEFLI010000033.1, read as the reverse complement.
CGGCCGGGGGCGTGTCCGGGCCCATCGCCAGCGCATCGGGGCCGATCGGGCTGGCGTCCTGCTCGCTGGCCGCGGGCCAGTACAGGCCGTCGGTCTTGCCCGGCGTGCTGACCAGCTTCGTGGCATAGCGGCCCTGCCCTGCCTGCGCGGCATAGCGCTGCTGCGCGTCGGCCAGCACCTGCAGCGCCTCCAGCGTGACCAGCTCGTTGCGGCCCAGATGGCGGCGGCGCACTTCCTGCTTGCCGGCGCGCAGGTCGAAGGCCCAGCCATCGTTGTGCCGCACCAGCGGCGCCGGGAAGGTCCAGCCGCTTTGGCCGACCTCCACGTGCGCACGGCGCTCGCCGTCGGTCTTCACCGCATGGTGGCGCGCCCAGGCACCGAGAAACTCATAGAGGTCGTCCTGATCGATGCCGCCGGGCGGCACCAGCGAACGGTACTGTTTGCCGAGCACGCGGCCGAGTGCGTCGTCGTCGCTGCGCGCGATCGCATCGCCCAGCGCCTCGGCCGCGGCATCGGGGCTGGGAAAGACCTGCTGTGCCAGCGCCGGCAGGCTTGCACAGAGACCCGCGCACAGTGCCGCGGCGGCCAGCGCGCGCCATCCGGCCGCAGGGAAGGAATTGCCCGTCATGCGCGTCATGATTTACCTCCGACCATGGCCGAAATGTTCGCCGCCGCCACCGCCACGCAGGCGCTCGGCACCGCCGCCCGGCTCGCGCAAGCCGCCGCCCTGGCTGAAGGCGGCCGGGTGCGCCTGCGGGGCCTCGCGCTGCGACAGCGATGCACGCTGGTTCTGCTGGCGCACGCGCTCGCCGTTGCCGGCATCGTGCAGCGCACTGTCGCGGTTGGCATTGCGCGCGCGGTCGCGCGCCTGGGCCTGGTCGGCGCGCTGGCGGTCGGCGCCCGCCGGCCGAGGATTCTGCACGGTGTTGCCGCCCGCACCGACGCGCGAGCGCTCGGCCAGCCCGCCGGCATGGCCGGGAATGGACTGGCCGGTGCGGCCCTGGAAAGATTGCGCCGCGCGGTCGCGCGCCTGGTCGCGCGCCGAAGGCTGGTGCTGCACGCCGCCGGCGCCCAGTCGTTGACTGCCGAGCTGCCGGTTGGCCAGGCCTGCCTGGCGCTGCTGATCAAAACGGTTGCGCACCGCCGGGTTGTTGTACGGCACATTGCCGCGGTTGGCGGGATTGTGCTGCCAGCTCACGTTGGTCCGGTTGACGTCCAGGCGCTGGTTGACGTTGATGTTGTTGTAGCGGTTGACGTTGATATTGACGTCATGACGGCCCCAGTCGAACCCGCCCCACATCGCGTCGACGGCCGCCACGCCCAGCCCGAAACCGATGCCCGCCACCAGGGACGTGGCAAACACGGAACCGGGCGGCGGCGGATAGTAGGCCGGCGGGTAGCTCGGATACGGCCACGCGCCGTAGACCACCGTCGGGTTGTAGGTGGGCACATAGACTACCTGCGGGTTGGCCGGCTCGATCTGCACAACCGTGGTGCCGCCCGTGGTCTGCGTGACCACCTTCTGCTGTTCCGTGGTCTTCAGCGTACCGGCCTTCTGCGCCTGCGTGCGCAGGCGCTGGACCGAGTCCATCACATCGTTGGGCTGGGCCAGGAAGGCGTCGCCGAGCGACTGCACCCATTGCGGCTGCCGGCCCATCATGTCGAGCACCGACGGGAACGCCGCGAGCGACTGCACGCTGGGATCCCAGGACTGGCTGGCGACCGCCTTGGTTGCGGCATCCCCCGACAGCCCCGGATTGGATTTGGACCATTGCGCCGCGGCGGCAACGTCAGCCGGATACGTGGCCGCCATCAGCACCTGCGACAGCAGCGCATCCGGATACAGCGCAATCGGCGCGGCGAGCTGGTCGAGCTGCGCATTGCCGGGTTTGGTCTGCGCCTGCGCGCCCGCGAGCGGCGCGGCCAGCATCAGTGCGAGGCACCATGCGAAGAGATGTCTGAAACGTTGCATGTTCGCTCCCCACAATCAGCGCAGGTGACAGCCTGCTGCCCGGTTTGCGCACTCAGCGACGTTGCTGCGTGCACTCCTGCCGATACGCTTCTTCCAGGCGCTTGCGATCGGCCTGGCGTTCGAGCGCCGGATACGTGCGCCCGTCGGCGGTGGTCACCGACGATTTGCCCTCGGCCCACTGCGGCCCCGCGGGCAGTGCGTTGATCTTGTCGAGCAACGACTGGCAGTGCTGCCGCTGCGACGCCGACAAAGTGCCATCCGGTCCTTCCACCACCGCCGTGGCTTCATCCAGCATCCGCGGCGGTGGCGGTGCCACCATCGGCGTGCCTGCTGCCGCGGCCGCAGCGGCGTTGCTCGCTGCATTGCCGGCGGCCAGCGCCGGAACCACTACCATCGCGGCGCATGCCAGCACGCCCGCCTTGATCAGGAACTTCGTCAAACCAATACTCCAGGACCGTGCGCGATACCTGGAGACAGCAGGGTCGCGGCACGGTATGTTGCGGAAACCGTCCGCCTCTAGCGGTCACTGCCATCGCCATCGCGGCGGCCGGTACGGTTGCGCAGCAGCTCTAGCCTGAGCAGCGCGTCCGCAAGCATACCCTTGAGCCGGGCATTCTCTTCCTGCAGGTCGCGCAGCTTGCGCCCGTCGCGCGCATCGCCCTGGCCCGGCTGCGCGTAGCGCGCGCGCCATCCGTAGAACGAGGCATCGCTGAAGCCATAGCGTGCGCACAGCTCACGCACCGGCACGCCGCTGGCCGCTTCGGCCAGGTAGCTGCGGATCTGTTCTTCTGAATAGCGTCTGTTCACGAATCTCTCCGCTATGCACGGCGCCCGACCGTGCCGACTCTGGCGGTACGTTAGCCCACCCCCGCGCCAAAAGGCAATTCAGTGTCTTCGCTGACGAGTCAAGCAAATTTTCGCGCCGATGCAGGCCCGTGCCAGTGCTACGACGACATCTTCAGGTGGGCCGGGTCCAGGCATTGCACAGCGTCTTCTGATTTTTACAGGTGGAATTTCACGCCGGTAATTTAAACCGCTGCGTCAGGCTTGCTGGCGGTTTTTTCTGCCGCAGATGGCGTCATCCTGGTCCAGATTCAGTCACCCCAAATTGGAATTCATTTTGTTTCATCGCTGCAGCAGCCGGAAAATATCGCGCGCGTGGCAATGCGCAGGACTGGAAGCAAGACACTTCTTACAAAAAAATCGTGTCATCTCAATGACCGTGTGGATCGCATTTCCAGCGATGTCAGAGCATTCAGAAAAATCTGAAGAAAGCGAAATCAGAACACTGGCCCCAAATCTGGTTTCTATGATTTTCCCTAATCGTGTATTAGTATTCCTCGGCAACAACTTAATTTCACACGCCTTCGCAATGCGCCACACGGCGCTGGCAGAAAGGCAGCCTGGCTAGCTTCTGCGCCGCTTTGCGCGCCATGTCTTGCGCCGCCTCTGGCGCACAGCGCCGTTTGCTTCAGACCAAAAAAACAAACAAAGTCGCGAAATCGGGAGAAGTCGGAATGCGGCACGTCAGTACCAAGCTATTGCACGTCTTTGTGCTCATCATGGAATACCGCGACCTGAACGCCGTGGCGGCCTGCATGCAGGGACGCGTCCCCACCATTGCCTACAGCCTCGAGCGCTTGCGCGAGATCACTGGCGATCCGTTGTTCGTCAAGTGCAACGGCATGCTCGAGCCAACTCCGCATGCGCTGCGGCTGGAGTCGACCGCGCGCCAGATCCTCGCCAAGTGGCAACTGCTGGTGCGCCCCGGAGAATGCGGACTGCCTCGCCGCCACGACGGCGGCCGGCGCGTTTCGATCGGCTTTTCATCGTCGATCGGCGATCCCGTCATCACCGAGATCCTGACCTCGCTATGCGAGAAGTTTCCGCATGACAGCTTTATCACCCGGCCGGTGATTGCCGATGCCGTGCTCGCCGCCAACCTCGATGCCGGCGAACTGGACTGCGCCTTCATCGTCGATGGCGGCCACGATCCGGAACATGTGCGCCAGCAGAACATCATGGCCACGCCGCGCCGGCTGGTCAGCGCCACGCGCGAAGGCCGCTATGACGAAGGTGAAAGCGAATGGATCCTGCTGCAGGAAGACTGCGAGGCCAGCAGCCCGCTGCGCGCATTCCTGAGCCGGCAGGCCAGTACGCCCGGCCACCGCGAGACCGTGGTGCCGTCATGGCATACGCAGATCACGCTGATGCATTCGGCCGGCGGCGTCTGCCCCGTGCTGGACTTCAACGTGCCGCTGGTCACGCGCGAACGCAAGGCCCGCTTGCTGGCGCCGCCGAGCAGCTTCCCCGAATGGGCCGCGCTGCATTTCTGGTCGCCTGAGCGCGGGCGCGACCCGGGCGTGCTGCGCGACATCATGGAAGTGGGCAGCGCCGTGCTGCGCGACCCGCTCGCGACCATCGAAGGCCGCCGCAAGGACGCCCGGCAGCGCAAGGCGAGCGCGTGTCTGCCTGAGGGACTTACCTGAGAGCCTGCCAGCGGCCCTCCTCGCAGCCGGCCGCTTATTGCAATCCTGAGACATTTTTCCGGGCTCAGCCCCTGCGCTACACTCGCGCCCCATGAGCCCGGCCCGGCATGCCCGACTGCAGTCGCGGTTTGCGAATTCTCCTAGTTTCTCGCACAAGCGCCGCCGGTATCCTGCCCTGGCATTGCCGCGCTTCGGCCGTCTCCCGTTTGGCCCGGATCCGTGGCGATGCACGCAGTTGTCAGGCGTCGTTGTCTGGCGTCGTTCTTGCGCCGCACGTTCACCGACGTGCGGCGTTTTCTTAAGATCGGTCTTAAGACCCTGCACTAAGACCGACCTTACGATCGATACGGTCCATGCCGGCACCGCCGCAACAAGAACCGAGGAGCAACCCGATGGCATTGAGGATACTGATTGCCGACGACCATCCTGTGGTGAGCGCGGCCGTTGCCGACCGCTTGCGGACCCAGACCGGGTGGGAGGTCTGCGGCAGCGTGACCAGCGCAACGGCGCTGCTGAACAGTGTCGAGGTGCTGCGTCCCGATGTCGTGATCACCGATTACCACATGCCGGTGCAGCAGGAAGGCAACAGCGACGGGCTGCGCCTGCTGTCCAGCCTGCGGCGACGCCATCCTTCGCTGGCGGTCATCGTGCTGACCATGATCACCAACCCGCTGGTGCTGCGTTCCATCCTCGACACGCAGGTGCACGGACTGCTGCTGAAGGATGCGCCGCTGTCGGAGCTGGTCACCATGGTATGCCGCATCCAGCGCGGCTTCCACTACATCGGCAAGTCGGCGATGGAGGTGTTGTCGCAGGCCGATCCGGGCAGTCCGGCGTCGGGACTCGCCGGCGCGGAACGCCTGTCCACGCGCGAGATGGAAGTGTTACGGCTGTACCTGGCCGGCCGTTCGGTCAGCGCGATCGCCAGCCTGCTGTGCCGCAGCGTCAAGACCATCAGCCGGCAGAAGAACTGCGCCATGCACAAGCTCGGCGTCACCAATGACCGCGAGCTGTTCGAGTTTGCGGCGCTCAACGGCATGCTGCTGACGGCTTCGTAAGCGTCAGCGGTATGCGGGAATATCAGCCGGCGTCGGCCGCTTCGGCCATTTCCGCATTGCGCGCCAGCGCATGGGCGATGCCCGCTTCAAGTTGCGCCAGCCCGCGCGACAAATCCTGCATCGTCGCTGCCGACACTTCGGCCAGCACGTCTTCCAGGAAGGCAGAGCGCACCGGCATCAGCTGTGCCACGAGCTCCTGCCCTGCCTGCGACAACGTCACATGCGTCACGCGGTTATCGCGCTCGGAGGTCGAACGCTCTACCCAGCCGAGTTCCTGCATTGCCTTGAGCTGGCGCGTCAACGCACCGGGGTCCATGCCGACGCGATCCGCCAGCGCTTTCTGCGCAATCGCATCGTGCTGCTGGTGCAGCGCGTGCAGGATGCGCCAGCGCGCCAGCGGCAGGCCCAGGCGCTGCTCGAACGCCGCCGCATAGGCGCGATAGGTGCGGCCAAACTGCTGCAAGGCGGCCACGCTTTGTCGCTCCAGTTCCATCCGTTCTCCTCAGGGTCGTTGCTGGCCAGTATCTTAGTCTGCCGCCATGGCCGGCGCCGCGCTGCGCACCAGCTTCACCGGCGGCACCTGGCGTGCGAGCCACACGCCCAGCGCCGCGGCCACCGCGGCGGCAAGCAGCCCCAGGTGGATGGCGCTGACCAGCGACATGCGCGCCTGCTCCAGCAGCAGCGCACCATTGTGCCCGGCCTGGCCGAGCTGGCCCAGCAGCGCCACCTGCGACGCCTTGTCGATCAGCACCTGCGGATCGGCCATGCGCGCCGCCCACTGGCTGGCATTGGCCGCCGCCAGCGCGGTATCGACCCCGCCGGTGTAGCTGCGCGTGACCAGCGTGCCCACGATCGCCGTGCCCACCATGCCGCCCACCATGCGCAGCGACTGCAGCATGGCGGTGGCGATGCCAAGATGCTCGCGGCCCGCGGTCTGCTGCGCGAACACCGTCAGGTTCGGCATGATAAACCCCAGCCCGAAGCCGCCCACCAGCATGATTGCCATCAACAGGCCATGCGGCATACCGCGCGTCGCCTGCGTCAGCCCCAGGCAGGCGATCGCCAGCATGCCGAAGCCCGCATAGAGCATGGTATTGGGATGTTTGATGCGGGTGACAATGCGGCCGTTAAGGATGCTGCCAAGGGTGATGCAGACCACCAGTGGCGTGATCAGCAGGCCGGCTTCCTTCGGCGAATACCCGAAGCCGCCCTGGAACAGCAGCGGTGCATACAGCAGCAGCGCAAACATGGTGAAACCCGCGAACACCGACAACTGGAACAGCGGCGCCAGCCCCGGGTTGCGGAACATCTCCACCGGCAGGATCGGGTTGGCGCAGCGCTGCTCCCAGTGCCACAGCGCCACCAGCGCCGCCGCGGCCAGCACCAGCAGGCCGCCGGTATAGGCATCGAAGCCGCGCGCAGGCAGCAATTCCACGCTGAGCTGCATGCAACCGAGTCCCGCCGCCATCAGCAAGGCGCCGAGCCAGTCCACGCGGATCGGCCCGCTGTGCGATTGCTGGCGCAGGTGCGGCAGATAGCGCCACGCAAACCACAGCCCCAGCGCACCCACCGGCAGGTTGACATAGAACACCGCACGCCAGCCGTACCACTCAGTCAGCACCCCGCCCAGCGAAGGCCCGACGGCATTGGCGATGCCGAACGCCGCGCTGAGCATCACCTGCCAGCGCAGCCGCACATGCGAATCCGGGAACAGGTCGGCGATACAGGCGAAGGCCGTGCCCACCAGCATGCCGCCGCCGATGCCCTGCAGCGCGCGCGCCAGCACCAGGAACGGCATGCTCGGCGCCATTCCGCACAGCGCCGAGGCCACCAAGAACACCAGGATCGACGCCAGCACGAACGGCTTGCGCCCGTAGTAATCGCCCAACCTGCCGAAGATCGGCACGGTAATCACCGAGGTCAGCAGGTAGGCCGTCGCCACCCACGCGTAGTACTCGAAGCCCTGCAGCTCCGCCACCACCGTTGGCAGCGCGGTGCCGACCACGGTCTGGTCCAGCGCCACCAGCATCACCACAAAGGCCACGCCCAGCATCGCAAGGAGGGACTCGCGGAAGGGAAGGACCTGACCGTTGGCTTGACCGCTATGTGGCTGGGGCGTCATTTTGTTGCTCGATCAATCGTTGCGTTGTCAAGGATTATAGGACAACCCGCGAAGGAATGCAGGACTGATGCAGGCGGCAACGTGGCGTGTGCCGGGCTCCAGCCGCCGGAACTTGGGAAGGACCTGCACTAGCCCGGGTTGTTGCGCATCGATCCGATACCTACCATCTCGCCTCACGCGCCCCTCGCTCGCTGCGCATGCGTCGGACATCGATGCGTACCGCCAACGTGTCGAAGATGTGCTTGCCGCGATCGATCACGAGATCATCAAGCCGGCTGTGTGGAAATAAGAGGTGCCGCAATGAAAGCAAGATGGCCGTGCCGCTGAATGCACGGTTCAGGCGGTCCGGATTTCCGGCATCCTGGCGCGGGATGATCCCGACTTGGAATTTGCGCTCCGGAACGGCTAAAGTCGGGAACAACGACAACGGACCCACGCATGCAAAGGCCCCAGATCCTCACCTATGTCGACGCCGGCGCTTCCGACTGGACCGCATGCCTGATGCGTACCATCGGGCACCAGCTCCATGCCGGCGCCTACGAGATCCGCGCGGTCATGGCGGACGATATCCGGCACGACGCCACGCTGTTCGATGAGGCGGTGCTGTTTGTCATGCCGGGTGGCGCCGACCTGCCCTATTGCGCACTGCTGAACGGCGCGCCGAACGCGCGCATCCGGCATTTTGTCGAGCAGGGCGGCGTCTATCTGGGGATTTGTGCAGGGGCTTACTACGCGTGCCGCGAACTGGCGTTTCATGCCGGCACCCGGGGCGCCATCTGCGGCCCGCGCGAGCTGAGCTTTGTCGATGCGGTGGCGGTGGGCTCACTGCCCGAACTGACCGGCGGCAGGCTCTATGACGGCACGCCGCGCACCACGGCCGCGGTGGAGCTGCGGACCACCGACAGGCTGACCGGGGAGCCGGTGTCGCTCTATACGCACTACCATGGCGGCTGCCGTTTTGACTTCGGCGACGCACCGGGGCCCGACACGGAAGTGCTGGCCGTCTATGCGGATATCGACGGCACCCCGCCCGCCATTGTCAGTTCACGCGTCGGCAAGGGCCGCGCGGTGCTGACCGGGGTCCACCTCGAGATCTCCGAGCGGGAATGCAAGGACGCGCTGCGGGGACACAGCGATATGTCCGCACACCTCCATGTCTGCGAACGGCTGGCGCAAACCGGCGATGCACGGCTGGAAGTGTTTCGTCGGGTGCTGGCGCATGCGGGGCTTGTGCTCGACTGAAGTCACTCGATATTTGCCAGCCGCGTTCCCGCCGTCAGGAAGGTGCCCGCGGCCGCCTGCCACGTTACGCGGCCGGCGCGATGCGCGTGGACCTGCATCTCCATCTTCATCGCCTCCATCACGGCGATCAGGTCGCCTTCGTTGACCTCGTCGCCGACTGCGACCTTCCAGGCCTGCACGGTGCCGGCGATCGGGGACGGCAGAGCGGCGGCGTTGGTGGCTGCCGCCTGCGCCGGTGTCGTGGCACTGCCCTGCGCCGGGGCGTCGGCCAGACCCCGCAGCAGTTGCGCCGGCAGGCCGAGCACCATGCGGCGGCCGTCGATCTCGATGGCGGTGCGCAGCAGGCTGCCGTCGTGCTGGGGCTCGGCGCGTGCGGCCGCGGCCAGCGGCTCGGCGAAGTCGGACTCGATCCAGCGCGTGTGCACCTTGAAGCCATCCGCGCCGAGGAAATCGGCGTGGTCGATCACGGCACGGTGGAACGGCAGCACCGACGCCACGCCTTCAATGCGGAACTCGCGCAGCGCGCGGCGCGCGCGCGCCAGCGCCTGTTCGCGCGTCGCACCGGTCACGATCAGCTTGGCCATCAACGAATCGAACGTGCCAGGCACCACCGAGCCCGACTGCACACCCGAATCCACGCGCACGCCGGGACCCGACGGGGCCTCGAAGCGCTGCACCGGGCCGGGCGTGGGAAGAAAGCCGCGGCCCACGTCTTCGGCGTTGATGCGGAACTCGATCGCATGGCCCAGCGGTGCCGGCGTTTCAGTGATCGACAGCGGCAGGCCGTCAGCCACGCGCAGTTGCTCGATCACCAGGTCCACGCCCGTGGTCTGCTCGGTCACGGGGTGTTCGACCTGCAGCCGGGTGTTGACCTCCAGGAAGGAAATCGCGCCGCCGGTGCTGAGCAGGAATTCGACGGTGCCGGCGCTGGTATAGCCGGCGGCGGCGCAGATGTCGCGCGCGGCGGCGTGGATGCGCGCGCGCTGCGCGTCGGTCAGGAACGGTGCGGGCGCCTCTTCCACCAGCTTCTGGTTGCGGCGCTGCAGCGAGCAGTCGCGCGTGCCCAGCACCACCACATTGCCATGCTGGTCGGCCAGCACCTGCGCTTCGATATGGCGCGGCTTGTCAAGGAACTGCTCAACGAAACACTCGCCGCGGCCGAAGGCCGTGACCGCCTCGCGCACGGCCGAGGCGTACAGCTCCTCCACCTCATCCATGCGCCAGGCGATCTTCATGCCGCGGCCGCCGCCGCCGAAGGCGGCCTTGATAATGATCGGCAGGCCGTGCTTGTCGGCAAAGGCCAGTACCTCGTTAGCGTCCGTGACCGGGTCGGGCGTGCCGGCGACCAGCGGGGCGCCGACCTGCAAAGCGATCTTGCGTGCTTCCACCTTGTCGCCGAGCCGGGCGATCGTCTCCGGCGACGGGCCGATCCAGGTCAGGCCGGCATCGATCACCGCCCGGGCAAAGGCTTCGCTTTCCGACAGGAAGCCGTAGCCGGGATGCACGGCATCGGCACCGCTGCGGCGCGCGATATCGAGCAGCTTGGGGATGCTCAGGTAGGTATCCGCCGGGCGGTCGCCGTCCAGGCCGTAAGCCTCGTCGGCCAGGCGCGCATGCAGTGCGTCGATATCGGCGTTGGCATAGACGGCGACGGACCCCACGCCATAGTCGGCGCAGGCGCGGATGATGCGAACGGCGATTTCGCCACGGTTGGCAATCAGGACTTTTTTCATCACGCAAATCTCGGTTGGGGTGTGCGCGCTCAGGCGGCAGACGGCTGCAGTTCAGTCGATTTCAGTTCTTCGAAGGCGCCGACCGGGTTGAAGCGCAGCCAGGCGCCCACCGGGATCTGGCCAGCGCGGTCCAGATGGTGGGGTGCCACCGCGCCGATCACGGGATAGCCGCCGGTCAGCGGGTGGTCGGCCAGGAACAGCACGGGCTGGCCGCTCGGCGGCACCTGCAGCGCGCCGAGGGCGGTGCCCTCGCTGGGCAATTCGCCGGTGATGGCGCGCTCCAGCGGCATTTCGCCGGCCAGGCGCAAACCCACGCGGTTGGACTGTGGCGTAACCTGCCAGCGCTGCGCGGCGAGGCGCGCCACGGACTCGGGCGTGAACCAGTCGGTGCGGGGACCCAGCACCACGTCGAGCACCACGTCCTGTTCGATGGTGGGGAGGTCGGGGGCGGGCAACATTGGCATGCCGACCACGGCGCCCGCCGGCGCGGACAACAGGCCCAGCACGTCGCCCACTTTCAGCGGCGCAGGGCCGACGTTGGCCAGTGTGTCGGTGGCGCAGCTGCCCAGCACCGGCGCAACGGCAAAGCCGCCGCGTGCCGCCACATAGCAGCGGGCGCCGGCGACGGGCTGGCCAATGCTCAGCGTGTCGCCATCGGCGAGCGCCACGGCCTGGTGGCTCGGGACGCTCCATTGCCTGCCATCGGCGGTGCGCACCGTCAGCGGTGCATCGGCGCCGGTGACCGCCAGCACGGTTTCGCCGTGGCTCTGCAGTTGCAGGCCGCCGCCCACGGTCTCGAGCGCCGCGCCGTCGCTGCGGTTGCCCACCAGCCGGTTGGCTGTCTTGAGGGCCGCCTGGTCCATCGCGCCGGAGGCCGAGACCCCCTGGCCGGCCTGGCCGTGGCGGCCCAGATCCTGGAACACGGTCAGCAAACCCGTCCCCTTCACCTTCAGGGCCGCGTCGCCGGGCACGGCGCTTTGGTGGCCGCGGACATCGGCCGCCGGGGAAACATCGCGCACCGTCCCGCCAACGCTGCCAGCATCGAATGCGTCATCGAGCGTGGCGATATCGACAAACCGCACGCGATAGCCGGGCTGCAGCAGCGCGGGCTGTGCGCGGCCCAGGTCCCACATTGCCACCGGCGTGACGCCGATGATCTGCCAGCCACCGGGGCTGGCCTGCGGATACACACCGCTGAAGGTACCGGCCAGGCCCACGGCGCCGGCCGGAATGCGCGTGCGCGGCGTGCTTCGGCGCGGCACATCGAGGCTGGGATGGCCGCCGCTCAGGTAGGCAAAACCGGGAGCGAAGCCGGTGAAGGCAACGGTGTACTCGCTGCCGGTGTGGCGCCGCACCACTTCCTCGGGCGTGATGCGCAGCAGTTGCGCCACCTCGGCCAGGTCCTCGCCGTCATAGCGCACCGGAATCTCGACCAAAATGCTGCTGCGCTCGACGCGCTGTGACAGGTCGCGCGCGGCGATGGCCCGCACCAGCGCGGCGGCGCTGGTGGCCGACGGGCGGAAGTGCACGAGGATGGTGCGCGCGGCAGGCACCAGCTCGGCCACGCCGTGAAGGGGATCGCGCTGCAGCGAGGCCAGCAAGGCCAGCGTCTGGTCCAGGTCGGCCAGCTCCACCAGCAGCGCATTCGAAGTAACGGGCAGGAAACGCAAAACGAGCTCCGCAGTGACCCGGCGGTCTTAAACGTGATACGCGCTGTCAGGCACGTCGGTGATAAACATGTGGCCCGGCGCATGGGTCACGGCAAACGGCACGCCGGACGCCATCACGGCCGCCTGGGGCGTGACGCCGCAGGCCCAGAACACGGGGATCTCGCCCGGCTCGATCCGTACGGCGTCGCCGAAGTCGGGCTTGGCGATGTCGGCAATGCCCAGCGCGGCCGGATCGCCGACATGGACCGGCGCGCCGTGCACCGACGGAAAGCGAGCGGTGATGCAAACCGCATCGGCAACCCGATGCGCGGGGATGGGCCGCATGGACACCACCATCTCGCCATGCAGGCGGCCAGCTGGCCGGCACTGGCGGTTGGTGCGGTACATCGGCACGTTGCAGCCGTCGGCGATATGCCGCACCTCGATGCCGGCCGCTTGCAGCGGCGTTTCAAAGGTGAAGCTGCAGCCGATCAGGAAGGTGACCAGGTCCGGCTGCGCGGCCCACAGCGCCGTGGCCTCCGCCACTTCGTCCGCCAGCTTGCCGTCGCGCCAGACGCGATACAGCGGAATATCGGTGCGCAGGTCAGCCCCTTGCGCGAGCGCGGTCTGATATGCGCCCGCCTCGGTCACGTCGAGCACGGGACAGGCCTTCGGGTTGCGCTGCGCGTACAGCAGGAAGTCCCAGGCCCAGTCGCGCGGCAACGCGATCATGTTGGTTTGCGTCATGCCCGGCGCAATGCCGGCAGTTGGCTGCACCGTGCCGGCGCGATAGCTTGCGCGCGCTGCGCGGGCGGCACGGATGGCGTCTGAGGCGGCCATGGCGCGCTCCGGTGCGGAAGCTTGCATGCGTGTTTCTCCAGTGATTTCAGGTGCGGCTTGCCGGCTCAGGCGAACGCGCGGATGTTGACGCCGTCGCGCTCGAGTGCCTCGCGCACGGCGCGCGCCATGTCCAGCGCGCCGTCGCTGTCGCCATGCACGCAGATCGATTGCGCCTCCACGCGCGCCACGCTGCCGTCGATGGCCTGTACCGTGCCTTCACGCACCAGCCGCAGCATGCGTTGCGCCACTTCGGCGGCATCGTGCAGCACCGCGCCCTTTTCCCGCCGGGACACCAGCGTGCCCTGCGGCGTGTAGGCGCGATCGGCAAAGGCCTCGGCAATGACGCGCAAGCCGGCCTCTTGCGCCCAGCCCACCAGTGGCGACCCGGCCAGCGCGACCAGCACCAGCTCGGGATCGACCTTGAGGATGGCGGTGATCACGTCGCGCGCCTGGCGTTCGTCGGTGGCGATGGTGTTGTACAGCGCGCCGTGCGGCTTGACATAGCGCACCGTGGCGCCGACCGTCGCGGCCATTCCCGTCAGCGCGCTGATCTGGTAGATCACGCCGGCCACCAGGTCCGCACTGGCCACGTCCATGTTGCGGCGGCCGAAGCCCTGCAGGTCGGGGTAGGACACATGGGCGCCCACCGCAACGCCGCGGGCCCTGGCAGCCTTGAGCGTCTGCAGGATGCCGGCCGGATCGCCGGCGTGGAAACCGCAGGCCACGTTGGCGCTGCTGACGATATCCAGCATGGCGGCATCGTTGCCCATGTTCCATGCGCCAAAGCTTTCGCCCAGGTCGCTGTTGAGGTCGATCTGCATGATGTCAGGCTACCGTGCGCGAAGTTGCTGCGTCAGCCGGTCCTTCGGTGCCAGCCTCGGCTTCGCCGAGCAGTTCGCGCCCCTGCGTTTCCGGCAACAGCAGGCAGGCGACAACGACCAGCCCATAGGCGCCCGCAGCGAGATACCCGATGGCGACGCCCAGCGACATCGTCGCGCTCATATGCCCGATCATGGCCGGGAACACCGAGCCGACCGCGCGGCCGAAGTTGTAGGAAAAACCTTGCCCGGAGCCGCGGATATGGCTCGGATAGAGCTCCGTCAGGTAAGCGCCCATGCCCGAGAAGATGCCGGACAGGAAGAAGCCCAGCGGGAAGCCCAGCAGCAGCATCGCCGCGTCGGTGATCGGCAGCTGCGTATAGCAGATCACGAGGATGGCCGCGCTCACCGCGAACAGCATGAAGCAACGCCGGCGCCCCAGGTGGTCGGACAGCCAGGCACTGGTGAGGTAACCGGCGAAGGAGCCCGCGATCAGCACCATCAGGTAGCCGCTGGTGTTGAGCACGGACAGGTTGCGCTCCATCTTCAGGTAGGTGGGCAGCCAGGTCGTCACCGAGTAGTAGGCACCTTGCATGCCGGTCGCCAGCAGGCTGGCCAGCACCGTGACGCGCAGCACGCCAGGCTTGAAGATCAGCATGAAGTTATTGCTTTGCCCGGTGCGGGCCAGCTTGGCCCTGGTTTCCTGATACACCGCGGGCTCGCTGATATTGCGGCGGATATAGAGGATAAAGATCGCCGGCAGCACACCGGTCCAGAACAGCACGCGCCATGCGTATTGCTGGTCGAACGCGGCATAGATCGCCCAGAAGGCAATCGCCGACAGGCCCCAGCCGACGGCCCAGCTGCTTTGCACCAGGCCCACGGCCTTGCCGCGGTGGCGGGCACGGATCATCTCGGCGATCAGTACCGAACCGACCGACCATTCGCCGCCGAACCCGAGGCCTTGCAGCATGCGGGTCACGAACAGCTGCTCCGGAGACTGGGTGAATCCGCTCAGGAAGGTAAAGAAGCTGAACCAGAGCACGGTCAGCTGCAGGATCCGCACGCGGCCGTATTTGTCGGCCAGGATGCCGGCCAGCCAGCCGCCCACGGCCGAGCTGATCAGCGCGCCCGTCGCGATGTAGCCGGCCTCGGCCTTGGTCATGCCCCACACCAGGATGAAGGTGGGGATCATGAAGGTGTAGATCATGTAGTCGAATGCATCGACGCCATAGCCGACGAAGGCGGCAAAGAGCGTCTTGCGCTCTGTCTGCGTTGTTTCTTTAAGCCACATGGTTTGCGCTCACTATCGATATGGATAAAGCGTGTACAAGGCTCGTCGCGCTTTCGTCACGACGATGTTCCGGTAGCGAGCGGTAACGCTATCCAGCGGCGCTGCTCCCCAGCGCTGTTTAGCAAAATACATACCACGTTGAGATATCGGCATGTATTACTCAACCACCTTGGCGGTATTGTTCAACAATCAAATGGCTCGATCGATCGTGGTATACACCTAAGCCAGCGGGGAAGGCGCGGTTGGCACCAATCATGTGCATATTGTTCAACAAAGTGCGCTACCATCCCGGCACAGGGGCATGCCGGTACCAGCCGGCCCCATTCAAGCCAACATGACCACCAGTACTGACGTAAGAAATTTGGCCGAGCGGGTCACGGAACAGATGCGCCAGCGCATCGTGCGTGGCGACTTCGCGCCGGGGCAGCGCTTGTCGGAAGCCGCGCTAAGCGAAAGCCTGCAGATCTCGCGCAATACCTTGCGCGAGACCTTTCGCGTGCTGACCAAGGAAGGGCTGCTCAAGCACGAACCCAACCGCGGCGTGTCCGTGGCGATTCCGAGCATCGCGGCCATCATCGATATCTACCGCGTGCGCCGCATGATCGAATGCCAGGCGATCGCCCAGGCCTACCCCAGCCATCCGGCCAGGAAGCACATGCGCGAAGCGGTGGAAACGGGACTGCGCTGCCGCGACAACGGCGACTGGCAAGGGGCGGGCACCGCCAATATGGAATTCCACATGGCCATCGTGGAACTGGCCGACAGCGAGCGGCTGAACGTGATGTTCTCCCACTTGCTGGCCGAACTGCGCCTGGCTTTCGGCTTGCTGCAGGATCCGGAATTCCTGCATGGCCCTTATGTCGAGATGAACCAGCACATCCTGCAGCTGTTCGAGTCGGGCAAGCTGGCGGAGTGTGCCGCGGCCCTCAACGACTACCTGGTGCAGTCCGAGCGGATCGTGCTGTCGGTTTGCGCGCGCCACCCGGTTTTCAAGGGGCGTTGAGTGCTGGCGCGCAAATGCGCAGGCCCGGCGATATGCAGGCCCATCTGGTGGCCTGCGCACCGGTGGCGCGCAGCCCCGCCAATCCGGCGCCCCTGTGGCGAACGGGGGTGTTTGCATCGAACGGCATGGGTAATTTCGCTTGCTTGGATCAGTGTTCAATTTAGCAAGGTGTTGTGTGCCGGTTGTTTTCGCCATGTATCGGGATCATGACAATGGGCGCGCCTGGTCATCAACGACATCGACCCGGCAAGTCGCCGGCACCTCACCATACAGCCGCATTAACGCACTCGCCACGCCATTGGTCCAGCCAAACCCATCCTGCAGCGGATACTCGCCGCCACCGCCGCCCTTGGCGTGCGCATCGCAGGGTTCGATGCGGTATTTCTCCACCAGTTTGCATTGGTGGGTGTAGAGGGTGGCCACGGTGGCCAGCCAGCGTTGCGCGATCTCGCGCGCCAGCGAATCGTGGCCGTAGCGCGCCAGGCCGCGCACGGCCAGCCATTGCAGCGGCGCCCACCCGTTGGGATGGTCCCATTGCTGGCCCGACGTCGCTTCCGTCGTGGCCAGGCCGCCCGTGTCGAGCAGCCGTGCGGAGATGGCCTGTGCCACCGCCTGTGCTTGCGCGGGCTGCGCAAGACCGAGGTAAAGCGGCATCACCGTGGCGGCGGTCAGGCATGAGCGCAGCTCACCGCGGCACCAGTCGTAGTCGACAAAAATGCCGGCCGCATCGTCCCACATGTGCTGCATGATGGCGGCCTCGCGCCGTTGTGCGGCAGCGCGGTACGCGCGGGCTTCAGCATCGCCCACCTGTTGGCACAGCCCGGCAAGCCGTGTTTCCAGGTGCCACAGCAAGGCGTTCAGGTCGACGGGCAGCAGCGCGGTGGTACGGATGGTGGCGAGGTCGGCCCGTTGCGCGGCGGCCGGCGTTTCGAGCCAGCGCGAGCTGAAGTCCCAGCCGGATTCCGCCGCGGCGCGCAGGTCGCGGAACACAGTATGGTGGGGGCGGCCGCTGCGCTCGGCGGTCTCCATATCTTCCAGGAAGGCTTCCTCGCGCGGGCAGGGGCGGTCATCCCAGTAGCGGTTGAGCAGCGCGCCGTCGGGCAGGCGGATGGCGCGACGATGCGCGTGACCGGGCCGCAGCCCCTCAGCGCCATCCATCCAGAATGCGTATTCGCGCCGCAACTGCGGCAGGAAGTCGATGGCGCGAGCCGCTTGCTCCTGTTCGAGCAGGTCCACCATCAGCGCGAACACCGGCGGCTGCGAGCGGCTCAGGTAGTAGTTGCGCGTGCCGTTCGGCACCAGCCCGTAGGTGTCGATCAGGTAGGCGAAGTTCTGCGCCATCTCAACCAGCAATTCGCCGCGGCCGCTGCCCGCCAGGCCCACCATGGTGAAGTACGAATCCCAGTAGTACAGCTCGCCGAAGCGCCCGCCGGGCACCACATAGCGGTGCGGCAGCGGCAACAGCGAAGACAGCGGCGGGTGCGCAACGGGCTCGCGCGTCAGCACCGGCCACAGGCCTTCGATATGTTCGCGCAGCTTGCAGGCCGGGTCCGACACATAGTGGCTGTCCGGCACGGACGCGCGCCTGAAATGCGCCTGCACGAAATCGGGCAGGCAGAAGCCCGGCATCGTGCGCAGTGCGCGGTAGCGCGCCACGATCAGCTCGGGGTCGCAGATGGGAACGCAGTCCGGAAAGGTCTTGCTGTCGGCAAACAGGCCGCTGTGCTGTACGTCGACAAAGAGTTCGCCATAGCGCGCGGCCGGCGACAGCGCATCGGCCTGCGCGCAGCTTGTCAGCACATGCGGCGGCGGGCATTCGCGGTGCGCGGGCAGCGGTGCGCTGGCCACGGCGTGGACCTTGGCAGGCGCCGCCGACGGACCGGCGACCGCGCCGGCGCCATCGGGCGTGGCCGGATCGGTGCGCGGCACCGTGTAGGCGCCGTTTACCGGGGCCGCAACCGGCGCCGGTTGTGGCGCCATGGCGGGATCATTGTTCGGCATAGTTCCAGAGCAGGCCGCCATCGATCAGCATGGTCGCGCCGGTAATGTAATCCGCGTCGCTGCTCGCCAGGAATGCCGCCAGCGCGGCGACGTCCTCCGGCGTGCCCAGCCGGCGCAGCGGGATATTGGCCAGCAGGCCGCGCAGTGCAGCCGGCTGTGCCTGCACGTCCTGGTTCATTGCCGTGCCGATGGCGCCAGGCGCGATGTTGTTGACGGTGATGCCGAGCGGCGCCAGCTCGATCGCCAGGTTGCGCATCATCATGCGCAGCCCGCCCTTGCTGGCGCAATAGCTGGTGAAGTGCGGGAACGACAGGTCCTCGTGCACCGAGCTGATATTGATGATCCTGCCCCCTGCCCCGGCGTCGCGCCGGTGGCGCGCAAAGGCCTGGGCCAGGAAGCATGGTCCCTTCAGGTTGATGTCGAGCACGCGGTCGGCTTCGGTCATCTCGAGGAAAGGAACGCGGAGCTCGATGCCGGCATTGTTGACCAGCACATCGATGCCGCCTGCCGCGGCCAGCGCCTGGTCCATCATTCGCGTGATATCGGCCACGCGGCCGACATCGCCCGCCACCAGCCATGCGTTGCCGCCGGTATCGCGAACCGCCTGCGCCGCCTGCTGTGCGCGCTCGTCGTCCCGGTGCACCGCGAGCACGACGCCGGCGCCTTCCTGCGCCAGCCGGATCGCGATCGCACGGCCGATGCCGCTGGCACTGCCGGTCACGAGTGCGGTCTTGCCTGTCAGCTTCATGGGGCGTCTCCATGCGTCAGCCGACGGCGCTGGCGCCGGCGGCTTATGAGCATTAGGAGCGGTGCCTTCCCGAGAAGTTCTCGGCGATGGCTGTTCGCGCAGCGCAACGCATTGCGGTTGTGGCGCATGCGGCAAGCCTGCGGGCTTGCGACCTTACACTTCCTTCTCCCCATGCTGCGCCGCCACCGCCGGTGCCGCCTCCTTCACGCCGAGCTGCATGAAGATCCATCCCGACGCGCAGGGAATCAAACCCATGCAGATAAAGGTGGCATGGAAGCCGGCAGCACCCGCGGTATCGCCACCGAAGCACTGCTGGAAGGTCGCGTTGCAGCGCTGGGGTTTGCTCCAGGTTCTGGCTGGCCCACCGCCTCCTATTCGAGGCGCTGGCACGCATCCCGGCTGAAGTAGGCAAGCCGGTGCAGCCGCCATGGTGCCTGTGCACTGTCGCGGCAATAGCCATAGCGGAAAACGTCTTCCACCGCGGGCAGGTCATAGCGCAAGTCGGTGAACCAGACGCACGCGGGCGCGTCATCCGCGGGCAACTGCGGCAAGCCCGAGATAGCGGACAAGGCCGGATAGGCCGCAAATTGCCTGAAGTCCGCAAAGTCCGGCCGCATCCAGAGCTGCCATGCCAGCGCCCGCTCAGCCGGCGCGTCCGGCAGCCGTGGCCGCGGTGTCCAGGCCATGCGCTCTGGTGGCACATAGGCCCTGGCCATGGCGGGCAGGCTTCCCAGCGCTTGCCATGGCGGCACCCAGGCCGGGTGTCCGGCCAGGTTGATGTGGGCGACGCGGTACCCCGTGTCCACGCGGGCGATCAGTTTCCAGTTGAACGGGGAAAACGGCTGGGGCAGCGCGTCCACTTCCTGCGCCTGGATGCCAGCCACGCGCAACGATTCGTTGCCCAGCTCCAGCGCCCGATCCCTGAGCACTCCCTGGCCGCCGACATAGGCGCAGAGCAGCGCCATGCCAGCCAGTGCCCAACGGCGCCGCTGCGTTTGCCTGAACAGTGCCAGGGCCAGGCCGGCCACGACGATGGCGCTCAGCAGCGGGTCCACCAGGAAGCTGGTGCCAAGGCTGAAGCGCCGCTCTGACCAGGGGTAGAGGATGCGGGTGCCGTAGACCGTGATCAGGTCCAGCGCGATGTGGCTGGCGAGCCCGACGCAACCGATGGCGAGCGCTTCCCGCCAGACCGTCCGTCTTCGCACCAGCAGGCAACACACGGCGGTGAGCAACCCCGCCCAGACGGGCAGCAGCAGCAGCAGCGAATGCGTCGGTCCCTGGTGCCACTGCGCAAGGAAGCGCAGCGGATGAATCAGGAAACCCAGGAAGTCGGCATCCGGGAAGGCCCCGGCGGCGGCACCAAGAAGCAGGCGCTCGCGTGTGTCCAGCCGCCGGCCGGGCATGGCGAGCGCGGCCTGCGCGCCCATCAACGCATGGGTGATCGTGTCCATCCGGCCTGGGCGGGTCCCGCTGCGGAACCGGGGAGGCGATACGAGGCCAGGCGCTCGGCGAAGCGCAGCTGCCGTTCGAGCCAGGCTTGCGTGCGGGAAGCCCCCGGCGAACTGTCGCGCAACCAGAAGCCGAAGGTGGAGACAAAGATGCCGGTCAGCACAACCTCTCCCACCTCCCTGCGCCAGCCGGAGTCGGGCAGGCTGGCGGACTCGCGCAGCCATTGCACGGTGCGGCTGATATCCAGCAGGCCCTGCAGCTGCAGGTGCAGGTGCTCTGGCTGCAGCTTGTAGCGCAGCATTTCGGCGGTGAGCCGCCGGTGCGGGGCCAGCGCTTCCAGCCAGGCGAGGATGGCCTGCTCGAGGCGCTCACGGTAAGACAGCGCGCCCCAGCCTTCACGCGCGGCGGCGCGCACCAGCGCAAGATCGGCCCGTTCGAACCAGGCCTCGGCCAGGTCATCCTTCTGCTGGTAGTGCCGGTATATGTCCGCCAGGCCGATGTCCATGGAAGCGGCGATGTCATGGAGATGCAGCGCATCCCAGCCCTTGCGCTCGGCGAGCATCAGGGCAACCTCCAGGATTCGGGCGGCCAGGGCTGCATCGTCGTTCATCGCTTCACTATCCTCGCGCATCCACATGCATGCTTACCTCTCAGCATAGGAAGGCCGAGGCGGGGGCAGGGCCGGTTTCTGACCCAAGTGCGCGATGCCGCCCCAGGCTGGTATCCAGTACGGCACCTGGCGAGCGGTCCGTGCCTCGACAATTCCCGCGGGCAACCTATCTTAAGGGTGTGTGTGTCACTCCCCGCCGCGATCCAAAAAGCCGCCTTGCATGAGCCAGGATTCGCCTCCCACCCAAAGCTTCGATGATGCCGTGCTCGGCATCGTGCGCGAGATGTCGTCGGCAATGCACCAGCCGGCCGAAGCCGAGGCAGCGGTCTCGCTGGACAGCGCCCTTGAAGGCGACCTGGGCTTCGACAGCCTGACGCGTGCCGAGCTGCTGACGCGCATCGAGCACAGCTTCGGTGTGAGCCTGCCGGAGCAGGTGCTGGCCCAGGCCGACACCCCGCGCGCGCTGCTGCGCGCCTTGCTCGCCGCCAAGGACCTGCCGCCGGGAACCAGCGGCGCGCACCTGAAGCTCGCCCGCCCTGCGCCGGCGTCACAGGCGCCCGACGCCGCCGCGACCTTGCCGGACGTGCTGCGCTGGCACGTGCGCAGTCACCCGGACCGCACCCACATCGTCCTGCATGACGGCGCTGGCGAAGACACGACGATCAGCTTCGCGCAGTTGCACAGCCGCGCCGCGGCCATCGCCGCCGGGCTGGCCGGTCACGGCCTGCAGCCCGGCATGGCCGTGGCCATCATGCTGCCCACCAGCGCCGAGTACTTCTATAGCTTCTGCGGCGTGCTGCTGGCGGGCGGCATCCCGGTGCCGCTCTATCCACCGGCGCGGCTGGCGCAGATCGGCGACCACCTGCAGCGCCACGCCGGCATCCTGGCCAATGCACAGGCCCCGATCCTGATCACGGTGCCGCAGGCCCGGCCCCTGGCGGCA
Organism: Cupriavidus necator; assembly: GCF_040578825.1. Classification (GTDB taxonomy): domain Bacteria; phylum Pseudomonadota; class Gammaproteobacteria; order Burkholderiales; family Burkholderiaceae; genus Cupriavidus; species Cupriavidus necator_E. The sequence continues at coordinate 9,493 of NZ_JBEFLI010000033.1, read as the reverse complement.
CTGCTCAAGGCCGGCACGGGAACGCTGCACAGCGTGCTGACGCCGGCGGAGCTGGAGGACAGCGGCGGCGCCGCGCTCCATGAGCAGCAACCTGCGATGCCGCGCACGCACGACATCGCCCTGCTGCAATACACCTCGGGCAGCACCGGCTCGCCCAAGGGCGTGGTGCTGACCCATGCCAACCTGCTCGCCAGCCTGCGGGCGATGGGCAAGACGCTGGCCGTCAGCTCGCAGGACGTCTTCGTCAGCTGGCTGCCGCTCTATCACGACATGGGCCTGATCGGCGCGTGGCTGGGCAGCCTGTACTACGCGTACCCGCTGGTGGTGATGTCGCCGCTCGCCTTCCTGGCGCGGCCCGAGCGCTGGCTCTGGGCGATCCACAAGTACCGCGGCACGCTTTCCGGCGGCCCCAACTTTGCCTACGAACTGTGCCTGCGCAAGCTGACCAATGCCGACCTGTCCGGGCTGGACCTCTCAAGCTGGCGCTTCGCCTTCAATGGCGCCGAGCCGGTGAGCCTGCCGGCCATGCGCGCCTTCATGGCACGCTTCGCCGCTTATGGCCTGCGCCCGCAGGCCGCCGCACCGGTGTATGGACTGGCGGAGGCCACGCTGGGCCTGACCTTTCCGCCGCTGGGCCGCGGGCTGGTGGCCGACCGTATCGACCGTGCCGCTTTCACGCGCACTGCCGTTGCCGTACCAGCCGGTGACCGCGAGAGCTCCGACGAGCGCGACACCATCGAATTCCCCTCCTGCGGCCGGCCGATCCCCGGCCACGAAGTCCGCATCGTCGACGCCACCGGCCACGAACTGGCCGAGCGGCACGAGGGCTTGCTGCAGTTCCGCGGTCCTTCGGCCACCAGCGGCTATTTCCGCAATCCCGCGCAAACCCGCCAGTTGTTCGACCGCGGCTGGCTGAACACCGGCGACTATGCCTACATCGCCGCCGACGAGGTCTTCATTACCGGGCGCGCCAAGGAGACCATCGTGCGCGGCGGCCGCAATATCTATCCCTACGAGCTGGAGCAGGCCATCGGCGCCATCCCGGGCATACGCAAGGGCTGCGTGGCCGTCTTCGGCAGCCCCGATCCGCAGAGCGGCACCGAGCGCATCGTGGTGATGGCGGAGACTGCCGAGAAGGATGTGCAGGCGCGCCGCGCGCTGCACCGGGAGGCGCTGAAGACCGCCCTCGACGTACTGGGCATCCCGCCCGACCATATCGCGCTGGTGCCGCCGCACACCATCCTGAAGACGTCGAGCGGCAAGATCCGCCGCGCCGCCTGTCGCGAGCGCTTCGAGCACGGACGCCCTGGCCGCGGCGTGGCAGCGCCCTGGCTGCAGATCGCGCGTTTTGGCTGGCGGGCCTTGCGGCCAGAGTTGCGGCGTGGCTGGCAGGCCGCCGCGGGCCTGTCATACGCCGGCTATGTCTGGCTGCTGTTCGCGGCGCTGGCGCCGGCGACCTGGCTGGGCTCGGTGGCGCTGCACCGGCCCGAACGGGGCTGGGCCCTCAGCCACCGCGCCGCGCGGCTGCTGCTGCGGCTGGCCCGGGTACCGTGGTTCGTGCAAGGGCTGGAACACCTGCCGCGCGGGCGCCCCTGCATCCTGGTGGCGAACCACGCCAGCTACCTCGACGGCATCGTGCTGGTGGCGGCCCTGCCCGCGCCGGTGTGCATGGTCGCCAAGCGCGAACTGCAGGGCCAGCGCATTCCCGGCGCCTACCTGACCAGCATCGGCGCCGACTTCATCGACCGCTTCGACACCGTGCGCGAGCACGAGGACGTAGAGCGCGTGGTGGCGGCAGTGCGCGCCGGGCACTCGGCGCTGTTCTTCCCCGAAGGCACTTTCAGGCGCGCGCCGGGACTGCAGCCGTTCCGCTCCGGCGCCTTCCTGGCGGCCGCGCGGGCTGGCGCGCCGGTGGTGCCCGTTGCAATCCGCGGGACCCGTTCGGTGCTGCGCGAGGGCCAGTGGCTGCCGCGCCGCGGCCCGATCGGCGTGGTCTTCGGCAACCCGCTCTGGCCGGACGGCAATGACTGGCCGGCCGCGATGCGCCTGCGCAACACCGCCCGCGCGGAGATCCTGCACTATTGCGGCGAGCCGGATGCCCGGCGCATGACGTACCGGGATCCGAGACGGGCCTGATGTCCCGTGTGCCGCGAGGAACTTGCCATGACATCTGCTGACGGAGCAGGACACTAGCCTGAACCGGCTGGCCACCCCCTGGAAGGCATGGATACCTTTGCCACCGCCCCGATGTGGGCCGGCTTCCTGATCCTGGTGCTGGGGACGCTGGTGGTGGACGTCTTCGTCCTGGGCGGCCGGCACGCGCACCGCGTTTCGACGCGTGAGGCGCTGGGCTGGACCCTGGTCTGGACGACCCTGGCCGTGCTCTTCGGCATCGCGCTCTGGTGGCTGCTGGCCGAGAGCGCCGGACGCGAGTTGGCGAATCGCAAGGTGCTGGAGTTCTATACTGGCTACCTCATCGAGTTGTCGCTGTCGGTCGACAATATGTTCGTGTTCGCGATGATCTTCGGCTATTTCGCGGTGCCGCCGGAGTTGCAGCGCAGGGTGCTGCTGTTCGGCGTGGTCGGCGCCATCCTGATGCGCGCTGTCATGATCCTGGTCGGCGTATGGCTGATCAGCGAATTCTCATGGATGCTCTACGTGTTCGGCGTGTTCCTGCTGTTCACCGGCATCAAGATGCTGTTCGTCTCCAGGCGCTCCCCCGACCTCTCGCGCAATCCCATCGTTCGCTTCCTGTGTGCGCATATGCGGATCACGCCGGATTATCACGGCGAGCGCTTCTTCGTGCGCATGGACGGCCTGCGCTACGCGACGCCGATGTTCCTGGTGGTGCTGCTGGTCGAGGCGACCGACCTGGTGTTTGCCGTCGACAGCATTCCGGCCATCTTCGCCGTCACTACCGACCCCTTCATCGTCTTCACCTCGAACATTTTCGCCATCATGGGGCTGCGGGCCCTGTATTTCCTGCTGGCCAACCTGGCGCAGCAATTCCACTACCTGAAGTACGGCCTGGCCATCGTGCTTGCCTTCATCGGCGCCAAGATGCTGGCCGAGCCGTGGTTCCATGTGCCGGTGCACTGGTCTCTCGGCGCCGTGGCCATGACGTTGTTGGTGTCCGTCCTGATCAGCCGGGCCAGGGCCAGGCGGACGCTTGCGCACGCCGGCGACGAGCTGGGCGCTCACTGCGCGTCGCGCGAGCACAGGGCCGGGAACCGGCGCACATAAGGAGCAATTCCATGAACAAGATCGTGCTTGCGACCGACGGGTCGGCCTATAGCAATGCGGCCGCCCGCTACCTGGTACAGAATCCTCTGCTCAGCCGCGATTTCGTCGTGCACGTGGTGCACTGCGAACCGGATGTGCCTGGCGACATCAAGACCTTCGTCGACCGGGCGACCATCGACGCCTGGCATCGCGAACAGAACGATATGGCGATGAAGCCGGTGGCCGATATCCTGAGCGAAGCGGGCATTGCTTTCGAGCGCCATGGCTTCACAGGCTTCGCCCCGGCCCTCATCGTCGAGTATGCGAGCGCTATCGGCGCCAACCTGATCGTGATGGGTTCGCACGGCCGCGGCGGCTTCCTCGATGCCATCGTCGGCTCGGTGGCCAGGCGCGTGCTCGCCCATGCGCACTGCCCGGTGCTGCTGGTCAAGAGCTAGTGCGCGGTTGGCCGCCATGCGGCGCGGCTCAGAGGGCGGCGCGCAGGCCCAGGAAGAAGCGCCGTCCAGGCGCCGGCTCGAAATACCGTCCGTTGGCCTCGTTGACGATCACCGAGCCGATATAGCGCCGGTCGGTGAGGTTGTCGATGCGGCCAAAGACGTAGAGCCGCGTCTGACCGATTCGAAATTCATAGCCGGCGCGCAGGTTGAAGATGGCGTAGCCCGGCGCGGACTGCGTATTGAGGTCGTCGGCATAGAAGCGGCTGTCGACACGCATCTCCGCGCCCAGCGTCAGCGGGGCCAGCGGCCGCCATGACAGGTCCGCGCTCAGGCTGTGGCGCGCGGTGCCGGGCAGGCGGTTGCCGGCGGCCACGGCCTGGCCCTGGGCGTTGACGAAGCTGTCGCCGAAGTACGCATCGAGCCAGGTATAGGCCAGTCCCGCCTCGATGCGGCTGCCGCCGCCTTGCCCCGGTGTTCCCACCTCCCCGAGAAAACCCCCGCGCCAGCCCAGCTCGAAGCCGCGCCGGTGCACCCCGCTGACATTCTGGAAGACGGCGCGGCCGGCATTGTTCGATTGCGGCACCACTTCGTCATGGCTGCTGGCATCGAACAGCGCCGCCTCCAGCCGCTGCCCTGCCGCCTGCCATTTGATGCCGATCTCGCCCTGGCGGCTGGCCGATGCCTGCAGACCGAGGTTGCTGCCGACACCGCCGGGGCCGTAGGCAACCTCGGTCAGCGTCGGCGTCTCGAAGCCCCGGCCGAGGTTGGCGTAGACGTTCAGTGAATCGAGCGCATGCCACACCAGCCCGAGCACCGGGCTGACGTTGCTGTAGGTGGAGCTGCCACTGTCATCGGGGCTGGCCGCGGTGATGAAACGATCGTCAATGCCCAGTCGTACCCGGCTGGCGCGCACGCCGCCCACCAGTTGCCAGGCCGGATGGAAGGTCCAGTCGAATTGCGCAAAGGCGCCGAGGTCGGTCGCGGTATTGGTCTCGTCGCGGCGCAGCGCGCCCTGCCTGCCATCCTGGTTGACGTAGCCCTGGCGGCCGTCGCGCATGCCGTTGGCTTCCAGTCCCGCGGTCCACAACAGCGGCAGGCCGTTGGCGGTGGTGCGCCGGCTCCATGACAGCGCGGCGCCGCCATAGGTGCGGTCGAGGTCGACGATGCCACCCGCCGAGGTGGGCGCGGCGCCGCTGAAGCCGAGCCGCTGGTACAGGTTGCGCGTGCCGCCGTAGAGGCGCGCGGAGAGGCTGTCGGTCCCGGTGAGCTGGTGATCGACCACCACACCGGCCTGGGCCTGTTCGACGTTCTTGCCGGTATCGAACTGGGTCGCGGCGGCGACCGCCTGGCGCGGGTTGGCAGCGGCCTGCGCGCGCGTGAGGCCGAGCGGGTCCTGTGCCAGCGGCTGGTTGAAGTAGTTGAACTGGCCAGACACGCGCGTGCCGCTCGCGGGCTGCGCGACCACCCTCGCATTGAGCTGGTAGCGGCGCGCTGCGCTGTGGTCGCGGTAGCCGTCGGTCTGGTAAGTCCAGGCATCGAGCGTGGCGCCGAGCCGGTCATTGCCGCCGGCGAGCGCCACGCCGGCCTGCCACTGGCCGTCCGAGCCGAAGCCGGTCGAGGCGCGGCCGGTGAAGCCGTCCTTGGGCGGATCCGGCGTGAACACCTGCACCACGCCGCCGGAGGCGTTGCCGTACATCTGCGCGAACGGGCCACGCAGCACTTCCACGCGGCTGGCGTTGGCGAGGTCGGCGGTGGAAGCCTGCCCCTGCCCGTCGGGCATGGTCGCCGGGATGCCATCGACATAGAGCCGCACGCCACGCTCGCCGAAGGTCGAACGCGTGCCGAAGCCGCGCACCGCGAGCTGCAGGTCCTGCGAGTAGTTCTGTCGGTCGCGCACCGCCACGCCGGGCACGCCGGCCAGCACCTCGGACAGGTTCACCAGCGGCGAGGCACTGCGCAGCGGGTCGACCGGTACGCTGTCCACCGCGGCGGGCGCGTCGAAGCGGCGCTGCTCGCTGCGGGTGGCGCTGACCACGACATCGGGCAGGGTTTCGGCGGTGGCCGCGGCTTCTGAGGCGTCCGCGGCATGCGCGCCGGGACCGGCCAGCGCCAGGACGGCCAGCGCCAGCGCCTGCCGCGCCGGGATCGCGATCGGGTTCGGGACAAGCGGACGGTGCTGCTGCCGGACCGCCGAACGCTGCGTGCCGCCTGGTCTCATGGTTGTCGGAAGCGGTTGCGGGTCCTGGCGCCCCCGTGGGAATCGCGACGGGACGCCAGGCACGGGTGGATGTGTCGCAACTTTAGCGTGTCCGGAACGTCATTGCCACGCGTGGCGCGGCGGGGAAAACCCGCGCCTCCAAGCGCTGCGGCACTCGCCGGGCCTATATTCAGAAAATTTCAACAACTAGTTGTGGGAACGTCTACGCAACCGACCCGCGGACTCCCTACACTGCATTCATCACCCGCCGCACCCGTACCAACCCATTACGCGATGCAGCATAAGGGTATTCAGATTTTTGAAACCATCACCGGAGCCGACACCATGAACACCGAATCCACCCGCGTTGCCATTGTCTTCCACAGCGGCTATGGCCACACCGCCAGGCAAGCCCAGGCCGTTGCCCGCGGCGCCGGCAGCGTCGCCGGTGCGCAAAGCCTGCTGATCCCGGTGGAAGACATCGACCAGCACTGGGACACGCTGGAACAGGTCGATGCCATCATCTTCGGCGCGCCGACCTACATGGGCAGCGCCTCGGCGCAGTTCAAGGGCTTTATGGACGCCACCTCGCGCAATGTGTTCGCCAAGGGCGGCAAGTGGGCCAACAAGGTCGCGGCCGGCTTTACCAACGCCGCCTCGCGTTCGGGCGACAAGCTGGCCACGCTGCAGCAGATGGCGATCTTCGCCGCGCAGCACGGCATGCACTGGGTCAACCTGGGCCTGCCCCCGGGCCACAACAACTCCAAGTCGACCGAAGATACGCTGAACCGCCACGGCTTCTTCCTGGGTGCGGCCGCGCAATCCAACGCCGATGAAAGCGCGGACGTGGTGCCGCCGCTGGCTGACCTGCGCACTGCCGAGCATCTTGGCGCGCGTGTCGCGGAAGTGGCGCAGCAACTGGCTGCGGGGCGGCGCGCGCTGGAAACGCTGAAGCAGGCGGCCTGAGAGTGTTTTCTCCCCTATGGGCGGGCGCGCAGGCGTTTTTCCAGACGCGCTGGTCGGCCGGCCTGGCGGCCATCCACGGGTGCAGGCAAGCCTTGCCTTGCTGCTGCGCGCCTCGTGCCCGTTTGAATGCCGCACCACCTGGGATCCTGCCAGGCTCAGTGAAGCGCGGCTGCTCGCGCTGGCGCGCGATCTCGCCGCACAAGGCGTGCGGCACTACGCCGTGCAGGCGTGCCGGACTGGCACGGTGGCGGTGCCAGGCGCCGCAAGCCTCAGCGCGCCGGCACAAGCCACGCTCGCTTCATGGTTCGACACCTTTGCCTACCGCGAGGCCTGAAGTGCCGCCAGTTGCGCCGTGCGTTCCGCCACGAAATCCCTTAGCGCCCGCAGCAACGGTGTCAGCTGGCGCCGCCCCGGCACCACCATATACAGCGGCGAGGGCTCGGTGCCCCAGTCCGTGCATAACGCCCGCAGCCGCCCCGCGGCGAGGTCGCCGGCCACATCGAGGCGAGCCTTGTAGGCGATGCCCTTTCCAAGCAGCGCCCAGCGGCGCACCGCGTCGCCGTCGTTGGAGACATTGAAGGCCCTGACGCGCACCGTCAGCGGCTCGGCCCCGTCGCGCGAGAAGCGCCAGCGGTCGTGGACTTCGTCGCCGAACATGTAGCACAGGCAGTTGTGCTCCGACAGCGCATGCGGCGTCTCCGGGATGCCGTGCTGCGCCAGGTATTGCGGCGCCGCGCACAGCACGCGGCGATTGTCCGGTGCGACCGGCAGCGCCACCAGGTTCGAATCGGGCGGCTCGCCGTAGCGAAAGGCGGCGTCCACCGGCTCGCTGTAGATATTGGCCACGCGGTCCGACAGGTGCAGCCGGATTTCCACCTGCGGATGCAGCGCCTGGAACGCATCGAGCCATGGCAGCAACAGGTTGCGGCCCAGGTCCGACGTTGCCGACAGCTTCAGCGCGCCGCGGAATTCCTGCACACCGGTCGCCAGTTGCTGGCCGATCTGCTGCAGCGCCTCCAGCGCCGGGCGGCCCTGCGCCAGCAGCAGTTCGCCATGCTGGGTCAGCCGCATGGTGCGCGTGGAGCGTACGAACAGCGGCACGCCCAGTTCCGCCTCCAGCCGCTTGAGCGCGGCGCTGGCGGCGGCGGGGGTCAGGTCCAGTGCGCGCGCGGCGGCGGACAGGCTGCCGCTGTCGGCGGTGCGCACGAAGATGTCCAGGTCTTGCAGGGCCTTCATCGGTCGGTTCTCGGGGGGGGGCGGATCGGATTTTCAAATACTAATTGATAGCGGCAGCCAACGAGTCAGGCTTTTTCAAACAGAAGGCAGGTGCGACGATGGCGCATCGTCACAATCCAGATCCCGCCATGACCTCAAGCCTGCTGTTCCATCCGCTGTCCCTCGGCCCGCTGGCCTTGCCCAACCGCATGGTGATGGCGCCGATGACCCGCTGCCGCACCACCCAGCCCGGCGACGTGCCCAACGCGCTGATGGCGTCGTATTACGCGCAGCGCGCCAGCGCCGGACTGATCGTCAGCGAAGCCACCCAGGTCTCGCGCCAGGGCCAGGGCTACAGCTTTACGCCGGGCATCTACACCGAGGCGCAGGTGCAGGGCTGGCGCCTGGTGACCGACGCCGTCCACCGCGCCGGCGGCCGCATCGTGCTGCAGCTCTGGCACGTGGGCCGCATGTCGCATGGGAGCTTCCATGCCGATGGTTTGCCAGTGGCGCCGTCGGCGCTGTCGCCGGATGCGCAGGTCTGGGTCGCTGGCGCCGATGGCGTCGGCCGCATGGTCGACTGCCCGCTGCCGCGCGCGCTGACCGAAGCCGATATCCGCGGCGTGATCGAGGACTTCCGCCGCGGCGCGGCCAACGCGATGCGCGCCGGCTTCGACGGTGTGGAGATCCATGGCGCCAACGGCTACCTGGTCGACCAGTTCCTGCGCACCACTTCCAACCATCGCACCGATGCCTACGGCGGCTCGACGGCGCACCGCATCCGCTTTGCCGAGGAAGTGGCCGCGGCGGTCGCGGGCGAAGCCGGCCCGGCGCGCACCGGCATGCGGCTGGCGCCGTTTATCACGCAGCGCAATATGAACTGCCCCGAGATCATCCCGACCATCCTGCAGCTCGCGCAGCGGCTTGATCGGCTGGGGCTGGCGTATCTGCACCTGTCCGAAGCCGACTGGGACGACGCGCCGCAGATTCCGGAGGGCTTCCGCCATGCGCTGCGCGAGGCGTACAGCGGCCGCGTGATCGTCGCGGGGAAGTATGACCAGCCGCGCGCAGAGCGCATCCTGGCGCAGGGGCTGGCGGATCTGGTGGCGTTCGGGCGGCCGTTTATCGCCAATCCCGACCTGCCGGCGCGCTATGCGGCTGGTGTGCCGTTGGCGGCGTTTGATAGTCGGAGTTTGTTTGGTGGGGATGAGCGGGGTTATACCGACTACGCGGTGGCGGCATAAGGAGCCAACAACCGCGCATCGGACGCTCGCGCATCTGAACAAGTCCACGAGCCCACGCGTACGCTCCCCTTGTATGTTCTCGGAACGTTGTTCTGAAGACAATGCAGAGGGATAGCGACCGGCAGAGTCGTCAATGTAGGATTGCTTGTTTTTCGTGGTTGGTGCGCCAAACCTGAAACCCCTCAGAGTTC
>NZ_JBEFLI010000032.1:0-76626 GCF_040578825.1 Cupriavidus necator | reverse complement strand
CGTCTTCCCGTCCGCCCGAAGGCACGCCGCCGCGGCGCCCGCGCCGACGCGGGCTCTATGCCGGCCTGCTGGTGCTGCTGCTGGCCGGCGGCGCCTGGTACTGGTACGCGCACCGCAGCCCCGCCCCGGCGGGCACGGCCGGCGCGCCGGGCAGCGCCAGCGGCCCCGGCGCACGCGGGGGTCCGGGCGCCGCCGGCATGCCGCGCTCGCCGGTGGTGGTGGCCACGGTGGCCAGACGCGACATGGACGTGGTGCTCAACGGCCTGGGCAACGTCACCCCTGTTTCCAACGTCACCGTGCGCGCGCAGGTGTCCGGGCCGCTGCTGAAGGTGCTGTTCAAGGAAGGCCAGATGGTGAAGGCCGGCGATGTGCTGGCCGAGATCGACCCGCGCCCGTTCCAGGCGGCGCTGGACCAGGCCGTGGGCCAGCTCGCGCGCGACCAGGCGCTGCTGCAGAACGCGAAGCTCGACCAGCAGCGTTACCGCACGCTGCTGGGCCAGGACTCGATCTCCAAGCAGCAGGTCGACACCCAGGACGCGCTGGTGCGCCAGTACGAGGGCGTGGTCAAGACCGACCAGGGCAATGTCGCCAACGCGCGCCTGCAGCTGGGCTATACGAAGATCGTCGCGCCGGTGTCGGGCCGCATCGGCCTGCGCCAGGTCGACCCCGGCAATATCGTCAATACCAGCGACGCCAACGGCATCGCGCTGATCACGCAGATCCAGCCCATCGCCGTGATGTACACCATCCCCGAGGACAACCTGCCGTCGGTGCTGAAGAAGCTCAACGCCGGCGAAGAACTGCCGGTGCAGGCGTGGGACCGCCAGGTGCGCAACCAGCTCGGCGAAGGCACGCTGCTGACCACCGACAACCAGATCGACACCACCACCGGCACGGTCAAGCTCAAGGCGGTCTTCCCCAACGCCGACGGCATGCTGTTCCCCAACCAGTTCGTCAACGTGCGCACGCGGGTCGATACGCTCAGGGACGCGACCGTGATCCCCGTGGCGGCGATCCAGCGCGGCCAGCAAGGTACCTTTGTCTACACCGTGGATGACAGCAGCAAGGTGAAGGTGCAGGTGGTCACGCTGGGCCCGGGCGACGGCAGCCGCAATGCGGTGCTCACCGGCCTGGAGCCGGGACAGCGCGTGGTGATCGACGGCGCCGACCGGCTCAAGGAAGGCATGACGGTCGAGGCGGTCGATCCGGCCGCGCGCGCCGCCGCGGTGGTACCCGCCAGCCAGCCGCGCGGACGTGGCCGGCGCCACCGCGATGGCGGTGCCAGCGGCGCGCAAGCCGATGCCAGCGGCGCGGCCGCCTCGGGCGCGGCCGGCGAACATCGCCGCCACCGCCAGGCCGGCGCCAGCGCCCCGCCCGCCGGCGGCGCGCAGCAGTAAGGACAGCGCATGAACCCCTCACGCCTCTTCATCGAGCGCCCGGTCGCCACGGCGCTGCTGATGCTGGCCATCCTGCTGTCCGGGCTGGTGGCCTACCGGCTGCTGCCGCTGTCAGCGCTGCCCGAGGTCGATTACCCGACCATCCAGGTCACCACGCTCTACCCCGGCGCCAGCCCGGACGTGATGACCTCGTCGGTGACCGCGCCGCTGGAGCGGCAGTTCGGCCAGATGCCGGGCCTGAAGCAGATGTCGTCGTCCTCGTCTGGCGGCGCCTCGGTGATCACGCTGCAGTTCGAACTGACGCTGCCGCTGGACGTCGCCGAGCAGGAAGTGCAGGCCGCCATCAACGCCGGCAGCAACCTGCTGCCGGCCGACCTGCCGATGCCGCCGGTCTACAGCAAGGTCAACCCGGCCGACGCGCCGATCATGACCATCGCCATGACCTCGGACACCATGCCGCTGCCCAAGCTGCAGGACATGGTCGATACGCGTGTGGCGCAGAAGATCTCGCAGATCCAGGGCGTGGGCCTGGTCACCATCAGCGGCGGCCAGCGCCCCGCGGTGCGCATCCAGGCCAATCCGGCCGCGCTGGCGTCGCTGGGCATGTCGATCGACGACCTGCGCACCGCGATCGGGTCTTCCAACGTCAATGGTGCCAAGGGCAGCTTCGACGGCCCCGCGCGCGCCTCCACCATCGACGCCAACGACCAGCTGCGCTCGGCCGACGAATACCGCCAGATCATCCTGGGCTACAAGAACGGCGCGCCGATCCGCATCACCGACGTGGCCGAGATCGTCGACGGCCCGGAGAACAGCCGGCTGGCGGCGTGGGCCAATGACAAACCCGCGATCGTGCTGAATATCCAGCGCCAGCCCGGCGCCAACGTGATCGAGGTGGTGGACCGCATCAAGGCGCTGCTGCCGCAGTTGCAGAGCGCGCTGCCGGCCTCGGTCCACGTGCAGCTGCTGACCGACCGCACCACCACCATCCGCGCCTCGGTCGAGGATGTGCAGTTCGAACTGCTGCTGGCGATCGCGCTGGTGGTGCTGGTGATCTTCCTGTTCCTGCGCAACGTGCCCGCCACCATCATCCCGGGCGTGGCGGTGCCGCTGTCGCTGGTGGGCACCTTCGGCGTGATGTACCTGGCCGGGTTCTCGATCAACAACCTGACGCTGATGGCGCTGACGATTGCCACCGGCTTCGTGGTCGACGATGCGATCGTGATGATCGAGAACATCATGCGCTACATCGAGAAAGGCGATTCGCCGATGGCGGCGGCGCTGAAGGGCTCGAAGCAAATCGGCTTCACCATCATCTCGCTGACCTTCTCGCTGGTCGCGGTGCTGATCCCGCTGCTGTTCATGGGCGATGTGGTCGGGCGCCTGTTCCGCGAGTTCGCGATCACGCTGGCGGTATCGATCCTGATCTCGGCGGTGGTGTCGCTGACGCTGACGCCGATGATGTGCGCGCGCCTGCTGCACCATGTACCGGAAGAAAAGCTGTCGCGCTTTCACCGCACCACCGGCCGTTTCTTCGACAACGTGATCGACCGCTACGGCCGCGCGCTGGAGTGGGTGCTCGACCGCCAGAAGGCGACGCTGGTCGTGGCCGTGGCCACGCTGGTGCTGACCGGGCTGCTGTACCTGCTGGTGCCCAAGGGTTTCTTCCCGGTGCAGGACACCGGCGTGATCCAGGGCATCACCGAGGCCGCGCAGACCACTTCGTTCGACGCCATGGCGCGCAAGCAGCAGGCGGTCGCGAAGGTGGTGATGCAGGATCCGGCGGTGGCAAGCATGTCGTCGTTTATCGGCGTGGATGGCACCAACACCACGCTCAATGCCGGGCGCATGCTGATCAACCTCAAGCCCAAGGGCGAGCGCGATCCGATCGAAGTGGTGACGCAGCGGCTGCAGCAGGCGGTGCATGCGCTCGGCGGCGTGTCGCTGTTCACGCAGCCGGTGCAGGACCTGACCATCGAGGACAAGGTCTCGCGCACGCAGTACCAGTTCACCGTCGAAGATCCCGATCCGGAGACGCTGGCGACGTGGGTGCCGAAGCTGGTCGAACGCCTGCGCCAGGAACCCGAGCTGCGCGACGTCACCAGCGACCAGCAGAACAACGGCCTGCGCGCCTATGTCGATATCGACCGCGACGCCGCGGCGCGCTTCGGCATCACCACCGCGGTGATCGACAGCGCGCTGTACAGCGCCTTCGGCCAGCGGCTGGTGTCAACCATCTTCACGCAGTCGAGCCAGTACCGCGTGGTGCTGGAGACCATGCCGGAATTCCGCAAGAACCCGCAGTCGCTGGCCGACCTGCGCCTGCCCTCTTCTTCCGGCGGCCAGGTGCCGCTGGGCGCGTTCGCGCGCATCACCGAACGCACCGGCCCGCTGGTGATCAACCACCAGGGCCAGTTCCCGGCGGCGACGATCTCGTTCAACCTCGCGCATGGCGAATCGCTGGGCGCCGCGGTCGACAAGATCACCAAGGTCGAACAGGAGCTGGGCCTGCCGATCTCGATGCAGACCAGCTTCCAGGGTGCCGCGCTGGCGTTCCGCGCGTCGCTGTCGAACACGCTGTGGCTGATCCTTGCGGCGGTCGTGACGATGTATATCGTGCTGGGCGTGCTGTATGAAAGCACCATCCACCCCGTCACGATCCTGTCGACGCTGCCGTCGGCCGGCGTCGGCGCGCTGCTGGCGCTGCTGCTGGCGGGGCAGGACCTGGGCATCATCGCCATCATCGGCATCATCCTGCTGATCGGTATCGTCAAGAAGAACGCCATCATGATGATCGACTTCGCGCTCGAGGCCGAGCGCGAGGGCGGCATGAAACCACGCGATGCGATCTTCCAGGCCTGCCTGCTGCGTTTCCGCCCGATCCTGATGACCACCATGGCGGCGCTGCTGGCGGCGCTGCCGCTGATGCTGGGTTCCGGCATCGGCAGCGAACTGCGCCGGCCGCTGGGCGTGACCATGGTGGGCGGCCTGCTGGTGAGCCAGGTGCTGACGCTGTTCACCACGCCGGTGATCTACCTGGCGTTCGACCGCGTGGCCACGCGCGTGAAGGGCTGGCGCAAGCGCCGCTTCGGCGATCCGGAAGAAGGTGGTGACGAGCCGCCGCTGCCGCAACAGCCGTCGGGGCCGGGGCCGCGATGAACCTGTCGGCTGCCTTTATCCACCGCCCGGTCGCGACCGCGCTGCTGACGCTGGGCATCCTGCTGGCAGGGCTGGCCGCGCTGCGGCTGCTGCCGGTGTCGCCGCTGCCGCAGGTGGACTTCCCCACCATCTCGGTGTCGGCGTCGCTGCCGGGCGCGAGCCCGGAAACGATGGCCGCGACCGTGGCCACGCCGCTGGAGCGCGCGCTCGGCACCATCGCCGGCGTGACCGAGATCACCTCCAGCAGCTCGCTTGGCTCGACCCGCGTGACGCTGCAGTTCGACCTGTCGCGCAATATCGACGGCGCCGCGCGCGACGTGCAAGCGGCGATCAACGCCTCGCGCGCCACGCTGCCGACCAGCCTGCCCAACAACCCGACCTACCGCAAGGTCAACCCCGCCGACGCGCCGATCATGATCATCGCGCTGACTTCGCCGACCATGACGCGCGGGCAGCTCTATGACGCGGCCTCGACCATCCTGGCGCAGAAGCTGTCGCAGGTGGAGGGTGTGGGCCAGGTCACTATCGGCGGTGCCTCGCTGCCGGCGGTGCGGGTCGAGCTGAACCCGACCGCGCTGAACAACTACGGCATCTCGCTGGAGGATGTGCGCAATACCATCAGCGCGACCAACGCCAACCGGCCGCTGGGCACGCTGGAGAATGCCACCAGCAACTGGCAGGTCTACGCCAACGACCAGGCGATGAAGGCGGAAGACTATATGCCGCTGATCATCCGCTACGCCACGCCGGGCACCTACTCGTCGACCTCGGCCGGCGCGCTGATCGCCAGCACCGCCAACGCCACCGCCAGCGGCGGCGTCAGCACCAGGGTGGTCAACGGCGTCACCGTCACCACGCTGACCACCAGCAGCGGCACCACCACTATCACCAGCGGCGCCACCGGCGGCACCAGCGCCACCAGCGGGCCCAATTCGTTCGCGGTGCCGGTGCGGCTGCGCGACGTGGCCAATGTGGTCGATTCGGTGCAGGACATCCGCAACGCCGGCTCGGCCAACGGCAAGCCGTCGGTGCTGCTGGTGCTGAACCGTTCGCCCGGCGCCAACATCATCGAGACCGTCGACCGCGTCAACGAGCTGCTGCCGGACCTGCAGAAGATGATCCCGGCGGCGATCTCGATGGACGTGATGATGGACCGCACGCCCACCATCCGCGCGTCGCTGCGCGAGGTCGAGCACACGCTGATGATCTCGGTGGCGCTGGTGATCATGGTGGTGTTCGTGTTCCTGCGCAATGTGCGCGCCACCTTGATCCCCAGCGTGGCGGTGCCGGTGTCGCTGATCGGCACGTTCTCGGTGATGTACCTGGCCGGGTTCTCGCTGAACAACCTGTCGCTGATGGCGCTGACAATCGCCACCGGCTTCGTGGTCGACGATGCCATCGTGGTGCTGGAGAACATCTCGCGCCATATCGAGGAAGGCATGAAGCCGCTGGCGGCGGCGCTGCGCGGTGCGCGCGAAGTGGGCTTCACGGTGCTGTCGATGAGCCTGTCGCTGATCGCGGTATTCATTCCGCTGCTGATGATGGGCGGCATCGTGGGCCGGCTGTTCCAGGAGTTCGCGATCACGCTGTCGGTGGCGATTCTGGTATCGCTGGTGGTCTCGCTGACCACCACGCCGATGATGTGCGCACGGATGCTGCGCCCGCCCGAGCCCGAAAAGCAAGGCCGCTTCTTCCGCGCCACCGAGCGCATGTTCCAGTGGCTGCACGACGGCTATGCGCGCTCGCTGTCCACCGCGCTGCGGCTGAGCCCGCTGGTGTGGCTGGTGCTGATCGCCACCATCGCGCTCAACGTGTACCTGTACGTGATCGTGCCCAAGGGCTTTTTCCCGCAGCAGGACACGGGACGGCTGATCGGCTATATCCGCGCCGACCAGGCCACTTCGTTCCAGGCCATGCGCGGCAAGCTCGACAATTTCATCAAGATCGTGCAGTCGGATCCGGCGGTGGAGAACGTGACCGGCTTTACCGGCGGCTCGCAGCGCAATACCGGGCAGATGTTCGTCACGCTCAAGCCGCTTGCCGAACGCAAGGAATCGGCCGATGCCATCATCGCGCGGCTGCGCGGCAAGCTGGCCAAGGAACCGGGGGCGAGCCTGTTGCTGCAGTCGGTGCAGGATATCCGCGTGGGCGGCCGGCAGAGCAGTTCGCAGTACCAGTTCACGCTGCAGTCCGATGATCTTGAGGTATTGCGCGCGTGGGAGCCCAAGGTGCGGGCAGCGCTGTCCAACCTGAAGGGGCTGGAGGATATCGATACCGATACCAACGACAAGGGCCTGCAGACCTCGGTGATCATTGACCGCGATGCGGCGTCGCGGCTGGGCGTGACCGCGCAGCAGGTCGATGCGGTGCTCAACGATGCCTTCGGCCAGCGGCTGGTATCGACCATCTACCACCCGCTGAACCAGTACCGCGTGGTGATGGAGCTGAGCCAGGAATACCTGCAGGGCCCGAACGCGCTGAAGGACATCTATGTGGTCACCGGCAACGGCAACCGCGTGCCGCTGGCGGCATTCTCGCGCGTGGTGCCGACCAGCACGCCGCTGGGCGTGAACCACCAGGGGCAGTTCGCCGCGTCGACGATCTCGTTCAACCTGGCCGAAGGCGTGTCGCTGTCGCAGGCGACCGATGCCATCACGCGCGAGATGGCGCGCATCGGCGTGCCGGAAACCTTGCGCGCCAACTTCCAGGGCGGCGCCAAGGCGTTCCAGGATTCGCTCAAGAGCCAGCCGATCCTGATCCTGGCGGCGCTGGTCACGATCTATATCGTGCTGGGCGTGCTGTACGAGAGCTACGTGCATCCGCTGACGATCCTGTCGACGCTGCCGTCGGCGGGCGTAGGCGCGCTGCTGGCGCTGCTGGCGTCGAAGACCGACTTCAGCATCATCGCGCTGATCGGCGTGATCCTGCTGATCGGCATCGTCAAGAAGAACGCGATCATGATGATCGACTTCGCCATCGATGCCGAGCGGCGCGAGGGGCTGTCGCCGCGCGACGCGATCTACCGCGCCTGCCTGCTGCGCTTCCGCCCGATCCTGATGACCACCATGGCCGCGCTGCTGGGCGCGGTGCCGCTGGCGATCGGCCGCGGCGACGGCGCCGAGCTGCGCGCGCCGCTGGGCATCTCCATTGTCGGCGGGCTGGTGGTGAGCCAGCTGCTGACGCTGTACACCACGCCGGTGGTCTACCTGACGCTGGACCGCTGGCGCCTGAAGGTCAAGGCCTGGCGCCAGCGCCGCCGCGGTACGCATACACCGGACCAGCCGGACCAGCCGGCCGCCGTCTAGATTTGCAGAGATTCGATATGACCGTTTTTTCCCGTCTGCTGACCCATGCCCTGCCGATGCCGCTGGCGTGCGCGCTGCTGCTGGCCGGCTGCGCGGTGGGCCCCGACTACAAGCGTCCGGACGCGCCGGTTTCGGAAGCGTTCAAGGAAGCCAATGCCGGCACCCCTTCATGGACCGGCGACTGGAAGCCCGCCGAGCCGCAGGATGCGCTGGCGCGTGCCGACTGGTGGACCGTGTTCGGCGATCCGCAGCTCGACGCGCTGATGTCGCAGGTGCAGATCTCGAACCAGAACATCAAGGCGGCCGAGGCGCAGTACCGCCAGGCGGTGGCATCGCTGCAGGCGGCACGCGCCGGCTTCTTCCCCATCGTCGATGCGCAGGGCGGCGCGTCGCGTTCGCGCGGCACCAGCGGCAATATCGTCAATGCGCAGAGCGTGTCGCTGGGCGCGACCTGGGAACTGGACGTATGGGGCCGCGTGCGGCGCCAGGTGGAGAGCAGCGAAGCCAGCGCGCAGGCAAGCCATGCTGACCTGGCCTCGACCTTGTTGTCGACGCAGGCGACGCTGGCGCAGAGCTACTTCCTGCTGCGGGTGGCCGATGCGCAGAAGGCGCTGCTGGACCGCACCGTGGCCGACTACCAGAAGTCGCTGCAGCTGGTGCAGAACCAGTACGCTGCCGGCACCGCGCAGCGCTCCGACGTGCTGCAATCGGAAACGCAGCTCAAGAGCGCGCAGGCGCAGCAGCTCGATATCCAGATCACGCGCGCCGAGCTGGAGCATGCAATCGCGGTGCTGGTGGGCAAGCCACCGTCGGCGCTGTCGCTGGCCGCCGAGGATTTCAAGGCGGCGCCGCCGCGCGTGCCGGCCGCGGTGCCGTCGCAGCTGCTGGAACGGCGCCCGGATATCGGCGCCGCCGAGCGCCGCATGGCGTCGGCCAATGCGCAGATCGGCGTGGCGCAGGCGGCCTACTACCCCACGCTGTCGCTGTCGGCCAGCGGCGGCCTGAGCGCGAGCACGCTGGCGCGCTGGATGTCGCTGCCGGACCGGATCTGGTCGATCGGCGGCGGGCTGGCCGGCACGCTGTTCGACGGCGGGCTGCGCAGCGCGGCCAAGGCGCAGGCGGTGGCCGCCTACGACCAGACCGTCGCCAACTACCGGCAAACCGTGCTGGGGGCGTTCCAGGAGGTCGAGGACAATCTCGCCGCGCAGCGGCTGCTGGAACAGGAAGCGGCGGTGCAGAACGACGCACTGCGCTCGGCACGCGAGGCGCTGGCGCTGGTCAACAACCGCTACCGCGCCGGCACCGCCGGCCTGCTCGACGTGCTGACGGCGCAGACCAGCGCCTACACCGCCGAGCGCACCGCGCTGTCGATCACCGGCCGCCAGTACACGGCGGCGGTGGTGCTGATCAAGGCGCTGGGCGGCGGCTGGCATGCGCCGGGGACGGAGGCAGCGTCGGCGCAGGGCGCTGCGGACAAGGCCGTCAGCGCGCCAGTCAGCCAGCAGTAGCCGGCGCGCGCGGCAGCGGTTCGCCGCAGATACGCTCGCGCAGCCAGGTGGCGGCCTTGCCCAGCGGCCGCTGCTTGTGCCACACCAGCTCCATCGCCACCGGCCAGTCCTGCTGCTGGAACGCCAGCGGCGGCGACACCAGCCGCGCCGCGGCAGGCGAGTTGGCCACCACGTGCCACGGCACGAAGGCCCAGCCCAGCCCGCGCTTGACCAGTTCAACGATCACCCACTGGCTTTCCACCCACCACACGTCGGCGGCGACGCGCAGGCGCATCTTCTCCTCGCTGTCGGTGCGGGTGGCGACCATCAGCTGGCGGTAGCGCTTGAGCTCTTCCCAGTCGACGCGCTGGCCCGCCAGCGGATGCTCGGGCGCGCACAGGATCTGCATCGGCACCCAGCCGAGGGCATGGAAGCCGAGCGCGGGCGGCAACACCTCCTGCCGCCACATGATGCCGAGATCGGCGCCGCCTTCCAGTACCAGCCGGCTGACGTCCTCCATCAGCGGAAACAGCAGCTCCAGCTCGACCGCCGGGAAGCGGCTGGAGAACTCCACCAGCAGCATGCCCAGCGTTTCTTCGGGATAGAGCTCGTCCACCGCCAGCACCAGCCGCGTCTCCACGCCCTCGCCCAGGCTCTTGGCGACGCCGCGGAAATGCTCGCAGCGCTCCAGGATCACGCGCGCCTCTGCCAGCAGGCGCTCGCCGGCGGGCGTCAGCACCGGATAGCGGCCGCCGCGGTCGAACAGCGCGTTGCCAACGTCGATTTCCAGATTGGACACCGCCGCGCTGACCACCGACTGGGCCTTGCCCAGGCGGCGCGCGGCGGCGGAAAAGGAGCC
Source organism: Cupriavidus necator (assembly GCF_040578825.1). Lineage (GTDB taxonomy): Bacteria > Pseudomonadota > Gammaproteobacteria > Burkholderiales > Burkholderiaceae > Cupriavidus > Cupriavidus necator_E. Next base: position 66,419 of record NZ_JBEFLI010000032.1, on the reverse strand, counting down.
GCTGTCGGCGGCGGCGACAAAGGCTTGCAGTTGTTCGAGGGAGAGGCTCATGCGGCGCCTTATCGATGTATCTATCGGTTAAGCCGATAGTATCCAACTTGGCAATCCCTGCCCAGCAGATAGACTAGGCCCGGTCTGAATTTGCCCTGCAGGAGAAACCCATGCGCAATACCCGGGACCGTATCCGCCACGCCATTGGCTTCGAAGCGATCGGCCTGCTGATCTTCGCCCCGCTGGCAAGCTGGGTGTTCGGCTATGGACTGCACCAGATGGGCCTGCTCGGCGCGGTCGCGTCGCTGATCGCCGCTGGCTGGAACTACCTGTACAACCTGCTGTTCGACAAGGCGATGCTGCGCATCACCGGCCAGGTGCGCAAGTCGGTGCTGGTGCGCGTGCTGCACGCGATCCTGTTCGAACTGGGGCTGCTGGTGGTGTTCCTGCCGTCGGTGGCCTGGTACCTGGATATCAGCCTGCTCGACGCGCTGATCATGGATATCGCCGTGGCGGGGTTCTACATGGTTTATGCGCTGGTGTACAACTGGCTGTATGACATCGTGTTCCCGGTGCCGTCGCCGAAGGCGGCGCCATCCAGAGCGGACGGCACCGCGCTCGGCTGAGCGCGGGTTTTTCCTGACCCCGGACAGGTCACTTCCGGGGCTTTCCCCGCCTTCCCGCACCGGTGCGCATTGTTATACTCAATAACAAATTACGCATCGACCGGATGCAGTGCGGGGAGACACCATGAAGATCGCAATCGCTGGCGGCGGCATCGGCGGACTGACGCTGGCGCTGCTGTGCCATCGCCACGGCATCGAGGCCGAAGTCTGGGAAGCCAGCGAAACGCTGCGCCCGCTGGGCGTCGGCATCAACCTGCTGCCGCACGCGGTGCGCATCCTGTCCGAGCTGGGGCTGCGCGATGCGCTGGCCGACATCGCCATCGAGACCTCGTCCCTGTCGTACTACAACAAGCTCGGCCAGCGCATCTGGCATGAGCCGCGCGGCCTTGCCGCCGGCTACGACTGGCCGCAGTTCTCGCTCCATCGCGGCGAGTTCCAGATGCTGCTGCACCGCACCGTAGTCGAGCGGCTGGGCGCGGGCGCGGTGCATACGGGGCATACGTTTGAAACCGTGCTGGATACCGGCGCGCACGGGACGGTGCGCTTCGGACTGCGCCGCCGCGGCGATGGTGCCGGGGTCGAGGCCAGCGCCGACGTGCTGGTCGGCGCCGACGGCATCCACTCCGCTGTGCGCGGGCATTTCTATCCCACCGGCGACGCGCCGCGTTTCTCGCGCCGCATGCTGTGGCGCGCCGTCACCGAGGCGCCGCCTTACCTCGACGGCCGCTCGATGTTCATGGCCGGCCACCAGGACCAGAAATTCGTCGCCTATCCGATCTCGGAGCCGCTGCGCCGCCAGGGCCGCTCGCTGGTCAACTGGATTGCCGAGCTGCGCGTACCCGACAGCGTGCCTGACACGCCGCCGCGCAGCGACTGGAACAAGCAGGTCGACAAGTCAGTGTTCCGCGCCGCCTTCGCCGGCTGGCAGTGGGACTGGATCGACATCCCCGCACTGATCGACGGCGCCGAAGCCATCTATGAATTCCCGCTGGTCGACAAGGACCCGCTGCCGCGCTGGACCTTCGACCGCGTCACGCTGCTGGGCGACGCCGCGCACCCGATGTACCCGATCGGTTCGAACGGCAGCGCGCAGGCGATCCTGGATGCGCGCTATCTCGTGGATAGCCTGCTGGGCACGCCCGACACCGGCTATGCGCTGCGCGAGTACGAGGCCGAGCGCCTGCCGCGCACCGCGGGCATCGTGCTGCGCAACCGGATGAACGGGCCGGAGCAGGTGATGCAGCTTGCGGAGGAACGCGCGCCGCAAGGTTTTGCCGATATCGGGCAGGTGATCCCGCGGGCCGAGCTGGAGGCGATTTCGCTGCGGTATAAGCAGTTGGCGGGATTTGATCGGCAGTCGATGCAGAGCAACAAATAGGCGCCGAAGCCAACGGTTTTGGGTGCACCAAAGCCGCCCGAACAAGACCATCCAAGACAGAGGAGACACCATGGCGCCCCTGACCCCCAACAAGCTGGCCCGCCTCGCGCTCGCCACCGCCCTTGCCTTTTGCACCGGTACCGCCCTGGCCGACATCACCGTAGGCATCAGCCTCTCCACCACCGGCCCGTCCGCCTCCCTGGGCATCCCGCAGAAAAACTCCCTGCCCTACCTGCCCCAGAAAATCGGCAGCGAAGCCGTCCGCTACATCGTGCTGGACGACGCCTCCGACCCCACGCAAGGCGCCAAGGTCGCCCGCCGCTTCGTCACCGAGGACAAGGTCGACATCATCCTCGGCTCGTCCGCGGTGGCTCCGTCGATCGCTATCGCCGAGGTCGCCGATGAAAGCCAGACCGTCCAGCTCGCATTCTCGCCGATCGAGCTGAAGCCTGGCCGCGGCGCCTGGACCTTCCGGCTGGCCCAGCCGGTGCGGCTGATGGCCAATGCCGTGGCCGCCACCGCCAAGACCAACGGCGTCAAGACCATCGGCTTTATCGGCTTTGCCGACGCCTACGGCGAGACCTGGCTGAAGGACTTCACCGCCGCCGCCACCGCCAACGGCATCCGCCTGGTCGCCACCGAGCGCTACGGCCGCGCCGATACCAGCGTGACCGCGCAGGCTATCAAGCTGATCGCCGCCAGACCCGACGCCATCCTGATCGCCGGCGCGGGCACCGGCGCGGCGCTGCCGCACACCACGCTGCGCGAGCGCGGCTACGGCGGGACCATCTACCACACGCACGGCGCGGCCACCAAAGACCTGATCCGCATCGGCGGACGGCTGGTCAATGGCGCGATCCTGCCGGCCGGGCCGGTGATCGTGCCGGAGCAACTGCCGGCGGGCGACCCGGTGCGCAAGCCGGCGCTGGACTACGTGACCCGCTACGAGAAGCAGTACGGCGCCGACACCCGCACGCAGTTCGGTGCCCATGCCTACGATGCCGGGCTGGTGCTGGAGCGGATCGTGCCGGTGGCGCTCAGGCATGCCAAACCGGGCACGCCGGCGTTCCGGCAGGCGCTGCGCCAGGCGCTGGAGAGCGAGCGCGACATCGTGGTGTCGCACGGCGTGCTGAACTTCAGTGCGCAAGACCACTATGGCTTTGACCAGCGCGGCCGCGTTATGCTGACAATCGATAACGGCAACTGGAAACTGCTCAAGTGAATCCCGACGCATCCGGCGCCCCACCCGCCGCAGCAGGCAAGACCGCCAGCGCGCGCGCCGCCACGCGGCGCAAGGCGCGCGATCCGCTTGCGCCGGATCCGGCGGGCGCGGCGGCCGGACACGTCGAGAGCGGCTTCGACCCGCATGTGCCCAATGTCGACTATGGCGTGCTCGACAGCCTGATCGGCTACGCCATCCGCCGCGCGCAGATCCGTATCTACGAAGACTTCGTGCTGTCGCTGGCACAGTGGCAGATCACGCCGCCGCGGTTCTCGGCGCTGGTGATCATCTCGCGCAACCCGCAGCTGAAGCTGACCGAGCTGGCGCAGATCCTCGGCATCGCCCGTTCCGGCGCGGTGCTGCTGGTCGATGCGCTGGAAGAGATGAAGCTGGTCGCGCGCCGTCCCGCGCCGGGCGACCGCCGCGCCTACAGCCTGGTGCTGACCCCCGCCGGGCGCCGCACGCTGGAAGCGGCCACGCAGGCGGTGGTCGCGCATGACGCGCATGTGGGCACGGCGTTGACGGAGGCGGAACAGGCCACGCTGAAAACGCTGCTGGGCCGCCTCGCGCCGCCGCGCGCAAGCTGAAGGCGCTGTCATCCGCTTGCCGGTTGCCATGCGTTAACATGGCCGCCATGCCAAGAACAACCGCCACCGCATCGCGGCCGGGCGCGCTGATGCGCCGGCTGTCGCCCCTTCTGTCGCCCCTGCTCGCCGCCGCCTTGCTGGTTGGCAGTCCGGCCCTTGCCCCCGCGCACGCCAAGCCGCCCGCCAAGGCAGTCAAGGCTGCCAAAGCTGCCAAAGCCGCCAGGGCTGCCGAGCCCGCACTGGTCCAGGCCGGCATACCGGCCCAGGTGGCCGCGGCGCTGCGCCGTGCCGGCGTGCCCGCCTCGGCCGCCAGCTTCTACGTGGTCAGGCTGGGCGCGACCACCGCGCGCGCCAGCTGGAACGCGCAGCAGCCGATGAACCCGGCGTCGACCATGAAGCTGGTCACCACCTTCGCCGGGCTGCAGTTGCTGGGCCCGGACTACCGCTGGCAGACCTCGCTCTACGCGGATGCCCAGCCCACCGGCGACGGCACCGTCACCGGCAACGTCTACCTGCGCGGGCGCGGCGATCCCAAGCTGGTGCCGGAACAGATGGCCAGGCTGGTGGCCAGCGCGCGCGCCGCCGGCGCCAGCACCATCAACGGCGACCTGGTGCTGGACCGCAGCTATTTTGCCGATGGCCTCGACGGCAACGGCACCATCGACGGCGAGGCGCAGCGCGCCTACAACGTCAGCCCGGATGCGCTGCTCTATGCCTTCAAGACGCTGTCGTTCACGCTGACGCCGGATCCCGCCACGCAGACGGTGGCGGTCAGCGTCACGCCGGAACTGGCGCAACTCAAGCTCGACAACCAGCTGGCCTTGACCAATGGCCGCTGCGGCGACTGGCAAAGCCGCGCCACCCCCAACTTGCAGCCCCAGACCGACGGCACCGTGCTGGCATCGTTCGCCGGCGACTATTCGAGCGACTGCGGCGAGCACGTGCTCAATATCGCCACGCTGTCGCACGCGGAATTCACCTGGGGCGGCTTCGTCGCCGAATGGCAGCGCGCAGGCGGGCGCTTTACCCATCTGCCGGCACTGCGCAGCGGCAAGGTGCCGCGCGGCGCGGTGCTGCTGGCGCGCCACTATGGCCTGCCGCTGTCCGACATCGTGCGCGACATCAACAAGTTCTCGAACAACGTGATGGCGCGCCAGCTGTTCCTGACCATCGGCGCGGAGCTGGACCGCGGCGGCCCGGCCAGCCCCGAGCGCTCGATCCGCGTGGTGCGGCGCTGGCTCGCGAAGCAGGGGCTGGACATGCCGGGGCTGGTGCTGGACAACGGCTCCGGCCTGTCGCGCGAGGAACGCATCAGCGCCTACGACATGGCGCGCCTGCTGCAGCAGGCCGCGGCCAGCAACGTCGGCCCGGCGCTGGTCGATTCGCTGCCGGTGCTGGGCGTCGACGGCACGCTGCGCAACCGGCTGACCCGCGCCAGCGCGGCCGGCAGCGGCTACCTCAAGACCGGCACGCTGGCCGATGTGCGCGCTCTGGCCGGCTATGTCGACGCGGAAGACGGCAACCGCTACGTGCTGGTGAGCATGATCAACCACCCAAACGCGTCGCAGGCTCAGGAAGCGCACGACGCGCTGATGCAGTGGGTGTATCGCGGCGCGCCCTGAGCTTGCGCCGCTGTTGGCGCATAGGCCACCCCGCGTAGCCTGCCGCCAACGCCAGCGCCTCATTTTGTTAAGTGCCCACTTACCAGGGCGCATTCCGACCCTATAATGCCAGGGTGCTGCCGCGTGCTGCGGCGGCAGCTTTCCGGGCCAGCCCCCGGCCCGGGCCTGCATTGCCCCTTTCCTCTGACATGACTTCCCGACAACCCTCGGTGTGGTTGCGCTTGTGGCATCGCTTCTCACCCGCCGAACGCGACGGCTTCATGGCCGGCGCGCGCCGCTTTGCCCCATCCCTTCCCGCGGTGTTTTCCTGGGGGCTGGTGACCGGCGTGGCGATGAGCAAATCGGTGCTGACGGTGCCCGAAGCCATCGGCATGTCGCTGCTGGTCTACGCCGGCTCGGCGCAGCTGGCGGTGCTACCGCTGTTCGCCGCCGGACTGCCGCTGTGGACCATCTGGCTGACCGCGGCCATGGTCAACCTGCGCTTCGTCATCTTCAGTGCCGCCATGCAGCCGCACTTCAGCTACCTGACGCTGGCACGGCGCACCGTGCTGGGGTTCTTCAACGGCGACCTGCATTTTGTCTACTTCCTGCAGAAGTATTCGACGCCGGGCTATGAGCCCGGCAAGGAAGGCTACTTCTGGGGCATGGCGCTGACCAACTTCGCGATGTGGCAGGTGTCGTCGATCCTCGGCATCGTGCTGGCGAGCCTGTTCCCCGACAGCTGGGGGCTGGGGCTGGCCGGCACCATGGCGCTGATCCCGGTGATGATCGCCACGATCAATTCGCGCTCGACGCTGATGGCTGTGGTGATTTCGGCGGTGTTGGCATTGTTGTGCTTTGATCTGCCGTACCGGCTTGGGCTGGTGGTGGCGGTGGTGGGGGCGATTGCTGCGGGCATGGCCAGCGACGAGCTGGCAGCTCGTGCGGCGCTGCGGGGTATCCGCAAGCGCAAATCCCCGCCGATTGGCAACGCGGCTGACGCGCCGCCGGGAGACCGCGCATGAGCCATGTCGAGATCTGGATCGCGCTGGTTGGCATGGCCGTGGTCACGGTGCTGACACGCGCGTTGTTCCTGATGGCCGGCGAGCACGTGTCGGTGCCTGACCGTATCCAGCGGGCCCTGCGTTATGCGCCCGCAGCGGCGCTGGCGGCGATCATCCTGCCGGACCTGATGACCTGGCAGGGGCATTTCACCGTGGCGCTGTCGAACTACAAGCTGGTGGCGGGGGTGGTGGCCACCGCGTTCTACCTGCTGACGCGGCGGATGGTGGGGATGATTGCAGTGGGGATGGCGGTGTACACCGGATTGCGATTGTTTGCGGGCTGAGAGCGTACTCCGGGGGGCGCCCTCCTCTTCGAATCAGTACCTCATGGCGACGTCCTGTGCTGAGTGACGACACCTCGTCGCCGCCATGTCATGTCGTGTCAAATTGGTAGCTGTCCAGCGAAGATTGATTTCATTATCGAAATCGGGGCCTGCCCGGCTGCTCCGCCCATCTTAGCGCTATCTTAGATCGCACCACGCGAGGCGCTATTTTTGCGGAATACGCTCACAGATTTCAATCTCTGTGGCCTGCTTCCGCCTTCCGCAAAGACATTTCCACAAATGAAAGTCGAAAACGCCGATTGAAATTTAATCGCGCAATCTGATTTACATTTGTAAATATAAACAGAAAATATTAAATTTCTTGGCGCTGGCGTAGGTGGCGGAGCCGTCGCTAGTGAGGCACTGGAAAGTTTACGGCGTTTTAACGCCGAGGCCCAATGATGCGGCTGCTTTCCCTGAAGCCGGGTCATGACGGCACTGTGGCGTACGTCGCGGGTGGCCGCCTCATCTTTTCCTTTGAATCGGAAAAGGACTCGGGCATGCGCTACGCGCCCCTGGACATTGCCGGGATGTTGGAAGCACTGCGGCACGTGACTGAGAGACCCGACGCGCTGGTGGTCAGCGGCTGGGCTGTCGGGTCAGAGGTCTCTGGACGCCCCATCGGCGGTGGGTACGTGGGCCTGCGGGAGCCAAGCTTGACCAAGATCGAACTGCTCGGGCGCAAAATATGGCTCGTCACGTCGTCCCACGAACGATCCCATCTCATGAGTGCATATGCGATGTCGCCATTCCCGCAAGGACAACCGTGCTATGCGCTGATCTGGGAAGGACACATTGGCGCCTTTTACGAGATAGATGAAGCGCTGACGCTTCGCCGCGTCAGGCAGATCATGGTTGGACCAGGTATTCGTTATGCGTTTGCCTATGGGCTTGCTGACCCGTCATTTTCCCTTGGTCGGGGACATATCAGGCTAGGCGACGCCGGGAAGCAGATGGCACTGGCGGCCTATGCACAAGCCGTGAAGCCGTCCGCCGAGGAGGCCGCCATACTGGACGCCCTCTTCTCAAACCTTTCCGATCCGCCGCAGTTCCTGAAGTCTGACTTTCGCGATTTCGCCATCTTCAACAGTGGCGTGGCCTCAGAACAGTCCAAGCGCTTGGCAAGGCTGGTTAGTGACCGCATCTTTGACATCTTCTATCAAGAGATCACATCGTTGGTGCATGAGCGGAGGCCGTTGCTGATCGCCGGGGGATGTGGGCTGAATTGCGAGTGGAATCGGGCATGGCTGGATTCGGGTCTGTTCTCCGATGTGTTCGTACCCCCTTGCCCGAACGACACGGGATCGGCAATTGGCTCTGCCGCAGATGCCCAGTGGCATCTCACGGGAGATGCAAAACTCGAGTGGACCGTCTACTCCGGCCAGTCCTTTCTCGACGACGTGGGTTATGAAGCCGCAGAGGGGCTTGGTGGCTTTCGCAGGCGAACATCGCGCATCGAGGATATCGCGGCCTTACTACACGACGGGGCCATATTGGCCATAGTCAGCGGCCCTGCCGAAATTGGACCACGTGCACTTGGGAACCGATCGATCGTCGCCGCGCCATTCCATCGGTCAACGCTCGATCGAATCAATGCGATCAAGCGCAGAGAGTTCTTCCGGCCGATTGCGCCAGTATGCCTGGAGGAAGACTTGCAAGCGCATTTCGATCTGTCTCGGCCCAGCCCCTTCATGCTCTATTTCAGCAGGGCCAGATCGCCCGCACTCCAGGCGACGACTCACGTGGATGGGTCAGCGCGAGTGTAGAGCGTAAGCGCCTCGCAGAATCCGGGACTTCATCGACTGCTTACCGCCTTCAAGGCGAGAACTGGCTATGGGGTTCTCTGCAATACCTCCCTGAATTTTCATGGCGCTGGCTTTGTCAATCGCACCTCCGATCTGGTTTCCTATGCGGAGCAGGCCGGACTGGATGGCTTTGTGATAGAGGGGACGCTATTCCAGCGCGATTGGCAAACCACATGCAAGTGAGATCCGATGACTAGCCTCAACACAGTTCCGGGATACAAGGCACTAGTGGCGGCGCGTTGCACCAGCTCAGTCGCCCTGTGGCTGGATTTCACTCTGATCTTCTCGCTTCTCGCCTACCACTGGCATGCTGACGCGATAACCATCGGCGTGTCCTCGGCCTTATATGGGCTGCCGGGGCTTGTGCTTGGACCGTTCCTGGGAGGGCTGGCGGATCGCCGCAATCCCGTCGTGATGCTGGCCTTCAGCTATCTCGCTCGCGGCGTCACATCAATGCTGCTCATGGTGGCGCCTGACCTGCATGTCTTCGTCCTGCTTGTGCTGATCAAGGGGATTGCCAACCTTGGTGCAATGCCTGCGGAGCAGATTCTGATTCGTTCGATGCTGAACAAAGAGCAACTCGTGTCGAACGCGAGTGTCATGACTGCGGTGGATCAACTCACCAAGATCTGTGCGCCGTTGGCGGCGGCAGGTGTCACTGTACTCTATCGGCCGGCCGCGGGGCTGTGGCTATCGGCAGCGCTGGCCATGGTTGGCATCTTCTGCCTGCCTGCATTGAGATGGGCAGCGCCCTCTCGTACGCGGCGGGCCGTGTCTACCCGTCCCAAGTGGCATTCCGGGCCATTGTTGCAGCTGGCCCGCGAAAATCGCCGGTTTCGGCAGGCTTTTGCATGCATGCTATGGCTGTCGGCCATTCTCGGCGTGTACGACCCACAGCTTTCGCTCTTCCTGAAGGAGGAAGGCATGCCGCCAGCGGCATTCGGAATGATCGTAAGTTGCACTGCGGGCGGCGCGTTGACGGGCGCCCTGACTTTCCGCACATTGCATCGGCGGTACGGCCGGCACCTGCCATCTGCCGGACTGGTAGCGTTCGGGCTGACCGTGCTGCTCCCTGGAGGCCTCGCCGCAGGCGGCGTAGCGATCATGCTTCCGTTGTGGCTTGCACTATGGATGGCAAATGGCTGCGCCTATGGCCTGACCGCAATGAGTTTCGGAGTCACGCTTCAGCAGGAAGGTCCAGCCGAGGCAATTGGCTCGATCAGTGCTGCCGCGCGGAGCGCGCAGCTTGGCGCGCTGGTCGTGGGTCCGCTACTGGGTGCCTCGATGCAGAGGCTACTCGGCATTCCCCTGGTGTTCGTCATCAGTGGAAGCCTGGCCGTGATGGGCGGCGCTGTAATGCTGTGGCGCGCGCTAGGCGAGAAGGACCTTGTCGCCGGGCAGGCCCGCTCCGCAGAATAACCATGACGCGGTATACAGCCGGATTGCGCCAGGGTGCCTGCAATGTTCGTGCAGGAACGCCAGAACCGGTTCCAGTTGCCGCCAGCGCCGCGTTCGCCCCCTTACTGTGGCAAGCACATAGCGTCGTTCGGCGATCGTAAAGGTCACGAACCAAAATCCATCGCTGTCGCACTGAGCGTCGATCTCATAGGGGCAATGAAGGAGTTCCGTCAGGCGATGCAACTCAGAAACCGTAACCAGCGTCTGGCCGGCGGGCGTGTCCAAGGCGTCGGGTGATCCGGGCAATGTCATGATTTCTCCAGGCTGGTCAGCTGCAGCCTCATCGCAAGGGATGTGCTGGTTGCTGTGCGACAGTTCGCCCGTGAGATATCCGACGTCTGCCCAAAAGGATCGTTGCTTCGAATCAACTTTTGGCCGCCTTCCCATGCGATTGGGAATTTTCCTGTGGTCAGCTGCCGGGCTGGCTCGCAGAGCGCTGGGGCACGGTGGTGCAGGCGGCAGAGGGCGCAGCCTTAGCCGCCAAACGCCGCCGCCGCCCTCTCCAACCGATCCCGCACCCCCGCCCAATCCTGCCCTTCAGGCAACGTCTCGAACACCAACTGCGAAAAACCCTGCTTGTCGAGCTTGCGCAGCAACCGGTACAGCTCCTGCGCATACGCGGCAGCATCGGCCGGCGCCTGCACCCACGTGCAGCGCTGATCGGCCAGCGGCGCGCGTCCTACCCATGCCACGCGCGCATCGGCCGGCAGGGCGACCAGCCGCGCGGCGGCGGCTTGCGCATCCGCCAGCAACAAGGGCGTGTGCGGCGCATAATGGGCCTTCAGGGTACCTGAAGCGCGCGGCGCGGCGGCATCGGGCGGCAACGGCGCCTCGCCCAGTACCTGCGCCAGCATCCCCACCGTGACGGCACCGGGTCGCAGCAAGACCGGCCCGACGCCGGCGCTCAGGCGCGACAGGTCGACGATGGTCGATTCGATCCCGACCTCGACCCCATCGCCTTCCAGCACATAGACCGCGTCGCCGAATTCATCCCGCACATGCTGCGCGGTGGTCGGGCTCACCTGCCCGAACTTGTTCGCCGAAGGCGCCGCAACTCCGCCGCGCCCACGCTTGAAGCGCGCCAGCAGCGCCTGCGCCACCGGATGCGACGGGCACCGCAAGCCAATGCTGTCCTGCCCTCCCGCCACCGCGGCATCGATATGCGCAGCACGCTTCAAAATCAGAGTGAGCGGCCCCGGCCAGAACGCATCGATCAGTTTCTGCGCGGCTTCCGGCACCTCGTCGGTCCAGTAGCTGATATCCGCGCCATCGACCACATGCACGATCACCGGGTGGTTGGACGGCCGTCCCTTCAGCGCGAAGATGCGGCCGACCGCCTCGGGATTCTCGGCGTCGGCGCCCAGTCCGTAGACCGTCTCGGTGGGGAAAGCGACCAGTTGTCCCGCCTCGAGCAGGCGGACGGCTTCATCGAGTTCAGCAGCCGTGGGCGTGCGCAGCGACATCGTGTTCCTTGCGTGGAATCAGAGCGGATATCAGAGCGGGATATGCAGCGCCTGCGCGGCCGCGGCAAAGGCTGCATCGGCCGCCTCGGCATGCTCGCCGATGCAGTTGACGTGGCCCATCTTGCGCGACGGACGCGCGTCGTTCTTGCCGTACAGGTGCAGCTTGGCGCCGGGCTGCGCCACCACCTCGTCCCACGCCGGCGTGCGTTCCAGCCCGAACTCGAACCAGACATCGCCCAGCAGGTTCAGCATCTTGCCGGCCGAATGCTGGCGCGTGTTGCCCAGCGGCAGCCGCGCCATCGCGCGCACCTGCTGCTCGAACTGGCTGGTCTCGCACACGTCCATGGTGATATGGCCGGAGTTGTGCGGGCGCGGCGCCATCTCGTTGGCGACCAGCGAGCCGTCGGTCAGCACGAAGAACTCGATGCACAGCACGCCCACATAACCCATCTCGGTGGCGATGGCCGCCGCGGCGGCACGGGCGCGGTTGGCGATCTCGGGCGAGACGCTGGTCGACGGCATCACCGTCGAGAACAGGATGCCGTCGCGATGCACGTTCTCCGCCAGCGGCCAGGTGGCCGTGGAACCGTCCGCGGCACGCGCGGCCAGCACCGAGACTTCATAGGCCAGCGGCAGCATCTGCTCCAGCACGCACGGCACGTGCTGCATGGCCTTCCACGCGGCGCGCACGTCGTCGCGCGTCTTCACGCGCGCCTGGCCCTTGCCGTCGTAGCCCATGCGCGCGGTTTTCAGGATGCCGGGCAGCACGTGGTCGGGCAGCTGGTCGACATCGGCGTCGTGCTGGATCACCCAGTGCGGGGCCGGCGGCACGCCGGTGCGCTCGGCGCAGGCGGCGAAGAACTTCTTCTCGCCGATGCGGTTCTGCGCGATCGACACGCAGTAGCCGCGCGGCGCGACAAAGGCGCCGAGCTGCTCGAGCCGGTCCAGCGACAGCGACGGCACGTTCTCGAACTCGGTGCTCACCGCCTGGCACAGCTTGCCCATCTCGGCCAGCGCGGCCTCGTCGGTGTACTGCGCGCAGATATGCTTGTCGGCCACCGCACCGGCCGGGCTGTCCTGGTCGGGATCGAGCACGCACACGCGATAGCCCATGGCCTGCGCCGCATGCGTGAACATGCGGCCGAGCTGGCCGCCGCCCAGCATGCCGAGCCACGCACCGGGCAGGATGGGCGCGTCGGGACGGTCGACACCGAATTCGGCGCGCGATTCCGGCGTGTGGGCTTCGGAGAGGTAGGGATGGATATCGGTGGGCATTGCTCGGTTCCGTGGGATGTCCGGAGAGATTACAGCGGCAGCGTCATCGCTCGCGCGGCTTCGGTCTGCTTCGCGCGGAAGGCTTCCAGCGCGTTGGCCAGCGCGTCATCGGTGGTCGCCAGCGTGGCGATCGCGTGCAGCGCGGCATTGGCCGCGCCCGCCTCGCCGATGGCGAAGGTGGCGACCGGCACGCCCTTGGGCATCTGCACGATCGACAGCAGCGAGTCCTCGCCGCGCAGGTACTTCGACGGCACCGGCACGCCGAACACCGGCACGATGGTCTTGGCGGCGATCATGCCCGGCAGGTGCGCGGCACCGCCGGCGCCGGCGATGATGGCGCGGATGCCGCGGCTGCGCGCGCTCTCGGCATAGCGGAACATGTCGTCGGCCATGCGGTGCGCGGACACCACCTGGGCCTCGAATGGCACGCCGAAATCCTTCAGCATGGCCACCGCGTGCTGCATCACGTCCCAGTCGGAACTGCTGCCCATCACGACGCCGACCAGCGGGTTTTGCGTATTACTCACTTCAAGATCCTTCTTGTTTGCTCCCCTCTCCCGCCTGCGGGAGAGGGGCCGGGGGAGAGGGCCGGCGCGTCCTGACACGTGGCGCCTTGCTAAACCACCCCTCGCCCCGGCCCTCCCCCCTGAGGGGAGAGGGAGAACACCGTCTGGGAGTCAAAAAATTACTTCAGTTCTTCGCCCGTCAGACGCGTCAGCGCCTCACGATACTTCGCCGCCGTCTTCTCGATCACGTCATCCGGCAGTTTCGGCGCGGGCGCGGTCTTCGGCCACGGCTTGCCGTCGATGCGCACGGCTTCCAGCCAGTCGCGCACGAACTGCTTGTCGAACGACGGCGGGTTGGTGCCCACCTGGTACGAATCGGCCGGCCAGAAGCGCGACGAATCGGCGGTCAGCACCTCGTCCATCAGCGTCAGCACGCCATTGTCGTCCAGGCCGAACTCGAACTTGGTGTCGGCGATGATGATGCCGCGCGTGGCGGCGAACTCGGCCGCTTCCTTGTACAGGCGGATCGAGATCTCGCGCATCTGGCGCGCCAGCGCGATGCCGATGCGGCCCTCGACCTCGGCGAACGAGATGTTCTCGTCGTGCTCGCCCATCTCGGCCTTGGCGGCCGGGGTGAAGATCGGCTCGGGCAGTTTCTGCGCGTTCTGCAGGCCCGGCGGCAGCTCAATGCCGCACACCTTGCCGGTGGCCTGGTAATCCTTCCAGCCGCTGCCGGCGAGGTAGCCGCGCACCACGGCTTCGACCAGGATGGGCTGCAGGCGCTTGACCACCACGGCGCGGCCCTTTACCTGCTCCACTTCCTCCGCCGCGACCACGGTTTCCGGCGCGATGCCGGTCTCGTGGTTCGGCACGATATGCGCGAGCTTCCTGAACCAGAAGCTCGCCATCTGGTTCAGCACGCGGCCCTTGTCGGGGATCGGCTCGCCCAGGATGACGTCGAAGGCCGACAGGCGGTCGGTGGTGACGATCAGCAGCTTGTCATCGCCGACGGCATAGTTGTCGCGCACCTTGCCGTGGCCCAGCAGCGGCAGCGATTGGATGGAGGACTGGTAGAGAGCGTTGGACATGATGGTTCCGATAAAACGGCGAAGCCGCCGGGCGCAAAATGCGTGCCGCGGCGGCCGGAACTGCAATCCGCCTTCCGCTTGCGAGGAAGGCGGACAAGGGACATTACTGCACGACCTGCGCCAGCTTGCCCGACTTGTACTGCTGCGCGACGTCGGTCAGCGAAACCGGCTTGATCTTGCTGGCCTGGCCTTCGCAGCCGAACGCGATGTAGCGCGCCTTGCACACCTGCTTGGCCGCTTCGCGGGCCGGCTTCAGGTATTCGCGCGGGTCGAACTTGCTCGGGTTCTCGGCGAAGAAGCGGCGGATCGCGCCGGTCATGGCCAGGCGGATGTCGGTGTCGATGTTGATCTTGCGCACGCCGTACTTGATCGCTTCCTGGATTTCCTCGACCGGCACGCCGTAGGTTTCCTTCATGTCGCCGCCGAACTTGCGGATCTCTTCCAGCAGCTCTTGCGGAACGGACGACGAGCCGTGCATCACCAGGTGGGTGTTGGGGATGCGGGCGTGGATTTCCTTGATGCGGCTGATCGCCAGGATATCGCCGGTGGGCTTGCGGGTGAACTTGTAGGCGCCGTGCGAGGTGCCGATGGCAATCGCCAGCGCGTCGAGCTGGGTGGCCTTGACGAAGTCGGCGGCCTGCTCCGGATCGGTCAGCAGCATCGAGTGGTCCAGCACGCCTGCGGCGCCGATGCCGTCTTCTTCGCCAGCTTCACCGGTTTCCAGCGAGCCCAGGCAGCCCAGTTCGCCTTCGACGGTCACGCCCACGGCGTGGGCCAGCTGCACCACCTTGCGGGTCACGTCGATGTTGTAGTCGTATTCGGCCGGGGTCTTGCCGTCTTCGCGCAGCGAGCCGTCCATCATCACCGACGAGAAGCCCAGGTCGATCGCGCCTTGGCAGATCGCCGGCGACTGGCCGTGGTCCTGGTGCATCACCACCGGAATATGGGGATAAGCCTCTACCGCGGCTTCGATCAGGTGGCGCAGGAAGTGTTCGCCGGCGTATTTGCGCGCGCCGGCCGAGGCTTGCATGATCACCGGCGCGTTGACCTCGTCGGCGGCCTGCATGATGGCCTGCACTTGTTCGAGGTTGTTGACGTTGAAGGCCGGCAGGCCGTAGCTGTTCTCGGCCGCGTGGTCCAGCAGCTGGCGCATCGATACGAGTGGCATGTCTAACTCCTAAATAAAAATGGGGTGTCTCTGCGTATTCTTCGGTCGGCGCTTGGTGCCCGAATCAGCTTCCTACCCTGACGATCTTCAGGGTATTGGTACCGCCCGGCTGGCCCATCGGCTCGCCGATGGTCAGCACGATGAAATCGCCCCGCTGCACCACGCCCTGCGCCAGCAGCAGTTCTTCGGCCTGCTCCAGCGCGGTATCGCGGTCGGCGCTGGACTGCAGCGGCAGCGGCACCACGTTGCGGTAGAGCTGCATCTTGCGCTGCGAGGCCAGGTTGGGCGTCATCGCGTAGATCGGCACATGGATGCGGTGGCGGCTCATCCACAACGCGGTGGCGCCGGAATCCGTCAGCGCGGCAATCGCCTTCACCTGCAAATGATAGGCGGTGAACAGCGCACCCATCGCCACGGACTGGTCGATGCGGGAAAAGGTCTGGTTCAGGAAGTCGGTGTCGAGCTGCACCACCTCCGACTTCTCGGCCTCGATGCAGACCGCGGCCATCGCCTCCACCGTCTCCACCGGATAGCGCCCGGCGGCGGTCTCGGCCGACAGCATCACGGCGTCGGTCCCGTCCAGCACGGCGTTGGCCACGTCGGAAACCTCGGCGCGTGTCGGCACCGGGTTGACGATCATGCTTTCCATCATCTGCGTGGCGGTGATGGTCAGCTTGTTGGCCTCGCGCGCCAGCTTGATCATGCGCTTCTGCAGCGCCGGCACCGCGGCATTGCCGACTTCCACGGCGAGGTCGCCACGGGCCACCATGATGCCGTCGGAGGCCTGCAGGATTTCTTCCAGCACGCCCGGGTGGATGGCCTCGGCGCGCTCGATCTTGGCGATCATGCGGGCCTTGTGGCCATGCGGCTGGCCGGCCACGGCGGCCAGCTGGCGCGCCATTTCCATGTCGGTGGCGTTCTTGGGAAAGCTCACCGCAACGTAGTCCGCGCCCAGGGCCATGGCGGTCTTGATGTCGTCCATGTCCTTGGCCGTCAGCGCCGGCGCCGACAGCCCGCCGCCCTGGCGGTTGATGCCCTTGTTGTTGGACAGCTCGCCGCCGACGCGCACGGTGGTGAAGATCTCGGTGCCGAACACGCGGTCCACCACCAGCACGATCAGGCCGTCATTGAGCAGCAGCAGGTCGCCCGGGCCGACATCGCGCGGCAGGTCCTGGTAGTCCAGGCCGGCGCGCTCCTCGTTGCCGAGCTTGCAACTGGAATCGAGGACGAAGGGCTCGCCCGCCTTCAGCGTGATCTTGCCGTGCTCGAACTTGCCGACGCGGATCTTGGGACCCTGCAGGTCGGCCATGATGGCCACCTCGCGCCCGCACGCCTGCGCCGCCTCGCGCACCAGCCGGGCGCGGTCGATATGGTCCTGCGCGGTGCCGTGCGAGAAATTCAGCCGCACCACGTCGACGCCCGCCGCGATCATGCGCGTGAGCACCTCCAGCGAGCTGGAGGCGGGGCCGATGGTGGCGACGATCTTGGTAGAACGGGTCATGCGCGACAATTCCTTGTTCAGAGCTCGATGGCCCGGGGACCCGGCAGCGTGCCGGGGCCGGCTGGTGCGTCAAACAGCGGCGTCAATCCGCAGCGTCAAGCCGCGTCAGCCAGCGGCGCGCTGTTCCAGCACTTCGAACGCGGGCAGCTTCTTGCCTTCCAGGAACTCCAGGAACGCGCCGCCGCCGGTGGAGATATAGCCCACGCGGTCGGCAATGCCGTACTTGGCGATGGCAGCCAGCGTGTCGCCGCCACCGGCGATCGAGAACGCGCTCGAATCGGCGATGGCTTCGGCGAGCACCTTGGTGCCGTTGCCGAACTGGTCGAACTCGAACACGCCCACCGGGCCGTTCCAGACGATGGTGCCGGCGGCCTTCAGTTGATCGGCCAGCTGCGCGGCGGTCTTCGGACCGATATCGAGGATCATGTCGTCGTCGGCGACGTCCTTGACGTCCTTGACCGTGGCCGTGGCGGTAGCGCTGAATTCCCTGGCGCACACCACGTCGACCGGGATCGGCACCGACGCGCCGCGCCTGGCCATGATGTCGATGATCGCCTTGGCGTCGCCGACCAGGTCGGCTTCGGCCAGCGACTTGCCGATCTTCAGCCCGGCGGCCAGCATGAAGGTATTGGCGATGCCGCCGCCCACGATCAGGTTGTCGACCTTGTCGGCCAGCGACTTCAGGATGGTCAGCTTGGTCGAGACCTTCGAGCCGGCCACGATCGCCACCAGCGGACGCGCCGGCTGCCCCAGCGCCTTGCCCAGCGCGTCGATCTCGGCGGCCAGCAGCGGGCCGGCGCAGGCGATCGGCGCGTATTTGGCGATGCCGTGGGTGGTGGCTTCGGCGCGGTGGGCGGTGCCGAACGCGTCATTGACGTAGACGTCGCAGAGCTTAGCCATCTTCTGCGCCAGTTCGTCGCTGTTCTTCTTCTCGCCCTTGTTCACGCGGCAGTTTTCCAGCAGCACTACCTGGCCGGGCGCCACCTCGACGCCGTCGACCCAGTTCTGCACCAGCGTCACCGGCTTGCCCAGCAGCTCGGACAGGCGCGTGGCGATCGGCGCCAGCGAATCCTCGGGCTTGAACTCGCCCTCGGTCGGGCGGCCCAGGTGCGACGTCACCATCACCGCGGCGCCAGCGGCCAGGCAGGCTTCGATCGCCGGTACCGAGGCGCGGATGCGGGTGTCCTCGGTGATATCGCCAGCGTCGTTCTGCGGCACGTTCAGGTCGGCACGGATGAACACCCGCTTGCCGGAGATTTTGCCTTGGGAAATCAGATCGGAAAGACGCAGGACAGTGGTCATGGCGGTGGATGGCGCGAGATTTCGCTGAAATTCGGGGAAACGGGCATTTTACCTGATCACGGTCAACGCTTTGACGATTCCGGCCCAAGGTATCGCATCATGTGCCGCTGCCGGCACAGCCCGGACGGGCGCATGCGGGCCGTGGACGCGGCATCCCTCCGAAGTAGGGGCCGGGCAATGTCCCCGTCTTCCCCCAAGTGCGGTAATGTATCCAAACGTCTGCTAGACCAGACACGTAGCACAGCCAGAGCCGTCCGATAGCGGCCGAACAATAAGCGGAAATAAGAAAAAACATCCCGGTGTGTGCGGGGGCGCACGGCCGGGGCCGCGCATTTTTTGTCGCGAATGCAGGGGGTAGTCAGATGAAAGAAGCCGACATCCACGGAGCCATCCGTGGCTGGTACGAGGGCATTTCCGATCCCGTTGCCGGGCAGCAGCGCCCGGGCACCCTGATGGAACTGGCAGGCATCGCCCATGCCTCGATGATGGTTCGCGTCCCCATACGCGACCACCTGCGGGACCACGTCACCGTCAACCGCATCGCCAACCCGGCCACCCGCCCGGTCAACGGCCAGCGCCTGCCCGAAGCCAGGCAGCAGCTGTTCCGCCACCAAACGGCGCGTTCACAGTTCCAAGCCGCGCCGCACACCTGAACCCGCTGGGGGGGCGTCCCCACGCCACGCCGGCCGGCGCAAGCCCGGCGGCCGGCTCTCGGCCACACGCATAAAGTACCAAAAGTACAAAAAGTAGAAGAAGGCAAGCCATGAGCGATACAGAGAGGCATATGCACGACACCATTCGCGCACTGTATGAGGGCATCTTCGATGCCGAGGCCTGGCAGCGCAGCCTGAGCGCGCTGTGCCAGGTCAGCGACAGCGTCCACGCCGCGCTGGTGGTGCTCGACACCGTCAATGAGCGCGTGCTGGTCAACCAGGTAGTCAATCCCGTGCCGGAGGAAGTGGCCGCCTACCACGAGTACTACGAAGCCCTCGACCCGGCACTGCCGTTCGCGCCGCGCATGCCGGTGGGAAGCTGGTATATCGATTCGCGCGAACTGGGCACGCAAACCATGCGCCATTCGCCCTTCTACGGCGAGTTCTTCCGCCAGTTCGGACTGGCGTCGCTGATGGCCTGCCTGGTCGAGCGCAAGCCCCACTATGAAGTGTTCCTGTCGCTGCAGCGGCCGCACGGGCGCAGCCTCTATCAGCCGGAGGATGCGCGCGCGCTCGACTGGGCCATCCCGCACGTGCGCCACGCCATGGCGCTGCGCGACCGCATCCACCAGGTCTCGGCGCTGGCGCACGCCTCCACCCAGATGATGGAGCGGCTGCCCTTTGGCATGATCGTGTTCCGCGACGACGGCAAGGCGCTGCTGGCGAACAGCATCGGCGAAGCCTGGGTGCGCCGGCTGCTGCCGGCGGTGTCGATCGAGACCAGCGCCGCGGCACTGTCGTCCGGGCCGTTGCGGCAGGACGAGTGGCGCCTGTCGCGCCCGTTTGCGGAGGCACTGCGCGCCGCCTGCGATCCGGCCAGCCTGCAGCCGGCGCAGGCGCTGCGCGCGGTCGATGGCGGTGGCCGCCAGGCACAGGTCATCCTGATGCCGCTGCCGCCGGCCCATCATCTCGCCATGGACTGGCAGCGCCCGAGCGTGATGGTGGCGATCCATGAACCCGGCATCGCGCCGGTGACGCTGCCGGCCGTGCTGCGCGATCTCTACGGGCTCACGCCCGCGGAGACGCGGCTGGCGATGCAGTTGTCAACGGGGATCGGGTTGCCGGAGGCGTGCGAGCTGATCGGCATCCGGCGCGAGACCGGGCGCACGCAGCTGAAGGCGATCTTCACCAAGACCGGGACCGGCACGCAGGCGCAGCTCGCGCATTTGCTGACGCGGCTGGGGGTGAGGCCGGAAGCTTGAGGGGGCGCGCGTGGCGCGCCCCGCGCTGACCGGTCAGTCGATCGAAGCGCCTACGTTCTTGACCACGCCCGCCCACTTCTGGCGGTCGGCCTTCACCGTGGCCCTGAACTGGTCTACCGACTCGATGCGCGGCGTGTTGCCGGCGTCGACCAGCTTCTGCCGGATCGCCGGCGTTTCCAGCGCCACCTTTACCGCGTCATTGATCTTGCGCGCGATCTTCGGATCCAGGCCCTTGGGACCGAAGAAACCGAACCAGATGGTGCTGTTGAAGCCCGGCACGCCGCTCTCGGCGATGGTCGGCACGTCGGGAATCACCTGCACGCGCTGTCTGGTGGTCACGCCCAGCAGCCGCACCTTGCCGGCGCGGTACTGCGGCAGCACGCTCTGCACCTGGTTGAAGATGCAGCAGACCTCGCCCTTCACCACCGCCTGCAGCGCATCCGGGCCGCCCTTGTAGGGCACGTGGACCATGTCGAGGCCGGCGCGCGCGTTGAACTCGGCAAACGCCAGGTGCGTGCCGGTGCCGTTGCCGGTCGACGCAAAGTTGTACTTGCCCGGGTTGGCCTTGACCTTCTCGATGAATTCCCTGACCGACTTCACGTCGATCACGGCCGGGTTGACGGTCAGTACGTTCGAGACCTCGACCAGCGGCGCGATCGGCGTGAAATCGGCCTCGGCGTCGAACGGCAGGTTCTTGTACAGCGCCGGGTTGATGCCATGCGTGGCGGCGGTGCCCAGCAACAGCGTGTAGCCGTCCGGCTTGGCATGCGCCACCACTTCGGAGGCGACATTGCCGCCGGCGCCCGGCCGGTAGTCATAGATGATGGTGGTCTTGAGCGACTTCTGCAGCGATTCCTGCAGCGTGCGGCCGACGATGTCGACGCCCGAACCGGCGGTGAAGCCCATCAGGATCGTCACCGGCTGCGTCGGCCATTCGCCCTGCGCGTGGGCCGGCGCGCTCACGGCAGCGGCGGCGCACAGCGCGGCCAGGCCGGCGCCCAGGCGGAAAGCGGAACGGAAGGACAAGCGCGGGAGCAGGCGGGACGAGATAGGCATGGGGGCACCGTCGGAGAAAGTCAGGACTGAACATGGGCCGGCCGGGATCTGAGCCCCGGGCCAACGTCACAAGATAGCAAGGTTCCTGCCAAAACCAAACGACCGAGTTCGCTTGAAGGTATGCCGTGCCGGCATATGCCTGCCCTGCGCACCATCAGCGCCGCAGCAGCCCCACCAGCTCGTCGATATCGGGCAGCGCCGCGCCGGTGCCCGCCGCAGCTTCGTCATCCGCCTCCAGCAGCCCGTCGGCCAGCGCGCGCTTGTCGCGGTGCAGGTCGACGATGCGCTCCTCGATGGTGCCGGCATGGATCAGCCGGTACACCGTCACGGGGCGCTGCTGGCCGATGCGGTGCGCGCGGCCCATGGCCTGGTCTTCGGCGGCGGGGTTCCACCACGGGTCGGCGATGATCACGTAGTCGGCCGCGGTCAGGTTCAGGCCGAAGCCGCCGGCCTTCAGGCTGATCAGGAACACGTCGCCCTCGCCCGCCTGGAATGCCGCCACGCGGCGCGTGCGCTCGGCCGCGGGGGTGGCGCCGTCCAGGTACTGGAAGGCCAGCCCGGCGCCCTCCAGCCCGCGGCGCAGCAGTTGCAGGAAATCGACAAACTGGCTGAACACCAGCGTCTTGTGGCCGCTGGCCGCGAGTTCGCCAGCCAATTCGACAAAGGCGAGCAGCTTGGCCCCCTCGCTCAGTTGGCCGCTGAGCTCCGGCGTCACCAGCCGCGGATCGCAGGCGGCGCGCCGCAGCCGCATCAGCTGCGCCAGCACGTGGATGCGCGCCTGCGCCTGGTGCTGGGCCTGCGCCAGCGCGCGCGCCCGCGCCCCGGCCGGCGCGCCGCGGGTAGCCTTGCGCGCGGCTTCCACCCGCGCCAGCGCGGATTCGGCCTCGGTCTGCGCCTGGCGGCGCAGCGCCTCGTAGTGCGCCGCCTCGACCGGTTCGGGCTCGACCCGGATCACCAGCTCCGTGCGCGGCGGCAGTTCGTCCAGCACCTGCGCCTTGGTCCGGCGCAGCACGAACGGCGCGATCATGCGGCGCAGCCGCAGGCGTGCCTCGCGCACGCCGCCACGCTCGATCGGGTTGGCGAAGTGTTCGTTGAAGCGGGCCAGCGAGCCCAGCAAACCCGGATTGCAGAAGCGCATCACCGACCATAGCTCGGCCAGCCGGTTTTCCACCGGCGTGCCGGTCAGCGCCATGCGAAAACCCGACGGCAGCTCGTACATCGCCTGCGCGCGCCGCGTGACCGCGTTCTTGAATGCCTGCGCCTCGTCGGCGACCACGGTGTGCCACTCGCGCGCGCAGAAGTCCTTGCGCGCCTGCTGCAGCAGCGTGTACGAAACGATCACCAGATCATGCGGGCCCGCCTGCGCCAGCAGGGCTTCGCGCTCGCCTTCCGCGTACACATGGACGTTGAGCGTGGGCGCGAAGCGGCGCGCTTCGGCGGCCCAGTTGCCGCAGACCGAGGTCGGCGCGATCACCAGCGCGGCGCCGCCGCCGGCACGGGCCACCATCACCGCCAGTGCCTGCAGGGTCTTGCCCAGGCCCATATCGTCGGCGAGGCAGGCACCGAGGCCGGAAGCGGCCAGCGTCATGGCCCAGCGGTAGCCGGCCTCCTGGTAGGGGCGCAGCTCGGCCGCCAGCGTCGGCGGTAGCGCGATCTCGGTCTCGCGCGCGGCGCGCAACCGCGCGATGCGCTGGCGGAAATGCGCGTCGGGGTCGATGCCGGCGCCGGCAAGCACATCGTCCAGCCACGGCGTGGCCATCTGCGGCACGCGGATGCCGTCAGGAACGCGTTCGCCGACGCCCGCCAGGTCCCGCAGCCGGCCCCGCAGCGTACGCGTCAGCGCCACGTAGACACCCTGCCCCATCGGCACGAAGCGTCCGGCGTGGCTGCCGGTCCAGTCGATCAGCTTCCCCAGCTCCAGCACCAGCCCCTCCGCCACGCGCAGCTCGCCGGCCAGCCGGTACCACGCGCCGCGGCTCTCGATCTGCACGCCGAGCTGCGGCAGGTCGGCCGGCAGCACGCGGATCTCCTTGCCGCGCGGCCATTCGACCGCCTGCACCGCGGGCAGCCCGGGCAGCGCCTCGACCACCGCGAGCGCGTCTTCCGGGTCGTCCAGCGTCCAGCTGTACTCGCCGCCCGGCGGCGACTGGGTCACCAGCACCGGCAGCGCGGCGAAGACTTCGGCCACGCTGGCCAGCTCGGCCTCCAGGTCGCGCTGCGTCGCGAGCGTCTCGCCGCGCACCGCGGCCATCAGGCGCTCGCGCCCCGCGCCGGGTGCGAGCCGCGGGCCGAGCGGGCCCAGCGGCGTCACCACCAGCCGCAGCGAGATGCCGCGGCCTACCGGCGCCACCTCGGCGCGCAGCCGCGTCTCGGCCTCCACCGTGCGCGTGCCGCCGGCCTGGTCGGCATGGATCTGGAAGTGCCTGGCCAGGGCGCGCAGCGTCCGGTCGAGCTGGGCCTGGCCGTCCTCGGGGATGGCCAGGCCATCGCCGATCAGCCGCGCCGCGTCGAACTGCGCCGGCGTGAAGCGGATCACGCGCAGCCGGTGCGGCCCGTCGCGCACCACCGTAAGCTGGCGCAGCGCCTCGGCCTCCTGGCGCGCGGCGGCGGGCAGCAAGGCCTCCATTGCCGGCGCCACGCGCACTGGCGGGAAGATGCGCAGCACGTAGCGGCCGGCGCTGTGCACGGCCTCCAGCGCGGGCGCGTCCTCCACCACCTCCAGCGTCTGCGTCGGCGCGTGCGCCAGCACCACACCGGGGTGCCCAACCAGCGCCATCGCCGCGGCAGCGCGATCGATCACATAGCGCCGGTTGTGGGACTGGTCGCGGCGGATGGCGCGGGCCACGCGGGCATCCCACGGCTCGAGCCGGTCGTCTTCGGCCACGCGCGCCAGCGGCACCGGCTTAGGCTTGCCCCAGCCGCGCGCGCCGCGCACCTGCTCGAGCGGCTCGATCGTGCCCGGCGCGCCGTCGGCATCCAGCGTCAGCGCCCATAGCAGCCGCCGCCCGCCTTCGGCCGCGGCCGCGGGCTCCGCGCCGGCGAGGGCGCGCAGCGCTTCCAGCGCCTGCTGCCAGCCGGGGCCGGAGGCGGGGCTGGTGCCGCGACCGTCGGGCGCCGGCGAGGATTCAGGGCCGGGATGTGGGGTTAAAGGCACGGGGTTAAAGGCACGGGGTCAAAGGCACGCCGGGTCAGGGACGGAAGAGCAGGCGCGATGGCGTGAACGGTAAGGCTGCGGCAAAAATTGGCGTCCACCATGCGGCAACCGCCCGGAAAAGAGGATTCTAGACCGCCGCGGGCCTTCCCCGCTTTGTGAGCCATGCCGCCGCGGCTTACAATGTTGTTTTTGCTACTTTGACGGCGCAAGGAGAACAGACATGTCGATGGCGGATCGCGACGGCAAGATTTGGATGGACGGCAAGCTGATCGAATGGCGCGACGCCAAGATCCACGTGCTGACGCATACGCTGCACTACGGCATGGGTGTGTTCGAGGGCGTGCGCGCCTACAAGACCCCCGAAGGCACCGCGATCTTCCGCCTGAAGGAGCACACCCGCCGTCTGTTCAATTCCGCCAAGATCTTCCAGATGGCGATGCCGTTCGACGAAGCCACGCTCGAGGCCGCCCAGCGCGAGGTCGTGCGCGCCAACAACCTGGAATCCTGCTATATCCGCCCGCTCGTGTGGATCGGCTCGGAAAAGCTGGGCGTGTCGGCCAAGGGCAACACCATCCACGTGGCGATCGCGGCCTGGCCGTGGGGCGCCTACCTGGGCGAGGAAGGCATGGAGCGCGGCATCCGCGTGAAGACCTCGTCGTTCACCCGCCACCACGTCAACGTGTCGCTGGTGCGCGCCAAGGCGAGCGGCTACTACATCAACTCGATCCTGGCCAACCAGGAAGCCACCGGGCTGGGCTACGACGAAGCGTTGCTGCTGGATACCGAAGGCTATGTCAGCGAAGGCTCGGGCGAGAACGTCTTTATCGTGCGCAACGGCGTGATCTATACCCCGGACCTGGCCTCGTGCCTGGACGGCATCACCCGCGACGCCACGCTGACGATCGCGCGCGACCTCGGCATCGAGGTGCGGGAAAAGCGCATCACCCGCGACGAGATGTACTGCGCCGACGAGGCCTTCTTCACCGGCACCGCCGCCGAAGTGACGCCGATCCGCGAACTGGACGACCGCATCATCGGCGAAGGCCGCCGCGGCCCGGTGACCAAGCAGATCCAGGACGCGTTCTTTGCCGCCGTGGGCGGCAAAGAAGAGAAGTACAAGAAGTGGCTGACGCTGGTCTGAGCACCTGCGGCCAGCGCTTTCGCGCCATGCGCCCGCAATTGCGGGCGCGGCACACCCCGTTTCACGGACAATAAGCTTCACTCCCTGCAACACCATGACGCAAACCGCCACCATCATCGAAATCGGCGCCGAAGACATTCCGCTGCACTGCCCCACCGCCAACACGCCGACATGGAACTACCATCCGCGCGTGTTCCTGGACGTGGCAGACACCGGCGAGGCCAAGTGCCCCTACTGCGGTACCGTCTACAAGCTCAAGCCGGGCACCGTGCTGAAGGGCCACCACTGACCCGAGCCGCCCGTTTTCGCACGACCCCGACGCTCCGGGCCGCCCGCAGGCGCCCCGGAGCGTCGGCGTTCCCGGCGTCCGCGCCGGCGTGCCGGCTCCAAGCGCCCCGCCCATGAAGAAAGCCCTCGTCATCGCCCCCAACTGGATCGGCGACGCCCTGATGGCGCAGCCGCTGTTCGCGCTGCTCAAGGCGCGCCATCCGCGCCTGGTCATCGACGCCCTCGCGCCCAAGTGGGTGGCGCCGGTGCTCGCGCGCATGCCCGAGATCGGCCGCGTGTTCCCGTCCGACCTCGCGCACGGCAAGCTGCAGCTGTCCGCACGGCTGATGTTCGCGCAGCAGCTCAAGAACGAAGGCTACGACCTCGCCTACGTGCTGCCGAACTCGCTCAAGTCGGCGCTGATCCCGTGGCTGGCCGGCATCCCGCTGCGCATCGGCTACCGCGGCGAAGCGCGCTTCGGCATGCTCAATATCCGCCACGCCAACCCGCCGCGCGACAAGCGCCCGCCGATGGTGGAGCACTACGCCCGCCTGGCGCTCAAGCCCGGCGCGCGCCTGCCTGAAAACATCCCGGAACCGCGCCTGCGCGTCGACCCCGCGCGCATGGCGGCCACCGCCGAGCGCTTCGGCATCGCCCCGCACGCGCGCGTGATCGCGTTCTGCCCGGGGGCCGAGTACGGCCCGGCCAAGCGTTGGCCGGCCAGCCATTTTGCCCAGCTCGCGCAGATGCTGCGGCGCTCCTACCCGTACGCGCAGATGATCACGCTGGGCTCGGCCAAGGATGCCGAGATCGCCAGCGAGATCGTCAGTGAAGCCCCGTTCGTGCGCAACCTGTGCGGCCAGACCTCGCTCGATGATGCCGTTGACCTGCTGGCGCTGTCCGAGGCCGCGGTCTGCAACGACTCCGGCCTGATGCACGTTACCGCGGCGCTGAACCGGCCCCAGGTATCGGTGTTCGGCTCGAGCGATCCGCGCCACACCCCGCCTCTGTCACAGGCTGCGAGTATCATGTGGCTGCAGCTCGAGTGCAGTCCGTGCTTCAAGCGCGAGTGCCCGCTGGGCCACCTGCGCTGCCTGAAAGAGATCGAACCAGAAATGGTGTTCGTCGAACTCCGCAAGCTGCTGCACCGGCCACGGCCGCAGCACTGACTTACCCCTGACACTGCCACCATGCCTCGTTTTGCCCGCCTGTTCGATTCCGCCGAAGACATCGTCGAAGCCTTTCGCGAGGCGCTAAAGCTGCGCGATGCCGAAGGCGCGCTGCGCCTGTGGCTGGACGAGGACTCGATCACCTGCGTGCTGCCCGACGGCCAGCGCCTGATCGGCCACGAGCAGCTGCGCCAGGCGTTCGCGCAGTTGCTGGAAGAGCAGCCGGTGCTGGTCGATGCGATCGAGACCAGCAGCCATGCCTCGATGGCGGTGTCGATCTTCGACGTGACCGAGGCGCTGCGCTTCGGCGGCGACCGGGTCGAGGCCGACCTGTACGTGCACACCACCTATGTGCTGATGCAGAACCACGAAGGCTGGCGCCTGGCGCATATCCACTGCAGCCCGGCCAACGCCGTGCAGGTTGCCGCGGTGGCGGCCGCACCGGGGCAGGCGCTGCACTGAAGCCGCATGGCCGCTTAGCGTCGCTTAGTGGCCTGCTGCTGCAATACCAGGCAAATTCCGAGCCGGCATGACGCAGCTTCCGCAACACCGCCTGCCGCATCCCGTGCAGGCGGACTCTCCCTCCCCCACGCCGGGGCATGCCTACGGCGACGGCCTGCTGATGCCCTGGTGGCTGCGCGGCGGCCATGCCCAGACCATCATCCCCGCCCGCTTCACCCGGCGTCCGCCGCGCGTCACCTTCCGCCGCGAGCGCTGGGACACCCCCGACCGCGACTTTATCGACCTGGACTGGACCACGCACGCGGTGCAGCCGGACACGCCGCTGGTGGTGATGTTCCATGGCCTGGAAGGCGATTCCGGCAGCCATTACGCGCAGGCGCTGATGCATGCGCTGTCATTGCGCGGCTGGCAGGGCGTGATCCCGCATTTCCGCGGCTGCTCGGGCGAGTTGAACCTGGCACCGCGCATGTACCATTCGGGCGATTCCGCCGAGGTCCGCTGGGTGCTGCAGCGTATGTCCCGGCACCACTGCGCCAACGGGCGCAAACTGCTGGTGGTGGGCATCTCGCTGGGCGGCAATGCGCTGCTGCGCTTGCTGGGCGAGGACGGCGGCGGCGCCAGCCATGTGCACGCGGCGGCGGCGATCTCGGCGCCGCTGGACCTGGCCGCCGGCGGCGCCGCGCTGTCCGTGGGCTTCAACATGGTCTATACGCGCATGTTCCTGCAGACGCTCAAGCGCAAGTCGCTGGCCAAGCTGGAGCAGTTTCCCGGCCTGTTCGACCGCGACGCCATGCTGGCCAGCCGCGACCTGTACGCGTTCGACAACGTGGTCACCGCGCCGCTGCACGGCTTTGCCGATACCTACGACTACTGGCGCCGCGCCGCCAGCAAACCCGTGCTGCGCGAGATCGCGGTGCCGACGCTGGTGCTCAACGCGCGCAACGATCCCTTCCTGCCCGGGCGGTACCTGCCCGGCCCGGCCGAGGTCAGCCCGCAGGTGTGGCTGGAGCAGCCCGAGCACGGCGGCCATGTCGGCTTCATGACCCCGCACGACGGCTGGCGGCGCCACCTGCCGCTGCTGCCCGACGGCCGCTTTGGCGGCCATATCGAATGGCTGCCGGCACGGATCCTGCGCTTTTTCGACAGCATGATGTGAGCGCGAGGCGGCGTGGCAAGCCACCCGCCCGCAGAGGAGACCCAACATGGACGACATCGTCAGGCAAGCGATGGCACGCTGGCCCAACGTGCCCAATGCCTATGGCTGGCTGGCGCTGGACCGCCGCGGCCAGTGGCGGCTGCGCAATGAGTATGCGCAAGCGCACGGGCTGTCGGGCGACCCGATCCGCCATGAGGCGCTGATCGGCTTTATCGAACGCAACTACCTGCGCGACGAGCGCGGTGCATGGTTCTTCCAGAACGGGCCGCAGCGGGTGTTCGTGTCGCTGGCGTATGCGCCGTGGATCGTGCGCCTGCATGAAGGCGCGCTGCGCACCACGACGCAGCAGGCCTTTGCGCTGGAAAGCTGCTACGCCGACGAGCATGGCAACGTGGTGCTGGCCGGTACCGTGGCAGGCATGGCCGAAGGCGCCCCGCCGGTGGTGCAGGCCGCGCTGCTGCACGACCATGACCTGGAACTGTTCAGCGGCGCCAGCACCTGGCACGGCGACGCCTGCGGTACCGACCTTGGGCTGTTCCACTACGCGGGGCGCGACATCCCGATCGAGCCGATCGCCGAGAGCGAGGTGCCCAAGCGCTTCGGGTTCGTGCGCCAGCCGGCGCCGCCGGCGGACCCCGCGGTCTGAGGACAGCGTGAGGACTGCCTGAGAACTGCCTGAGAACTGCCTGAGGACAGTCCGGCCCGCCGTCAGTTCGGCATGCCCTTGTTGTCCTGCTTGTCCTCGCGGTACTGGCGCTCGAGCTGGTGCAGCCGCGCGTCGACCTCGGACAGCGTATAGAAGTCGCCGTCGCCGGCCTTGCGCGCGATCTGCAGCTGTTCGATGGCGGCCTGGTAGGCACCGTCCATCGCATACTTCTCGGCCAGCGCCTGGTGCTGCTGCAGCCGCTTGCCCTGGCCCGCGTAGGCGCGCGCCAGCATCTCCCACCATTCGCTGCGGCTGGTCTCCTGGCGCGTGCGTTCGCGCAGGAAGCGCACCGCCTCGTCATAGCGGCCGGAGCCGACCAGCGTATCGGCATAGGCGACCGACACCGCGTGCGACAGGGGGAAGGCCTTCATCGACGCGCTGGCCTGGCTCAGCGCATCGGGCACGCGGCCCTGCGCGCGCGCCAGTTCCACCGCCATCACGTCCAGCATCGGGCTGCCGGAGCTGGCGCCGGGGATATTGCCGTACAGCCGCCGCGCTTCGGCCAGCTCCTGTTCGGCGGCGGGATAGCGGCCCAGCCGCTGCTCGGCGAAGGCAAGGCCGTAGTGCAGCGCCGGCGCCCGCACCGCCGACGCGCCCTGCAACTGCGCGCGCAGCGCGTTGCGCAGGGCCTGCAGGTCGCTCGGCGACGCTTCCTGGATCACGCGCGCGCGCATCCGCGCGAACTCGTACTCCGGTGTATTGGCGACCTTGCGCGCGCTGACACGCCTGACGCGGTCCTGCATGTCGGCGATCCGCTCCGAGGTCAGCGGGTGGGTGCGCACATACGACGGCACGGAGTTTTCCGCGGTGCCGGCCACGCGCTGCAGCCGCATGAAGAAGTCCGGCATGCCCTGCGGATCGAAGCCCGCCGCGGTCATGATCTGGAAGCCGACGCGGTCGGCCTCGCGCTCGGCGCCACGTGAGAACGACAGCTGGTTGGCAATGGCCGCGCCCTGCCCGCCCATCGCCAGCGCCGCCGCGGCATCCGGGCTGCGCGTGGCAGCGAGGCCCGCCAGTACCATCGACGCCAGCGCGATCCACATCGACTGGTCCTGCTGGGTGATGCCGCGCGCGATATGCCGCTGCATCACGTGGCCGATTTCGTGGCCCAGCACCGAGGCCAGTTCCGATTCGGTATCGGACTGCACCAGCAGACCCGTGTGCACGCCGATATAGCCGCCCGGCATCGCAAAGGCATTGATGCTGCGGTCGCGCACCGCGAACAGGTCGAAACCGGTGGCAAAGGTGCCGGCCCCGGTCGAGCCGGAGATGTTCTGGCGGCGCGCCGCCTGCACCAGCCGGTAGCCGAGCGCGTTCAGGTAGTCGCTCAGCAACGGGTCCGTCACGTACAGCGGGTCGCGGCGGATATCGCGCATGATGCGGTCGCCCAGCCGCTTTTCCATATCGGGCGACAGCGCGGCCGTGGACGGGTCGCCCAGGTCCGGGAGCTGGACGCCGCCGGCCTCCACCACCGCGTTGTTGGTGCGCAGGCCGAACTCGGATTTCTGGCCGGCCTTTACGCTGCGGTTCAGGTTGTCGTAGACCTGGTCGCTGGCTTCGGCGGAGATGGTGGGCGGAGGTGGCGCGGGGGCACGGCCGGTGGCCGCACTGGTGGTCGCGCCGGTGGAAGCAGTGGCGCTTGCCTGCGTGCCCGCTGCCGTCGACGTCCGCGGGGAACCCTGTGGCCACGCCGGCGCCGCGAAGGTCAGCGCCAGCAGTGCGGCCAGTGGCCGCCTCCAGGGTGCCCATGCGCCGCCGGCACGGGAACGGCCGGCGTCACCACGATGTGACGTGGAACCGGCCACGGCGGCATCCGCTGCGGCGCCCCGGCCGCGTGCGGCAGACCTGCGAAGCGATGGGTGTTTTGGCATGTTGCTATGATAGCGGCCTCCAGTAGCCGTTCCCATCGGATGGTTCTCACCCGCGCATACGGCGCCCTGCCGGAAGTCTTGTCGGACGTTTTGTTATGACCCAGCTTACCCATTTCGATACCGCCGGCCAGGCCCATATGGTCGACGTCGGCGACAAGGCCAGCACGCATCGCGTAGCCGTGGCCACCGGCACCATCACCATGCTGCCCGCCACCTTCGCGCTGGTGCGCGATGGCACCGCCAAGAAAGGCGACGTGCTCGGCATCGCCCGCGTGGCCGCGATCATGGCCACCAAGCGCACCGCCGACCTGATCCCGCTGTGCCACCCGATCGGCCTGACCAAGGTCGCGGTGGACTTCACGCTCGACGAGGCTGCCGCCACCATCGCCTGCACCGTGCGCACCGAAACCCGCGGCCAGACCGGCGTGGAAATGGAAGCGCTGACCGGCGTGCAGGTGGCCCTGCTGACGATCTACGACATGTGCAAGGCGGTGGACCGCGGCATGGTGATCGGCAATGTGAAGCTGCTGGAAAAGCATGGCGGCAAGTCGGGCGACTGGGTAGCGGGCGACACCAACTGATTGTTCGCGCGTAGCCGACCTGGATCTGGTCGCCGGAGTGCCGCCTGGCGCCCGCAATAGCGCCGTGCATGCGATGCGCG
This sequence comes from Cupriavidus necator, assembly GCF_040578825.1. GTDB lineage: Bacteria > Pseudomonadota > Gammaproteobacteria > Burkholderiales > Burkholderiaceae > Cupriavidus > Cupriavidus necator_E. The sequence continues at coordinate 34,503 of NZ_JBEFLI010000032.1, read as the reverse complement.
ACCGGCTGCGCGAGGCCGCCAAGGAAAACAAAACTTTGATCTTTTTGTCTTCTATGACCAGCCGCTTGCGCAGGATGTGCAGGGCAAGGGCTATGACTACCCGGGACTTGTCGATGTGAAGCTGATCGAGAAATCGGTTGTTTTGCCCGATGCCGATTACTACATCTGCGGTCCGATCCCGTTTATGCGCATGCAGCATGATGCCCTCAGGAACATGGGCATCCCCGAGGCACGCATTCACTACGAAGTGTTTGGTCCGGATCTGTTCGCGGAATAGCGGGAAAACAGGGGAAGCGTTCAGGGCCATGCTTCTCCCAGCCATGGCTTCGTTGCGCCGTATCACAGGGTCTTACGCCACTGTCGTTCCCCGGTAATAAAAGTAACGCCGCATTTCCCCGTACGCCGCGCCGGCGCCGGCGCGTGACAATTTGGTATTCAATACGATTGCGGGCCGGCGCATTTCGCGGCCGGCAGTCTCTGCCTGTGACGTGCTGTTTCCGGCGCGCACGGGGATGAGGTGAATACCATGAACGGGCGCATGCTCTGCCAGCTGGTCCTGGCACTGGCGGCCACGGCCGCGAGCGGCGCCGCCCTTGCCGGGCGGGCCGATATCCACGATGCCGCGCTGCACGATAACGAAGCGCGCGGCGACTTTATCAAGACGCGCACCCGCGTCGGCGTGGGACTCTATTTCGGCCCCGGCATTGTCTTCGGCGGCTACCCGTACGGCTATCCCGCCTACCCCGCTCCCTATTACTACCCGCCCGCCGTGGTCACCGTGCCCGTGGCGCCGCCGCAGTATATCGAGCAGGGACCGAACGGCCCGGTGCCGGTCCCTGGCCCCGATGGTGTCGCGCCGCAGCAGCAGGGCTGGTGGTACCACTGCAACCAGCCCGAAGGCTACTACCCCTACGTGCAGTCCTGCCCCGGTGGCTGGCAGCGCGTACCGGCGCAGCCGCCGGCCAATTCCTGAAGCGGGGGTGACACCATGCATGCCCTGACGCGCGCCACGCTGGCCGTGGCCACCCTGATCCTCGGCGCCTGCGCCGTGATGCCTTCCGGCCCCAGCGTGATGGCGCTGCCGGGTACCGGCAAGAACTTCAACCAGTTCCGTGCCGACGACTATAACTGCCGCCAGTTCGCACTGGGCCGGGTCGGCGGCGTCAGCTCGGCGCAAGCCGCCAACAATGCCGCGCTCGGCAGTGCGGCGGTTGGCACCGCGCTGGGCGCGGCGGCTGGTGCGGCATTCGATGGCGGATCGGGTGCGGCAGTGGGCGCGGGTATCGGCCTGCTGACCGGCGCAGCGTTCGGCGCGAGCCATGCGCAGTACGCCGGGTATGGCACGCAGCGGCAATACGATGCGGCCTACGTCCAGTGCATGTACGCCAGCGGCAACCGCGTGCCGGTCGCCGGGCGCGTGGCCGCTGTACCGGCACCGGCGCCGGCGCCGCGCTACTACTACTATCCGCCTCCGCCGCCGGCGTACTACGTGCCGTACTACTAGTCCCGACGCCACTCCGACAGCCGGCGCGAGCGGTCCGCCACCCACGCGCAGAACGCCTGCGGGCGCTCGTCCGGCTTCAGCTCGCCGCACGCCTGCGCGATCGCGGCATACTGCGCCACTTCATCGCCCAGGTAATACCAGCGCAGCCGCTCCATCCACCGGCGCCCCTGCGCCGCATCGCCGGTCAGCGCCAGCAGCCACGCAGTGCGCGCGATCATCGTCGGTGTCGGCAACAAGTGCACCGCGGCGATATGGGCCGGCAGCAACTGCGCGGCGTTCTGAGGCGTGATGGTGGCCTGCCCCGCCGCATCGGCCTGCGCATGCTGGCGGAACCAGAATCGCGGCATCGGCAACGCCTGGCGGCCTGCGCTGCTGGCGTACTCGCGGGCCTCGGCGCGGCGATAGTCCTGCCACATCGACGCCAGCACCGCTGAGGCAACCACGGCAAACGCGATGGCGAGCCCCCTCGCCACCGAAACCGGCACGCGCCATTGCCCGAAGCCGGCGGGCTCGAGCCAGCCCAGCAGGAAGCAGAACGGCAGGAAGAAATACAGGTAATGCAGCGGGTATTCGAGCATCGAATGCGCGCACAGCATCGCCAGCCAGGCTAGCATCAGCACGGTCTGGCGGCGCTCGTCGGCATCCGCTTTCCAGATCCTGGCATGCACCACGCGCCAGAGCCAGGCGGCAAGAATCACCGCGACGCCAAGGGTCCCGGCGATACCGGTCTTGGCCAGCAGGTCGAGCACGGCATTGTGGGCATGCAGCGACATCTCCACCTTCACGCCGACCTGCGCCAGCTGCATGAACTGCGCCCAGCCGAACTCGCCCCAGCCCACCCCCAGCCACGGATGCGAGCGGAACATCGCCAGCGCATGCGCCCACAGCGCGCCGCGCGCCGACATCTGGTTTTCTGCCTCGAGCTGCGCGATGGTGTCGAACAGGCGCCAGTCGAAAGCCTGCCCGGCGACGCGGATGGCAAGCTGCAGGATCAGCAGCATCACCACCATCGCAACCGCGGCCACCACCAGCCCCGAGGTCCGCCGCATCGGGTCAGCCTCACGTGGCGTGCCGCGTGCAAGCCAGGCGGCAACCAGTGCGTATCCCGCTGCAAGCCCGACGTGCAGCACGCCGGTGCGCGAGCCGGACAGCACGATGCCGCTCTCCAGCAACGCCACCGCTGCCAGCCACATCGGAAAGCGCAGCTTGCCGCGCGAGGCCAGCCATACGGAAGCGGCCAGTGCCAGGCCGTGCACCGTGGCCTGGTGGTTGGGCTGGTTAAGGTTGCCCCACAGGCGGCGGTTGTCGTCGTAGAAGTAGGTGGAGACGAGGCCAAAGGCCCGTGGCTCGAGATGGAAGAGCTGCACCCATTGGGTGACGGTGCCCAGCAGGCCGGCGATGAGGAAGGCAATGGCGAAGGCGTCGCCAACGTCCTGCGTGCTGCCTGCCGGCGTGCGTCTGTACCACCATGCGGCGCATGTCACTGCGGTGCCCAGAAGCAACGTTAGGATGGTGATCAGGCGACTGCCGGTAACGTCGGCGTGGCCAAGGGCGGCGAGTATCAGGCTGATGAGGACCAGCCAGGGGAATAGCAGCGAGACCCACGGTAGGAGCGCGGAAGGTTCCGGGGTCAAGGCATCGGGCTTGCGGAGCGTTCGTACGGCGATGGCGGCGATGGCACACAGTGCGGCAGCCCATTCGCCGTAAAACGTTGCAAGCGGCAGCGTGTGCCGGGAAACCAGCAGCGGAACAACGGTTGCTGCGATGAGGGCGGCCGACGGGAGGCGGGTCCTGGACGGCTGCATTGAGGCGCCTGTTTAGGGGAAAAGGCGCATGATAGCTTGGGGTGGAGGTAAAGAAAAAGCGCCCGAAGGCGCTTTTTCCCCTAGACAGATCCCAGCTTAGACCCACTTCGCCACTTCAGTGGTACACGGCGCGGCAGCGGCGCTGGTGGTAACCACCCACGTCACAACGTTGCTACCTGCTGCGACGCCCGGCGTGAAGGTAATCGTCTGTCCATTGGCGCAACCACCAATGCCGGCCGCGGGCAATGTCACAACGATGGCACCTGTTGCTGCGGTCAAAGCGTATGCCGCGACTTCCGTGGTGGGGGTAGGTGCAGCGGAAAGGCCAAGACCGCCCGCCGTCTGCGCACCCGTCCAATTGTTCGCCGTAATGCCGGCGACCGCGCCGCCATTGAATTGAATATATTCCGCCACGGCCAGCTTGAGCGGTTGGACCGTCGCCGGGATCTTGGCCAGGCGGGCGCGGATGGTGTAGTCCTGATACTGCGGAATCGCGATCGCCGCCAAAATACCGATAATCGCCACCACGATCATCAGTTCGATCAGTGTAAAGCCCTTCTGGACACGACGGCCCAGCTTCTTCAGTTGTTGTACCCGTTGCATTTGATTTGACCCCTCGAAGAGATTTTGGTTAAGCGTTGCACGTCTTCGGTTTCGTGACGCGGGGACCAATGAGCAGTAAGTGTGCCAACAGCCTCCCCCATCGGTAGGGGGTAAAAAACGACAAAATTCGTCACCCACGAGGGGGAAGACAGCCGCGAGCGCCAAAATTTGTCACCTGGGGCTGCTAGCACCTGACAAAGCGACAAAAAGTGCGATCACTCACATGAGTTAGTTGGCCAGGGTACCGACAGGGACATCCTCAACAGCCAACAAAAAAGGCGACCAGTTGGCCGCCCTCAGGGGTGCTGACAGACATTTGCGAAGCGGGCCGACACCCGCGCAGAAGTAAAGCGTTTCTTCACACAAGCGCTGCACATAAGCCGCTATCCCTCGCGAACGCTCCCCTCTCCCGCGAAGTGGGAGAGGGGTGGGGGTGAGGGCTGGAGCGTCAACAGAGTAAAGCGTGTCGGTATGCCAGCGCCTGCCCTCACCCCCTCTCTCCCGCAAGCGAAAGGGGAGCAAACCGCCAGCAAGCGCGAGCGTCAGGCCGTCTGCGCCGCCTTGCGGCTCAACAGCTTCCCGATAATCACCACCAGAATCGCGCCCGCGGCACCAAACACCAGGTGGGCGTGCGGCACATGAACTTCGAACCAGGCCGCATCGACCGGATCACTGACCAGCATCTCACCCGCCAGGTAGCCCAACAGCGCGGCGCCCAGCACGATGATGACCGGGAAGCGTTCCATCACCTTCAGCAGCAAGGTGCTGCCGAACACGATCAGCGGAATCGACAGGCCCAGGCCCACGATCAGCAGCAGCAGCTGGCTGCCCTCCGGCCCCTTCTGCGCTGCGGCGGCCACGGCGACCACGTTGTCCAGCGACATCACGAGGTCGGCGATCAGGATGGTGCGGATCGCGGCCCAGATATTGTCCTTGGCGTCGTGGCCTTCCTCGTCGTCATCGCCGGTCAGCAGTTGCACGCCGATATAGACCAGCAGCAAGGCGCCGATGATCTTCAGGTACGGCAGGCTCAGCAGCTTGACCGCGGCCACGGTCAGCACCACGCGCATGATGATGGCGGCGGCGCTGCCCCAGAAGATGGCTTTCTTCTGCTGGGCGGGCGGCAGGTTGCGCGAGGCGAGCGCGATCACCACGGCGTTGTCGCCGGACAGGACGATATTGGTCAGGATGATCGATCCCAACGCAATCCAGAAAGTGGTGGAAGACAGCAGTTCCACGGCGGGGCTCCTCGAATTTTATTGGTGGCACACCCGTCATCTGACGGGATTTCGGATGTCTCAAAACACGGACATGACTGTTTAACCCACCAACCTTTCGATTAGATTTCAATTTTGTAATGTTCGATGCCGGGCATCGCTGAAACCGTCCGCCACAATGACAATGCCCCCGCACAGGCGGGGGCATTGTCCGGGTTCTTCATCCCCGCGCTGGCGGGAATGAGGAGGTACAACTTACAGCATTGCCTTCAGCAGGCGGCCCATCTCCGACGGGTTCTTGGTCACCTTGATACCGCAGGCTTCCATGATTTCCAGCTTGGCCTGCGCGGTATCGGCACCGCCCGAGATCAGCGCGCCGGCGTGGCCCATGCGCTTGCCCGGAGGCGCGGTCACGCCAGCGATGAAGCCAACCACCGGCTTCTTCATGTTGTCCTTGATCCAGTTGGCCGCGTTGGCTTCGTCCGGACCGCCGATCTCACCGATCATGACCACGGCGTCCGTATCCGGATCGTCGTTGAACATCTTCATCACGTCGATGTGCTTCAGGCCGTTGATGGGGTCGCCACCGATGCCGACGGCCGACGACTGGCCCAGGCCCAGCGCAGTGAGCTGGCCCACGGCTTCGTACGTCAGCGTGCCCGAGCGCGACACCACGCCGATGCGGCCCTTCTTGTGGATGTGACCCGGCATGATGCCGATCTTGATTTCGTCCGGCGTGATCAGGCCCGGGCAGTTCGGTCCCAGCAGCAGGGTCTTCTTGTTCTCGCGGCGCATGCGGTCCTTGACTTCCATCATGTCGCGCACGGGAATGCCTTCGGTAATGCAGACCACCAGGTCCAGGTCGGCGTCAACGGCTTCCCAGATCGCGGCAGCGGCGCCTGCGGGCGGCACGTAGATGACCGACACGGTGGCGCCGGTCTGGGCCTTGGCGTCCTTGACGCTGGCGTAGATGGGAATACCTTCGAAGTCTTCGCCAGCCTTCTTCGGGTTCACGCCTGCTACAAAGGCGTTCTTGCCGTTGGCGTAGTCGCGGCAGCCACGGGTGTGGAACTGGCCGGTCTTGCCGGTGATGCCCTGGGTGATGACCTTGGTGTCTTTGTTGATCAGAATCGACATACTGTAATCCTTTGCTTGGCTACGAGCGGCGCGCACAGGGGCTCAAGGGAGCGCCTGCGCACCGCTCGCGTTCGCGTATGGTTGCGTTCGTGCGACGGCTTACTTGCCAGCGGCAGCGGCCACCACCTTCTGGGCGGCTTCTTCCATCGTGTCGGCCGAGATGATGGGCAGGCCCGAGTCGGCCAGCATCTTCTTGCCGAGGTCTTCGTTGGTGCCCTTCATGCGCACGACCAGCGGCACCGTCAGGTGCACGGCCTTGGAAGCGGAGATCACGCCTTCGGCGATCACGTCGCAACGCATGATGCCGCCGAAGATGTTGACCAGGATGGCCTGCACGTTCGGGTTGCTCAGCATCAGCTTGAAGGCTTCGGTCACCTTCTCGGTGGTGGCACCGCCGCCCACGTCGAGGAAGTTGGCCGGCTCGCCGCCGAACAGCTTGATGGTGTCCATGGTGGCCATGGCCAGGCCGGCGCCGTTCACCAGGCAGCCGATGTTGCCGTCCAGCGAGATGTAGGCCAGGTCGAACTTCGAGGCTTCGATTTCGTTGGCGTCTTCTTCATCCAGGTCGCGGTAGGCGACGATCTCCGGGTGACGGAACAGCGCGTTCGAGTCGAAGTTGAACTTGGCGTCCAGCGCGATGACCTTGCCGTCGCCGGTCAGGATCAGCGGGTTGATTTCAGCCAGCGAAGCGTCGGTTTCATAGAACGCCTTGTACAGGCCTTGCAGGGCCTGGCGGGCTTGCGCCACGCTGGCGTCGGGCACGCCGATCTTGCGGGCGATGTCGTCGGCTTCAGCGTCGGTCAGGCCGACCGACGGCTCGATGATCAGGGTGTGGATCTTTTCCGGGCTGTGGGCAGCGACTTCTTCGATGTCCATGCCGCCTTCGCTCGAGGCCATCAGCGCGACCTTCTGCGAAACACGGTCCACCACCAGCGAAACGTACAGTTCCTTCTTGATGTCGGCGCCTTCTTCGATCAGCAGGCGGTTGACCTTCTTGCCTTCCGGACCGGTCTGGTGCGTGACCAGTTGCATGCCCAGGATGTTCGAAGCGTAGGTCTTGACGTCGTCGATGCTCTTGGCAACCTTCACGCCGCCGCCCTTGCCGCGGCCACCCGCATGAATCTGGGCCTTGACGACCCATACCGGGCCGCCGAGTTGTTCTGCGGCCTTCAGGGCCTCGTCAACCGAGAACGCGGGGATGCCGCGCGGAACCGGCACATTGTATTTGCGCAGGATTTCCTTGCCTTGATACTCATGGATATTCATGCGTGTTTCCTTTCGGGTAGGCGTAAAAGGTAGAAGGGAAGAATCTGAATGGAGACGAACTCTCTCGTCTGGCTGGCTAATCCTGAGAATCAGCCGGAGGTGCCGGTCGGCCGTTCGGCCGGGACAGCGTCGTTGCCGTCATTGCCGCGGTCGCCATTGGCCGCGGGCGGCGCCTGAGGCGCGGTCGCGACGGCAGGCGCTGCCTCGGCCCGTACCTTGGGCTTCGGCTGGTGACCATACCAGCGCGGGTAAAACTGTCGGACCACCTCGCCGTCGAAACGCAGGGCGTGGCAGCCGTTCAACTGATAGGGCGGCTCCGGATTCGGATCGTCCTCGCCGTTGTCGCGGATATTGATGACTTCGCCGGCAAAGGCCTGGATCGCCGTGGTCGGCAACACGCCGGCGGCCTCGGTCAGGTGCGAGCAGCCCTGCATGCCACCCAGGCGCTCGCGCACCGCCTTGCGGAAGCCCTTGAGCAGATTCAGCCCGATCAGCTTGCGGTAGGCCGGGCCGATGGTGTCGCACTGCGACGGGTACGGCACCCAGTCCGAGCACGCCTCGGCGTCCAGCACCGTCATGGCCTCGTCGATCGTGATGCGCAGCCACAGGTCGTGCAGGGGCTGACCCACCGGGCGGATGCGGTCGCCGGCAAGTTCGATGTCGCGGGGCTTGGTGTCGGTCAGGCGCACCTCGATATCCCACAGGCCGTCTTCTCTCTGGTACGCATCGGCCGTGATGGCACGGCGGTGACGCGGGGAGCGGTTGACGGGCTGGGACAGAGGCATGGCCAGGCTGGGAAAAACTGAAGAACCAACGGAAGAACCGGGGGCTGGATACGGCGGCGCCACGGCGCCAAATAATCCGGGGAGTTTAACATGCCGCGCTGCGCTGCCCGGGAACATCCTGCCGCGGCGACTGTCGGGTGTCGATTGTTGGCCGACCATGGCGCGGCGGCGAGGCGGGCGCGCGTGCCGCAATGCACCAGTACAAGCGGGAAAACGGCTGATGCAAGCCCGCAGCGGGCGTGTCCGCAAGGCAACAGCGGCTTGTGCATTGCAGTGAATACACCTGTCGACAGGTCGGGTAATCGCAGCGTAATCGTCGGCGGAACGGCTGGCGGAAAATTGCCTATCAGCCACTTCCCGCCTCAGCCCTCGCCATCCTCGCCCAGCATTTCGTCGGCGCCCGCGATGATCTTGCCGACCACCCCGCGCGAAAATCCCCGCGCCACCATAAAGCGGATCTGTTTGGCCCGCTCCTCCGGCGTCGCCGGAGGCGTGCCAAAGCGCTTGCGCCAGACCTCGCGCGCCCTGTCGGCCTCGGTGGCGCGCAGCCGCTCCTGCAGCTCGCCGAGCTGTTCGCTGTCCAGCTTGTGGGTCTTGGCTTCCTGCATCACGCGCGCGGTGCCATAGCGGGCGCCGCGGCGATGCACCAGGCTGTCGGCAAAGCGCTGGTTGGACAGCCAGTTCTCACGCTCGAGCGCGTCCAGCAGCTGATCGAGCTGCTCGGGCGATTCGGCATGCGGTGCCAGTTTGCGCGCCAGCTCGGCGCGGCTGTGCTCGCGGCGCGACAGGTAGCCGACGGCGCGAGCCTTCAAGGAAAGCGGGGGACGGGTTGCCATCGATAGTTACAGGCGTTGGCGCAGGCCATAGTCAAACAAGACAGGCAAAGCAAAAAGGCCGGCGCATCGGCGATGCCCCGGCCTTTCCGGCTGCTGCAGCGGCCCGCGCTGGCGCTTAGTCCTGCAGTGTTTCCGCCGGCAAGGTGTTCATCGCGACCACGCCCAGCGCCGCGCGCACCTTGTTCTCGATCTCGTCGGCGATGTCCGGGTTCTCGCGCAGGTATTCGCGCGCGTTGTCCTTGCCCTGGCCGATCTTGTCGCCGTTGTAGCTGTACCAGGCGCCCGACTTCTCGACGATCTTGGCGTCCACGCCCAGGTCGATGATCTCGCCCTGGCGCGAAATGCCCTGGCCATACAGGATGTCGAAGAACGCTTCGCGGAACGGGGGCGACACCTTGTTCTTGACCACCTTGACCTTGGTCTCGTTGCCGATCACGTCGTCGCCCTTCTTGATCGAGCCGATGCGGCGGATGTCCAGGCGCACCGAGGCGTAGAACTTCAGCGCGTTGCCGCCGGTGGTGGTTTCCGGCGAGCCGAACATCACGCCGATCTTCATGCGGATCTGGTTGATGAAGATCACCAGGCAATTGGTGCGCTTGATGGTGCCGGTCAGCTTGCGCAGCGCCTGGCTCATCAGGCGGGCCTGCAGGCCGGGCAGCGAATCGCCCATTTCGCCTTCGATTTCGGCCTTGGGCACCAGCGCCGCCACCGAGTCGATCACGATCAGGTCGATCGAGCCCGAGCGCACCAGCGCGTCGGTGATTTCCAGCGCCTGCTCGCCGGTGTCCGGCTGCGAGATCAGCAGGTCGCCGACGTTCACGCCCAGCTTGGAGGCGTAGCTGACGTCCAGCGCGTGCTCGGCGTCGATAAAGGCGCAGGTACCGCCCAGCTTCTGCATCTCGGCCACGACCTGCAGCGTCAGCGTGGTCTTGCCCGACGATTCCGGACCATAGATCTCGACCACGCGGCCACGCGGCAGCCCGCCAACGCCAAGCGCGATGTCCAGGCCGAGCGAACCGGTGGATACCACCTGGATGTCCTTCTCGACCTCGCCGTCGCCCAGGCGCATGATCGAGCCCTTGCCGAACTGCTTCTCGATCTGGGAGAGCGCGGCGGCAAGCGCCTTCTGCTTCTCGGCGCTCACGCCGGCACCTGCCTTCTTGTCGTCCATGGTCGTCCTTGAATCAATGGTGTATAAATAGGCCGCATGTGGCGCGATACCGGCATTTCGGTGTCAGCGCCCGGCCCGGCTGTCTGCGCGGCCCAGCTGCTCGAACGCGATGACGATCTCGATTGCACGAACGCAATGATGACGCGCCCGGCAGCCCGTGCGGAATGCGGGTACTGTATAAAAAAACAGTATGCTTGGCAAGCCCCATCGCCCCGATTCATCCGTTTCCCGGCGCCGGCTCTGCCGGCCAGGTGGAGACAACCATGCGCATTCTGATCGCCGAAGATGACGACGTGCTGGCCGATGGCCTGACGCGCTCGTTACGCCACTCCGGCTATGCCGTCGACCACGTCGCCAATGGGCTCGAGGCCGATTCGGCGCTGTCGACGCAGAGCTTCGACCTGCTGATCCTGGACTTGGGGTTGCCGCGCATGTCCGGGCTGGAGGTGCTCAAGCGCCTGCGCGCGCGCGGTGCGATGCTGCCGGTGCTGATCCTGACCGCCGCCGACAGCGTGGACGAGCGCGTCAAGGGCCTGGACCTGGGCGCCGACGACTATATGGCCAAGCCCTTCGCGCTGTCCGAGCTGGAGGCGCGCGTGCGCGCGCTGGTGCGCCGCGGCGCCGGCGGCGGCGCCACGCTGATGCGGCACGGGCCGCTGGCGTATGACCAGGTCGGGCGCATCGCCTACCTGAACGACCAGATGCTGGACCTGTCGGCGCGCGAGATCGGCCTGCTGGAAATCCTGCTGACCCGCAGCGGCCGGCTGGTGTCCAAGGAGCAGCTGGTCGACCACCTGTGCGAATGGGGCGAAGAGGTCAGCAACAACGCCATCGAAGTCTACGTGCACCGGCTGCGCAAGAAGATCGAGGTCGGCGGCATCCGCATCGCCACGGTGCGCGGGCTGGGCTACTGCCTGGAGAAATTCCAGCCGGCGGTCGCCACGCACCCCTGACCAACCCGTCCGCAGAACCCGCTTCCGCAGGCGAACCCGCGCGACCGGCACCGAGCACGAACCGTTCGCATAATCCGTCGAGATGAGCCTGCTGCAACTGCCCTGGCGGCGCCCGCACCGCGCCGCGCCGCCCTCCTCCGCTACGGCCGACGCCGATGCCGGCGACCAGGAGCTGGCCGATGCGCTGCCGCACCTGGAAGAAAGCACCGCGCATCCGGCGCCGCGCTCGCTGTTCGGTGAGATCCTCGACTGGATGCTGGCGCCGCTGCTGCTGCTGTGGCCGATGAGCATCGCGGTGACCTACCTGGTCGCCAAGTCGATCGCCAACGGCCCCTTCGACCGCGCGCTGGAAGCCAGTGCCATCGTACTGTCGCAACAGGTGCGCGAGGTCAACGGCCGCATCACGCTGCAGCTGCCGCTGTCGGCGCGCGAGATCCTGCGCGCCGACGAGACCGACAGCATCTACTACCAGGTGGTCGGCAAGCGCGGCGAGTACATCGCCGGCGACCAGGACCTGCCGCTGCCGTCCGAGGAAGACCAGGGTCATGCCGGCCTGGTGTCGCTGCGCGACGACCGCGTGGCAGGCAACGACGTGCGCGTGGCCTACACGTATATCGAGCTCAAGCATGTCAGCGGCACGCAGCCGGTGCTGGTGCAGGTGGCCGAGACCCTCGACAAGCGGGCGCGGCTGGCCAACGAGATCATCAAGGGCGTGATCCTGCCGCAGTTCGTGATCCTGCCGCTGGCGGTGGTGCTGGTGTGGTTCGGACTGTCGCGCGGGCTGCAGCCGCTGGCCGCGATCCAGCAGCGCATCCGCGCGCGCAATCCCGGCGACACCAGCCCGATCGACGAGCGCGCCGCGCCGCAGGAAATCACGCCGCTGGTGGGGTCGTTCAACGACCTGCTGGCGCGGCTGGACCAGTCGGTGCAGACGCAGAAGCGCTTTATCGCCGATGCCGCGCACCAGATGAAGACCCCGCTGGCGGGTCTGCGCATGCAGGCCGAGCTGGCGCAGCGCGAGCAGTCGCCCGAAGAGCTGCGGCGCTCGCTGGCGCAGATCGCCGGCAGCTCCGAGCGCACCGCGCACCTGGTCACGCAGCTGTTGTCGCTGGCGCGCATGGAGAACCTGGCCGGCACCGGCGGCATGGCGGCGCTCGATCTGTCAGCGCTGGCGCGCGAGGTGGTCAAGGACTGGCTGCCGCAGGCGTGGGCGCGCGAGATCGACCTGGGGCTCGATGCGGACGACCACCCGGTGATGGTGCAGGGCAACCGGCTGATGCTGACCGAGATGCTGAACAACCTGCTCGACAACGCCATCCGCTACACACCGCGTGGCGGCCATGCCACGGTACGAGTGAGCGCCGATGCCTTCGAGCCCTTCGCCTACCTCGACGTCGAAGACACCGGCCCGGGCATCCCGCCGGCCGAGCGCGAGCGCGTGATGGAACGCTTCTACCGCGTGCTTGGCACCAATAGCGAAGGCAGCGGGCTGGGCCTGGCCATCGTGCGCGAGATCGTGCAGCAGCATGGCGGCGAAGTCCGCATCGACGATCACGTCTACCAGCAATCGCCACGGCTGGCGGGCGCGCATTTCCGCGTGACGCTGCGCCGGCCAGCTGAAACCCCGCCCGCATGAACCAGAATCCCGCCCCCCGCTTTCCGGACGCCCGCCAGCGCGCGGCCTGGCACCGCAACCTGCGCTGGATCGCCGGGCTGCTGTGCGTCTGGTTCGTGGTCACGTTCGTGGTGGCCTGGTTCGCGCGCGAGCTGCGCTTCGACTTCTTCGGCTGGCCGTTCTCGTTCTGGGTCGGCGCGCAGGGGGCGCTGGTGATCTACGTGCTGATGGCCGCGCTCTACGCCTGGCGCATGAACCGCGCCGACGAGGAAGCTGACAGCGTCTCGGACAGCGAGCACGCTGCCGCGCCGCTGCCTTCGCAGGGCGCCTCGCGCGGCACCGGCGTCGATGCTGCATAGCCGCACGCCGGTAAAGCGCGCCATCGCGCCATGCGGGTCCCGGTGGCCCCTGCGGCGCAGCATCCCCGGCCGCGCCAGTGGCTAGCGTATACCCCGATATTTTTGGCAGTTCCGCGCAGCGATCTGTCAGAACGCAGTAAGTTTCGCCACCCACAATCCTCTGCAACTCAGGCAACCGGCCGGCGTTACGGGCCTTTCCCGCGCTGCCGCGCCCCGCCCGAGAATCCATTCCAGAGGAGACAACATGGCAAACGTGCAAAACGTTGCAGTGCCCGGAGGGGGCGCGCAAAACGCACCGATGACTGCCGAAGAGCGCAAGGTGATCTTTGCCTCATCGCTGGGCACGGTGTTCGAATGGTACGACTTTTATCTCTACGGCTCGCTGGCGGCGATCATCGCCAAGCAGTTCTTTGCCGGCCTGGACCCGACCTCGGCCTTCATCTTCGCGCTGCTCGCCTTTGCCGCCGGCTTTATCGTGCGGCCGTTCGGCGCGCTGGTGTTCGGGCGCCTGGGCGACATGATCGGCCGCAAGTACACCTTCCTGGTGACGATCCTGCTCATGGGCCTGTCGACCTTCATCGTCGGCCTGCTGCCCGGCTACGCCACCATCGGCTGGGCCGCGCCGATCATCCTGATCGCATTGCGCATGCTGCAGGGCCTGGCGCTCGGCGGCGAGTACGGCGGTGCCGCCACCTACGTGGCCGAGCACGCGCCGCATGGCAAGCGCGGCGCCTATACGTCGTGGATCCAGACCACGGCCACGCTGGGCCTGTTCCTGTCGCTGATCGTGATCCTGATGTGCCGCGAAATAACCGGTCCGAACTTCGAGGTCTGGGGCTGGCGCATCCCGTTCCTGCTGTCGATCCTGCTGCTCGGCGTGTCGGTGTACATCCGCCTGTCGATGAACGAATCGCCGGCATTCCAGCGCATGAAGGCCGAGGGCAAGACCTCCAAGGCCCCGCTGACCGAGTCCTTCGGCCAGTGGCGCAACCTGAAGATCGTGATCCTGGCCCTGCTCGGCCTGACCGCTGGCCAGGCCGTGGTCTGGTACACCGGCCAGTTCTACGCGCTGTTCTTCCTGACGCAGGTGCTCAAGGTCGATGCCAAGACGGCCAACCTGCTGATCGCCGGCGCACTGGTGATCGGCACGCCGTTCTTCATCTTCTTCGGCGCGCTGTCGGACAAGATCGGCCGCAAGTGGATCATCATGGCGGGCTGCGCGCTGGCCGTGCTGACCTACTTCCCGCTGTTCAAGGCGCTGACCCACTACGCCAACCCGGCGCTCGAGCGTGCCCAGCAAAGCGCGCAGATCGTCGTGACCGCCGATCCGAAACAGTGCTCGTTCCAGGGCAGCCCGATTGCGCGCGAGATCGATTTCCGCAGTTCCTGCGACATCGCCAAGCGCACGCTGGCCCAGGCCTCGGCGAGCTATGAGGTGGTGGAAGCTCCGGCCGGCACGGTGGCCTCGGTCAAGATCGGCGACAAGGAGATCAAGGCCTTCAACGCCCAGGTGGTCAACGGCCACAGCTTCGATGAGGCCAGCAAGCAGCAGATCGCAGCGTTCAAGAAGGAAGTAGGCAGCTCGATGGCCGCCGCCGGCTACCCCACCAAGGCCGACCCGGCACAGATGAACACGGTCATGGTGCTGGCGATCCTGGTCATCCTGGTGATCTACGTGACCATGGTGTACGGCCCGATCGCCGCCATGCTGGTGGAGCTGTTCCCGACCCGCATCCGCTACACCTCGATGTCGCTGCCGTATCACATCGGCAACGGCTGGTTCGGCGGCCTGCTGCCCACCATCTCGTTCGCGCTGGTGGCCCAGAACGGCAACATCTACTACGGCCTCTGGTATCCGATCATCATCGCAGCCATTACCTTCGTCATCGGTGCGCTGTTCATCCGCGAGACCAAGGACGTGAACATCTACGCCAACGACTGAGCGGTCGTGCGGCGATGACAGGAACGGCAGGCCATCCGGCCTGCCGTTTTTTATGGGCGGTTTGCCCCTGCAGAATTTTCGCGGGAAGGTGTTGACAGCCGCGAAAGCACAGGTATAATCTCAGTCTTCGTTGGCGAATTAGCTCAGTCGGTTAGAGCGACGGAATCATAATCCGCAGGTCCGGGGTTCGAGTCCCTGATTCGCCACCATCTTATTTTTGACGGCCCAGTGCTCAGCACGGGAAGTCATTGGCAGGTAAGCACCCCTCTGTGCCGTCAGGTACAGAGGGGTTTTGCTTTTGGGCTTCCCGGATTTGCGGCGCCCCCGACCCTGCCTCTCCAGCCCCCTTCCCTCCTGTCTCGATCGCCCACCGCGATAAAGATTTCCCTAATGCCTGCCTTTAGTTTGTCGAAGAGCGGGCATAAGGAATCCTGCTTAGAATTTTCCCTCTCAGTTTTGCCATATTTGCCAGTTAGCATCTGGTACGAAGAAGGCGGCCAACCGTGCCGCTCGACGCCGGGAGAAACACCGTGGATCTGTGGAGCTGGTTCTGGCCCGGCGTGGGGGAAGCCAAATGACAAACATGCTCGAAGCCGCCCGGGCCTTGCAGGCCCTGATGAACGGCCAGCGCCAGAACAAGCGCCTGCTGCGGCTGTCCTTTCCACACGATGACGGGCCCGCCGGCGCGCTGATGGTGGCGAACCGGCTGGAAGCCAGCGAGGGACTTTCCCGCGATTTCCGGTTCACGGTCGAGATCCTGTCCGACAACCCCGACATCGCGCTCAAGGACGTGATGGGCAGGATGGTCACCGTGGAACTGGTGCGCGAGGACGGCAGCCTGCGCTATTTCAACGGCTACGTGTTCGATTTCCGCTTCGTCAGGAACGATGCCGGCTTCTCCTATTACGACATGGTGCTGCTGCCATGGCTGGCCTTCCTGCGTTACCGGCGCGACAACTACCTGTTCCACGACAGGACCATCGAAGAGCAGACCACCAGCATCTTCGACGACTACGAAGTCCGGGACTGGACGACCAGGGCGCTGCACAACGACGAGCGCATGACCGAAGCCTGCCAGTTCGACGAGACCGATTACAACTACCTGCACCGGCGCTGGGAAGCCAAGGGCTGGCATTACTGGTACGAGCATCGCAAGGACGGCCATACCCTGGTGCTGTGCGGCGACAGTACCCAGGCCGAGCCCATCGACGGCGGCGGGCAGATGGCCTGGCAAGGCAAGAGCGGCGTCATCGACTGCGGCCTGACATCCTTCTCGCCGGTCCGCACGGTGGCCGCAACCGCGTATGCGGCGTCGAGCTTCGATTTCAAGAATCCCCGGCCGGTGCGCGCGGACGTGCCCACCGTGAACCGGCAGGGCCGGTTGCCGGAGCTGGAGGTCTACGAATATACCGGCGCCTACGGTTTCAAGGACGCCGCCGCGGGCCAGGACTTCGTGCGCCTGCGCATCGAGGAAATCGAAGCGGCGGGCAAGCACTTCGAGGCCAGCGGCGACGACGACCGCAGCCAGTGCGGCCGCACCTTCAGGCTCTCCGGGCGCATGGGACTGCCTGTCTCCGGCGCGGATGCGGAGGACGACGAGTTCCTTATCCTCGAGGCCAGGCATACGATCAGCAATAACTACGAGACGCGGGAAAGCCGCAAGTCCGACTACAGCAGCTCGCTCACCTGCATCCGCAAGAAGATCCCATGGCGCCCGGGCCGCGGCTTCAACAGCACGGAAGCGCGCATCTACGGACTGCAGACGGCCATCGTGGTCGGCCCCAAGGGCGAGGAAATCTACACCGACGAGTACGGCCGCGTGCGCGTGCAGTTCCATTGGGACCGCGAAGGCGGCTACAACGAGAAATCGTCGGCGTGGGTGCGCGTTGCCAGCACCTGGGCGGGGAGCAACTTCGGCTTCGTTGCGATCCCGCGGATCGGGCAGGAAGTCCTGGTGCAATGGCTGGACGGCAATCCGGACCGCCCGCTGATTACCGGCCGCGTCTATAACCAGGACAACATGCCGCCGTGGGAACTGCCGGCCAACAAGACGCAGACCGGCATCCTGTCGCGCTCCACCGAGGGTGCCTACGGCAATGCCAATGCGCTGCGCTTCGAGGACAAGAAGGGCGCCGAGGAAGTCTGGCTGCATGCCGAGAAGGACCAGCGCATCGAGGTCGAGAATAACGAGAGCCATTGGGTCGGCCACGACCGCAGCAAGACCATCGACCACGACGAGACCGTGCACGTCAAGCACGATCGCACGGAAACGGTCGACAACAACGAAACCATCACGGTGCACAACAACCGCGCCGAGCGGGTGGACCACAACGAGACCATCTCCATCGGCGAAAACCGTACCGAGGACGTCGGCCAGAACGAGACCGTCAAGATCGGCGACAACCGCAGCGTCACGATCGGCGGCAACAAGACCGAGACCATCGCCATGGCCAAGGCCGAGACCATCGGGCTGGCCAAGGCGCTGACCATCGGTCTCGGCTATCAGGTGAGCGTTGGCGGCGCGATGAACACCACCGTGGCGCTGGCCCAGTTCCAGCAGATCGGCCTGTCCAAGCAGACGCTGGTGGGCAAGAGCTACCACATTACGGTGGCCGACCAGTTCACCGTCACAGTCGGCAAATCGGTGCTGACCATGAAGTCCGACGGCACCATCACGCTCAACGGCCACACGCTGAGCGTGGGCACCAGCGGCGAGCAGGTCTATCACGCGGACGGCAACATCGTGATGAACGGCAAGAAGATCCAGGAGAACGGATGAAACCCGAAACCCGCGCCGCGGCCGCGCCCGTGCTGGAGGAAGCACCGGCATCCGCGCAGACGCTGCTTGACCACGTCGTCGCACGTTCGGCCCCGCCGCTTCGGGCCGAAGGCATCGCAGTCGGCCGGCTCGAGGCACTGGCTGCCGACGGTACGCCCAGCGTCAGCGTCGATGCCTGGGGTCTGGCCGGGTTGCATGCGCGCAGTCTCGTGCCGCTGAGTGCGCAGCATCTCGGGCAAGCGGTGGCGCTCGGCTTCGAGAGTGGCGATCCACGCCGGCCGGTGGTGCTTGGCTTCATGATCGTGCCGCAGCCGGCGGCAACGCCTGAAGCGCGCGTCGATGGAGAGCGGGTCATGCTGACCGCCGCACGTGAAATCGAACTGCGCTGCGGCGAGGCGGCGATCGTGCTGACGGCGGACGGCCAGATCCACTTGCGCGGCCACTACATCACCAGCTACGCCACGGCCACCCAGCGCATCCTGGGTGGGTCCGTGAACCTCAACTGAAGCGCACATGGAAGTCGTCGTCGCGGGCAGGCATCTCACCGGCAGCGCGGTCGTAGCGCTCGACGTGAGCGGGCGCGAACACCTGGTGCTGGTCGCCAAGGCAACCTGGAGCATCCCGGGTCCGGGCGAGCGGCCACGCCCGCTGCCGCCCGAGCCGTTGGCGGTGGCCGATGACTTTGCCGGCGAGCCGGGACAAAGCGCCCTGCTCTACGGCACCGACTTGGCGCGCTTCAAGCCCCGCTGCGACGTGCTGTTCAACGCCTGTGCCCACAGCCCGCATGGCCAGCCGGTGAATGAACTGCTGGTTGCCTGGCAGGTCGGGCCGCTCAGAAAGGGCCTGCGCGTGGTGGGCCCGCGTATCTGGCGCAAGCGGCTGGGGCTGGTCAGCCTGAGCCGGCCCGAGCCCTTTACGCGAATGCCGCTGCACTACGGGCTGGCCTTCGGCGGATCGCGCACCTATCGGACCGGGCGTGGCGACCAGGCCCGGGAACTGACCGAGGCTTGCCTGGCCAATCCCGATGGCATCGGCTGGTTCGGCAAGCACACGGTGGGCGACATCGACGGCGCCCCGGCGCCCTGCCTTGAGGCCCCCGATGACCCGGTCATGCAGCCGAATGGCAGGCACAAGCCGCAGGCGTTCTCGGCGATAGCACGGCACTGGGAACCGCGCCGGCAGTACGCGGGCACCTACGATGAGGCCTGGCAGAAGAACGTGTTTCCCTTCCTGCCCGAAGACTTCGACGAACGTTTTCACCAGTGCGCGCCGGAAGACCAGCAGATGGACTATCCAGGGGGCGGCGAGCCCGTGGTGCTGCGGCACCTGGTGGCCGGGCGCGATCATGTGCAGTTCCGCTTGCCGGCGCTGGATACCGTGCAGTTCCGCGTGCTGCGCAAGGACTACAGCACTGAAATGCCCCAGCCGGTCGTGGACACGCTGTATTTCGAGCCCGACGCTGGCCGCTTCTCGGCAGTCTGGCGCGCCAGCGTGCCGATTCGTCGCCGGCTGCATGAGTTCGCCGCCATCGCGATCGGTCCGGTCGACCTGGCCTGGTGGGAGGCGATGCAGGCCGGACAGGCGGGCGGGTGCGTCGGGTGCTCGGGACCGCGCGCGGCAGACACCGAAGCCGACGACGAAGACGCCGAAGAGGAAGACGCATGAGCACGGGATGGTGGAAGACGCTGACCGGGGAACGCGCCGCACCGCAACCGGAGGCGCGGCCGGCATTGCCGCTGCAGATCGAGTCCGCGGGCCTGTGCTGCGCGGTCGGCTACCACCTGCGCGCTGCCGCGTGTGCGATCCGCACCAACATGGACCACTTCCAGGACAGCGAATTCCGCACCGAGACCGGCCGCCCGGTCATCGTCGGCCGCCTGCCGGACAAGGACTGCTGGGGCACCGAGCGCGTCGCGCGCTGGCTCGTGCGAGCCGTATCGGACTGCTTGCGGGACCACGCGCATTTCGAACCCGGCCGCACGGCACTGGTCGTGCTCGGCCCGGAATTCGAGCGGCCCGATATGACGGACGAATCGTACTGGGACATCATCACCGCCGCCACGATTCAGCTGGGCATGCGCTTTCATGACAGCTCGCGCATCCTGCCGCTCGGCAAGGCGGGCCTGGCGCAGGCGCTGCAGTACGCCGGCGAGTGCCTGGCTGCACCGGACATCGACGGTGTGATCCTCGCCGCCGGCGACAGCCTGCTGAACGTCGCCGCGATCGAGCACTTCCTCGCGCAGGAACGCCTGTTCATTCCCGGCAACCGGGATGGATTCCTGCCTGCGGAAGGCGCGGCGGCACTGCTGCTGCGCCGCGCCGGCGCAGCGCAAGCCGGTGCCAGCATCACCGGCTATGGTCAGGCGACCGAAGCGGGCTTGTGGGACGGCACGATGCCGAACCGCGCGATGGGCCTCTCGGACGCCGTACGCGGCGCCTGCGCGCAGGCGGGAATTGCACCGCACGAACTCGCGTTCCGCGCCAGCGACCAGAACGGCGAATCCTGGCTGTCGAGGGAAGGCAGCAATGCGTTCACCCGTGTGATGGCAGGCGGGCCGCAACTGGCCCATCTCACGCTCGCCGACAAGCTCGGCGAAATCGGCGCGGCGACCGGCATCGCTGCCCTCGCCTACCTGAGCCTGGTGATGCCGCGCGCCGATTGCAGCCCCGGTGCCGCCGGCGTGGTTCATCTTTCCAACGACAACGGCCTGCGCTGCGCCGTGATCGTGCAACAGCAAGCCACGTAGGGAGCCGATGCATGGAAACCCATGTCTATGCCAACGACGACGAGATCTGCTCGAAGGCCGCCGACGGACGCTCGGTCGCGGGACCGGACCCGTGCTGGAGCCCGCCGCCGCCCTCGGCGGGTCCGGTGGTGGTGCCCTACACCAACACGGCCTTCGCCCGGAACCTGGAAAACGGCACGGCAACCGTCTTTATCTGCCGCAAGCCCGCGGCGATCCGGGACCAGTCCTACCTTGCCAGGAGCACCGGCAACGAACCTGCCACGCAGCAGTTCGCCAAGGGCGTGTCGTCCCATGTCATCAAGGGCAAAGCCTACTTCACCGACTGGTCGCCCAACGTCAAGTTCGAGGGGCTGAACGTGTGCCGCCATACCGATCCGATGACCCACAATCACTCGTGACGCGATGGCCGCCAATACACCGACGACCTATTACATGGACACGCCTGATGTGAAACGCAGGTGTGCCAGCGACTTCAGCAAGATCCAGCGCGAATGCGGCCCGGAAGACCAGCCGGATGAAAACGGCAAGAAGAAGGTCAGGCCGTCCATCCGCAAGCTGCTCGGGAAGAAGTACAAGGAAAAGGGCTATGACCGAACGCTGTCCAGGGGCGGCACCGACAACAGTTCCTGGATGAACGAGCACTGTGACTTCCTATGGATTCCGCCGGGGCCGAATTCGCACCAGGAATTCCTCGACAAGCTGAATTCGCTGAAGGGCGACCTGGCGGAGGCCGTCGAGGGCCAGTTGACGAAGATTGTCGATGCGGCCAAGGACAAGATCAAGCAGGAGGCGCTGGACCTGGCCGCAAAGAAGGCCGGACAAGGCGTCGCACGCGCGGGCGGCCGGTGGGCGGTGGGAGCCGCCGGCGCGGCGGCGGGCGGCGTCGGCGCCGTCGTGACCGAAGGGATTGCGACGATCTGGAACCTGTGGGACATGGCTTCCACCGGATACGACGTGGTGACCTCCGGCTATGACGCCTACAAGGAACTGGGGCGGCTGAACGACGTCCTCGATGACTACGGAAAGATCGGCGACGAACTGGAGCGGCTGGGCCAGCAGGCGCGTAACGACCCGCAAAAAGCGGTCGCCGACTTCATGCGAGCAGCGGCCCGTGTCAACCCTTGCGTGCGGGCGCGGCGCTGTTCGCTGGTGCCATATGGCAAGACCGGCGGCGCCGGCGGTGCCGGCTGCTGTCCCGGCCAGACGGGACACCATCTGATTCCCGATGCCGCGGTCAAGGATGCCGGCTGCAATGGCTACAACTACGAGGAGGCGCCGACGGTATGCGCGGAAGGCACCGGTAACAGCCACGGTGGTTCGCACCAGGCGCTGCATGACGAGCTCGATAAACGCATGAAGAAGCACGTTAACACGACACGGAGCCAAGCCATTACTTATGAAGATTATCGGGAGCATGCGATCAAGACCTTCCAGGAAACCTTTCCCGAGTCCGGCTGCGACAAGAAATGCCTGAGAGCGCAGCTCGACGCGCACTACAAGTGTCCGAATGACTTGAAAGCGGTATCGGGCAAGGGCGGCGGCTCCTCCGAAGAATTCTGAACTAAAGGAAGAGGAATGATGGACGTTCTATCGATTGACGAATACAAGAAGCGCTTTTCCGGCTTCGGCCTGCGGGACTGTGCCGTGCAAGATCGCAGGGTCTTCTACTTTGTGAAGCTCCAGGATTGGGACGATAACAAACCGCGCCCATTCGAGGAGGAGCTCGAAACCCGGCTGACCAGGCTCGAGCTTGGTGCGGAGCCACAATGGCGGACAGTGAAGCTCGAGGGATATGGTGGCCTGATGAGCTGCGGCCAACTGATCCCTGAGTTGATGTGCATTTGCGTTGACGCGGCGGGACAGGTCTTCAACAAGGGCTCAGGACCTGTCGAACATGAACAGAATATCCCCGGAGGGCTTGGCCAGGGTCCCAATCGGGGCGCGGTAACGCGCCTCAAGCAGCTCAACGGCTGGCTGTACGGCTCCGACAATGGCCGCAGCCTCTTCAAACGGCTGGACCGTAACCAATGGGTGGAAGTCGGCCCGTTGCCGCCTGACAGCGATGATGACGTCGGCTTCAAAGATTTCGATGCCTTCTCGGAAACCGACATCTACGCAGCCGGCGGCAAGGGCGACGTCTGGCACTACGACGGCAAGTCGTGGCACCAGGTCCCCTTCCCGTCCAATATGTGGATCGCGTCGGTCGGCTGTGGCCAGGACGGCTATGTCTATATCGGCGCTCAGAGCGGCAATGTCTTCCGTGGCCGCGGCAACGAATGGAAGCTGATCCACGAGGGCAATCTCAGCCTGCCCTTCAAGGACATGGTCTGGTTCAGCGACCGCGTCTACGCCACCAACGACTACGGCCTGTGGGAAATCGCTGACGGTGTCGTCCGGCAAAGCGAAGCGCCCATCGAGATCACCAACTGCTCGGGCAATCTCTCGGTCGGAGACGGCGTGATGCTGTTGGCCGGCCATTATGGTGCCGCCCTTCACGACGGCACCAGCTGGAACAGGCTGTTCAGCATTGCGGAGCTGCAACTTCAGGCAAAGCAAACCCCATGACCGACGTCATCGCGCCACTTGTGGCCCGCCACGCGAGCGACGCAGCGTTCTACTGGTTGCGGCTCGACCAGTCTGCGGGCTCTTTCCAGTTCACCCCGCCCCACTTCCGACGGTTCAACGACCGCCTCGATGCGCATCTTGAAGGATTGTCGGTCGCGGGCGCTGAAGGCATCCGGCCGGCGCTGGCCGCACTGGAGCGTTGGCAAAAGTCCGGCGAAGCCTTCGTCTGCACCTGGCTCGCGGGCCAGTACCCGGACGGCGACCTGCAAGAGACGCTGGAGAGCTATCTGGAACGGCTGCCCGATTCCCTGCTGCGCGGCGCCATTTCCGCGCTCGCGTGGCTGCCACCGGAGATCGCACAGCCCGCGCTCCATCGCTGGAGCCGGCCGCAAGCATCGGCACCGCTGCAGGTTGCGGCCCTGCGTACCGTCGCGCTGCTTGATGCCGGATGCGCCGGCGCACTGGCCTGCCCGCTTGCCGAATACGCCGCTTCGACCATTCCCTACGTACGTGCGGCAGCGTGCCGGGCGCTCGGCAGGCAAGCGCCGGACCACGCCGTGCCGCGGCTGCATGACGCGCTCGCCGACGAGGACATGGCCGTGCGCGCCGAGGCCGCCATCGCGCTGGCGGGCATGCCCAGACCGGGCGCAGCCGGTGCCGTGCTGTGGCACTGCGTTGCCGCCCAGGCCGCCATCCAAGGCAACGCGACCGGCTGGTATCGCATGCAGGCGACCCGGCGCCTGGATCGGTGGACGCGATATCTTGCCTGGCTGGCACCCCTCGGCCACCCTGACCTGCCCGCGCTGTTTGACCACCTGCCGCCCCGCGTCGGCCTGACCTTCGCCCTCTATCACGGCGACGCCGCCCATCTCGACCGTGTCATTGCCGCGCTGGCCGACGAGGAGACCGCGCGCTATGCCGGCTGGATCTGGCAGGCACTGACCGGCGTCGATCTGGAGGCCGCCGGACTGACCTTGCCCGAGCCCGACGCCCCGCCGACGCGCGGCCCGCTCAGCGATGCGCAGTCCGATGCCGACAATGGCCTGCCATTACCCGATGCGGCGGCCGTCGCAACCCACGCCGTCGCCATCCGCCCCGGCACGCGCAGCCTCCTCGGGCGCGAACTCACGGTCACCGATGCCATCGAGCTGCTGCGCGTCGCACCTCAGGCAATCCGCAGCGTCGCCGCGCAATTCCTGCGCATGACCTGGCCCGGCGTTTCCCCTCACATCCGGGCCAGCGCGCGGGTACAGCAGCTGCAGCTTGCTGCGCTGCAGTCAGCGCTGTAGCCATGACCACCCTGCTCGATCCATGGACCCATGCGCGCGAAATCGCGCAGCGATTGCGCCATCAGTCGGCACGCCTCATCGTAGTCCTGGGCGCGGAAAGCTGGTGCGAGAAGTGCCGTACCTTCCGCCCGGTGTTCGATGCCAGCGCCAGCAACGCCGGACCGCACGACGTCTGGCTATGGCTCGACATGGAAGACCACGCCGAGTTCATCGGACCTTTCCTACCGCCCGGCTTGCCGATGCTGCTCGCGTATGAAGGCAACCAGCTCACGCGCGCGCAGGTGCTCGATCACCAGGGCACGGCGCTGGACGGTGTGCTTGCAGACGGACGGGCTCAGGCCGGTCTGGCCGATCCGGGCATCCTGACGCGGATCGTGCGGGAGGATTGGGCGCCGTAGCGGATCGGCGCTACAAGGCACTGCTCTGCATTTCATCGGTGCCACGCTGTGCAAAGACGGCCGCCGTTCCCCTGCAACGATAAAACCGGCCCTACGGCTGCGACAACGTGAACTCATGCCGGCTGGTGTCCAGCCGCGACACGCGATACTCGATGCGCTCGTCGTGGTACGACGAAGCCACGCGCAGGATTTTCAGCAGCGGACTGCCGACGGGAACGCCGAGCAAGGCGTGGTCGTCCTCGTCGGCCAGCGCGGAGCGCAGCCGTTCCTCGGTGCGGATGATATTGATGCCGTAGGCGTCCTGGTAGAAGTTGTAGAGCGTATTGGGACGCTCGCGCAACTGCTTTTCGGTCAGGCCCTTGAAGCGCTCTTCCGGCACGGTGATGGCGTCGATCATCATCGGCGTGCCTTCCAGCGACAGGACGTTGGTGAAGCGGAACACCGGCTCGCCTACGGTCAGCCCCAGCGCGGCCGCCGCTTCCTTGTCGGCCTTGGCGCGGCGGAACCGGGCCAGCCGTACGGTGGGATATTCCCGATGACCGTCCTGGCGCACGATGCGGAAGAAGCGGAAGAAGTGATCTTCCTGCCGATGCGTGGCGACGTAGGTGCCGCGGCCCTGGTGGCGGATCATGATGCCTTCGGCCACCAGTTCGTCGATCGCCTTGCGCAGCGTGCCGATCGAAACGCCGAAGCGCTCGATCAGCTTGCGCTCTGACGGAATCGCTTCGCCGGGCTTCCACTCTCCCTCCGCCAGCGCGGAGAGAATGGCCTGCTTTACGTCCTTGTAGAGGACACCGCCGATCGCACTGCCTGCATCAAATCTGGCACCCACCTTGAGATCCTTGTCGGAGTTCCCGCGCCGCCGGCCAACCTGGAGCGCGGGTCGGTTCATCTGGTTAAGCCGGATCATACCGCCATGCCGAATCGCATCGATCATTCGGCGCGAATGTGCTTCTCTTCGATCAGCCTGGCCCAGCGTGTCACCTCGCCGTTGAAGTACTCGGCAAAGGGCCCGCTGGTCTGCGGCGCCGGGGTGAAGCCTGAGGCCACAATGCGCTCGCGCAGCGCGTCTGACTGGAGCATGCGCGCCACCGATGCCGACACCTTGTCTACGATCGGCCGGGGCGTGCCGGCCGGCATCATCAGCCCGGTCCAGTTCTCGACGATCAGGTCGGGAAACCCTGCTTCGGCCACCGTGGGCACATCGGGCAGCAGCGGATGCCGCTCGCGCGTGGTCACCGCCAGCGCGCGCAGCTTGCCGCCCTTCACATAGGCGAGCGACTCCGGGAAGTTGGAGAACACCACGTCGATCTGCCCGCCGATAAGATCCGTCATCGACGGCGCCCCGCCCTTGTACGGCACATGGGTCAGGTTGGCGCCGGTCTGGCTTTCGAACAGCGCCATGGTCAGGTGCGGCGGCGTGCCGTTGCCGCTGGAGCCGGCATTGAGCTTGCCCTTTTGCGCCGCCGCGGCCAGCTCCTTCATCGACCTGATCGGCGAGCTGGCCGGCACCACCACCAGCATCGGCGACGAGGCGATGCGTGCCACCGGCACCAGATCCTTCTGCATGCTGAACGGCAGCCTGGGGAACAGCGTGACGTTGGACGCATGCGTCAGCGTGACCGCAAGCCAGGTATAGCCGTCGGCCGGCGCCTTGGCGACCTGGTCGGCGCCGATATTGGAATGGCGCCATTGCCGCCGGGCTTGTTGTCGACCACCACGGGCCGCTTCCATTCCTCGGAAAGCTGATGCCCGACCAGCCGGGCCATGATGTCGGTCAGCCCGCCGGCCGAGAACGGCACCACATAGCGGATCGGCTTGCCAGGATAGTCGCTGGCGGGAACGGATGCCTGCGCGGCGCCCTGGGCCGCGGCCGGTGCGCTGGCCAGACCAGCCAGCGTGGATACTGCGGACAATGCGACTAGAGCGCCGGTACCGTACCTGAGCGCAGTGCGAATCAAACCTCGATACATGGTGTGTCTCCGTTTTATGGTCGCCGGCCCGTCGTCGCGGGTCTGCTGTCGTTGTGGAATAAATCTCTAGGCGCGGCCCTCCTCGCCTGCCAGCGCGCGCAGCTCGGTAAGCAATGCGTCGGCAATCTCGATACCATGGGCCCTGGCTTCGGCCTGTGCGGCATCGCGCCGTGCGCCGGGCAGTCGCGTGCCCGCGTCGTCGAGCATCGCCCGCAGCAGCGCCTCGACGCGGTCGGCGTAGGCGTCGGTCCCGGCGAAGGCGCCAGGGTCCAGCACCATGAAGAGCTGGCCGATGCGCGGGCGGTTGCCGGCGGCGGTGAAGAACGAGTCGGCCTCGGCACCGAACTGCGCACCCGCCAGCGAGGTCACCAGCAGCTCCACCATCAGCGCGAGCATCGCACCCTTGACGCCGCCTGCCGGCAGCATCGAGCCGCGCAGCGCGGCCTGCGCATCGGTGGTGGGCTGGCCGGCCTCGTCCAGGCCCCAGCCCAGCGGGATCGGCTTGCCTTGCTGCGCGGCCACCATGATCTTGCCGCGCGCCACTTCAGACAGCGACAGGTCGATCACCACCGGCGCGTGGCCGCGGCGCGGAAACACCGCCGCAATGGGATTAGTGCCGAACAGCGGGCGCCGTCCGCCCCATGCCGGCATCGCGGCAGGCGAGTTGCCCATCGCAATGCCCACCATGCCGGCGCGCGCGACCGCGTCGAGCGGCAGCGCCGCGGCGCCGAAGTGGTGGCTGTTGGTAACCGCCGCGACGCCCACGCCGGTATCCCTGGCGCGCCGCATCGCTTCGTCGATCGCCAGGTCGCATGCAGGGAAGGCGAAACCGCAGCCGGCATCGACCAATGCGGCACTCGCCTTGCCGGCACGCACCGCGGGCTTTGCATGCCCGTCGACACGATCCGCATGCAGATGCGCCACATACATCGGCACACGCGACACACCGTGCGACGCCAGTCCGTGCGCATCGGCTGTTGCCAGTGCGGCGGCCGTCGCGCCGGCCTGCAGTTCGCTGGCCCCGGCGCGGCGCAGTGCGGCCTTGGCCAGCCGCTCCAGTTCTTCCCTCGGCACGCGGCTTATCACAGGGCCTCCAGCGTCTGGCGCACTTGCTGCGCGATCATCATCGAGACCCGCGCATTGGCCTCGCGCGTCACGCCGCCGATATGCGGGGTCAGGATCAGGTTGGGCACGCCCGCAAGCACGCTGTCTGGCGGCAGCGGTTCGCGCTCGAAGACATCGAGCGCAGCGCCGGCCAGATGCCCGTCGCGAAGCGCCTGCGCCAGCGCGGCCTCGTCGACCACGCCGCCGCGCGCGGTGTTGATCAGCACGGCTTGCGGTTTCATGCCAGCGATCCGCTGCGCGTCGATCAGGTGCCGGGTAGCGGCGACCAGCGGCACATGCAGGCTCACTGCATCGGCCTGCGCCAGCAGCGTGTCGAGCGGGACACTGCGCACGCCGGTCCGCGCCCACACCGGGTCGTCCGGCGCGAGCATCGGATCGCACGCCACCGCCTCCATGCCGAAGGCCTGCGCCAGCGCCGCCGCCTGCCTGCCGATGTCGCCGAAGCCGACCAGCCCCAGTGTCTTGCCGAGCGCCTCCCTGCCCTCCGACAAACGCGCACGCGGCCACTGGCCGGCGGCGACGTCAGCGCTGCTGACATAAGCGCCGCGTAGCAGCACCGCGGCGGTGGTGACCACATACTCGGCCACCGAGCGCGCGTTGGCGCCGGCGGCGGGGATTACGCGGATGCCGCGCGCGCGGCAGGCCTCGACATCGATATTGTCGAGCCCGACCCCGAGCCGGCCGACCACGCGCAGCGATGGCGCGCTCTGCAGCAGCGCCGCGTCGACCCGGGTGCGGTTGCGCACGATCAGCGCGTGCGCGCCGGGCAGCGCCCCGAGCAGGTCGGCGCGGCGCTCCACCCAGGCCGGCTCATACTGAAGCTCGAAGCCCGGGCGCAGCGCCTGCACCGCGGCGGCGTCCATGAATTCGCTGATGCAGATGCGCTTCATCATGCCGACTCGTGGATGCGGGTCAGCACGAACTCGCGGTGGCCCAGCGCCTCCGCCGCGGTCCAGCGGCCGTTGACGGTGGCCAGCATGCACTCGAGCAGCTTGTCGCCGGTCTGCTCCAGCGTCAGCTCGCGTTGCAGCAGGCCGGAGCAATCGACATCCATGTGCTCGCTCATCAGCCGCACCGTACGCGGGTTGGCGCACAGCTTGATCACCGGCACGATCGGGTTGCCGATCACGTTGCCCTGCCCGGTGGGGAAGAAATGCACCACATACCCTGCAGCCGCGCACAGCGTCACCATCTCGGCCGCGGCCGACGACGAATCCATGAACCACAGTCCCGGATGGGTCGGCTCCTCGGCCTTGTCCAGCACGCCGTCGACCGTGCATGTCTTGCCGATCTTCTGGATATTGCCGAGCGCCTTCTCTTCGATGGTGGTCAGGCCGCCGGCGATATTGCCCTTGGTCGGCTGCGACTCGGACAGGTCCGAAGTCTTCCAGCGGTCGATCATGCCCTGGTAGCGCTCGAACATCGCCATGAACTGGTGGCGCACCTCGTCGTTGGCGCAGCGCGCTGCGACGATATGCTCGCCACCGGTCAGCTCGGAGGTTTCGCCGAATACCAGCGTGGTACCGAGCGGATGGAGCTTGTCGAAGGCATTGCCGACGGTGGGGTTGGCGCCGCAGCCCGAGGTGGTATCCGACTCGCCGCACTTGGTCGATACCCACAGCTCGTTGATCGGGCACGCCACACGGTGCAGCGCCGTGGCGTACTGCACGTACTCCTTCGCCGCCTTCGACGCACGCATGATGGTGTCGTGGTCGCCATGGCCTTCGATGCCGAAGCCGACCACCGGCTTGCCGGTCTTTGCAATGCCGTCTACGACCTGCCTGGTCCAGCCGTCTTCGATGCCGATCACCACCACGGCGGCGACATTGGGATTGCTGCCCGCACCGATCAGCGTGCGGAAATGCAGGTCGAGGTCGGGCCCGAACTGCAGGCGGCCGTACGGGTGCGGGATCGCCATGGTGCCCTTGATGGCGGCGGCAACGGCTTCGGCGGCGGCATTGGACAGGTCGTCCAGCGGCAGGATGATGACGTGGTTGCGCACACCGACGCGACCGTTGTCGCGGCGGTAGCCCCAGAAGGTGGTGTTTTGATCGATCACGGACATGGCTTGAGTCTCGGGTATGTGGTGGGGAGATGAGAGGAAGCGCGCGCCAGGCTTACCAGCGCTTGGTCTTGATGTTGTGCACGTGGGCGTGCTCACCCGCCTTGATCGGCGCCACCACCTTGCCGATGTCGATGCCGTACTTGTAGACCGTGTCGTTGGGCGCCATGTCGCGCAACGCCACCTTGTGCCCGATCGGGATCGGCTGCAGTGCCGTCACGTTGATGATCTTGTCTTCATCCATGATCCAGGCGTTGAGCGTGGTGCCGGGCTGGATCCCCTCCACCACGGCCACCGCCACCGTGTCCTTCGCGTCGTGCAGCACTACATGAATCATTGTTGTCTCCTCGCTGTGGGTCGTCGGTGAAATCAGCATAGGAGACGGAATGATGCATGTCAACCAACTCATATATATGAGTTGGTTGAGAAAAAAGCGCAGAACGCGGGATGGTGGTCGAAGCTATGCAGTGGGGAGAAGTTAAAACCGCGGCGGCGGCACTCGCCGAGAATGCCGAAAATCGGGGGCTTACACTGCCCGGAGGATTACCGTAGGGACCGGCGTCGCCTTTTCATGGCGACGAATTTGAAGACCCGCTCGCAGGTCCCCTTCCCCGCCTTGCGGAAGAGGGCCAGGGTGAGGGCCGTGAGCATCGCAGCCTTGTGCGTCATCGGTCGAAAGGCATGGCCTTTCTCACCCCGCCAGACCAGTCTTACCAGTAGCGCACGCGCCCGGTATCGAGATGGACGAACTGGTCGCCCTGGTAGAACCCCACACCACCGGCCTGCAATGTCTTGGCCGCGTCGCGCACATCGGCAAGCGGAACGCCTGGCACTCGGATATCGATAGCCTTGCCGTCCATATGGAGGCTGTGCCTGGCTACGCCGCCGCCGCGCGAAGTACGCAGGCGCGAATTGGTTGCGGGGCTGCGGTATCCCGAGATAACCTGGAACGGCTTGTCGGTGGCGAGTTCGCGGCGCACCCGGAACAGCACTTCAAAAAGCTGCGGATCCATCACGCCAACCTGGCCCGAATAGTGATCGCGCAAAAATCCGTTGAGCGACGTCAGCGCGTCGGGCAGGAAACGGTCGCCGACGGCGTAGACCAGCGAAATATGCTCGCCGGTATGGGTATGGTCGAAAGCCAGCTTGCGCGCGTCCGGCAAGCTTGCCAGGCCAGCCAGCGCCTTGCGCGGCGCCAGCGGCATCAGGCCCGCGGCGAGTGCCAGCGTGCCGGTGGTATGTAGAAAGCGGCGGCGTGCCTTGCGCGTCGCGTCAGTCATGAATGCGTCCTCTGAAAGTGCTAGTGGCGCCTCACGGGGTGGTACCTGAAGCGCGTGCCATAGGTGGCGGCGTGGGGCGCGCGGGGCGTTGCCGCAGCGCCTTGTCCAACAATTTATCGTGACCGTAGAGGTCAGGCAGAAAGGATACACGACCATCGGCTCTCGCGATGGCCGTGCCATAAGCCAATACCACCGGCAGGGGTTCTTGCAGGCGCACTGTGGTCGACTTGCCCTTCGCCATCGCTTCGCGGATGCGCGCTTCGGTCCACTCGGGCATGTCGTGCATCACAAACTGTGCGAGTGCCACCGGCGATTCGACGCGAATGCAGCCGTGGCTGAAGTCGCGCCGGTCGCGCTTGAAGAGCTGCGGCGACGGCGTGTGGTGCAGGTAGATGTTCTCGTTGTTGGGGAACATGAACTTGATATCTCCCAGCGCATTCATCGGCCCGGGCCGCTGGCGGATGCGCATCCGGCCATTGAGCACGGCGTCGAGGTTCTCCTCCGACAGCGTCGTCACCGCCTTGCCGTCACCGGTGACAAACTCCAGCCCCTGCCGGTTGAAATACGCCGGATCGCTGCGCAGGCGCGGGATGGTTTCGCGCTTGGCAATCGACGGCGGTACGTTCCAGTACGGGCTGAATTCGATAAAGCGCATGTCTTCGGCAAACAAGGGCGTGCGCGTGTCCAGCGCCTTGCCGACGATAACCTTCATCTCCAGCTTGATGTCGAGTTTGCCGTCGCGCACTTCATAGGCGCGCAGCATGAACTCCGGCACATTGACGACGATCATGCGGGGCCCGTCCAGCGGTGTCCAGCGCAGGCGCTCCATGGTTAGTTCGATCTGCCGCACACGGCTGGCGATCGGCACATTGAGCTGCGCCAGCGTGCCCTGCCCGATCACGCCGTCGGGCTGCAGTCCGTGCCGCGACTGGAACGCCTTGACCCCGGCAACCAGCGCGCCTTCGTAGCGCGCCGGCGCCTGCGTGCCCGCTGGCAGGTCGCCCAATGCCACCAGGCGTGCGGCCAGTGCCGCAGTGCCATCCCAGGACTGGCCGGGCGTGAGCTTGCGGCCCGGCAGCGGCGGCAGTGGCTTTGACCAGACCGGCTGCTTCTCGATGTCGCGATAGCGGGCCAGCGTCTGGCGCAGCGTCCCATACAGCGGGAACGAAGGCGCGGCCTGCTTGATGGCACCGGGCAGCCGGTGCTGCGTGACGGCATCGCGCAGCCATGTGGCGGCATCGAAGGGACGGTCGGTATGCGGGGAGAAATTGGCATGCACGGCGCGCGGGTTGACGCGGCCGGCATGCAGGTCGGACAGCATCCGCTCCATTGCCGCGGTCAGCGCAGCATCCAGCCGTGCCGCAGCGTCGGGCGCGAGGGGCGGGCCGCTCGCGGCCTGAGACACCGCCTGGCGCAGCGCCTCGGCATCATAGTCGTGGGGGTCGAGTCCGTCGGTGGCAACGCCCGCAAGCGCCTCTACGGCCTGGCGCGCTTCAGGCACGGGCCGCCCCTTCGCGAACCAGAGCGGCCCTGGCGGGGCCGGCTGCGGCGCCGACGCTTGCGGGGCAGACGCCGGTGGCAGCTGTGCGAACGCGGATGGCGCCAGCGCGGCAGCCACGCAGACCAGCGCGGCAGCACCGACATTGCGCACAGCCAAAAGGAAAGGTTTTCGGGCAGCCGCGGCTGCGGAGGGAGCGCGGTTTGCGCGGATTGCAGCGGTCAGGGACAGGGGCATCGAGCGGATGGGTCACATTCGTCGTACACGCCCACAGTCTACCCGTGTTGGTGCGACGGCGCGGCAAACCCGATGGCAAGCGCGCGGCACCAGTCACCTCCGATGCGACCTGCACGCAGGGAGGGCGAGCTCCGGCCGAACTCACCACACCAACTCACCACACCATCTGATGCCGGCGCGCGTAGTCCACCATCTCGACCAGCGAGCCGACATTGAGCTTGGCCATGATATTGGCCTTGTGCGTGCTGACGGTCTTGCTGCTGATCAGCAGCTCGGCGGCGATCGCCTTGTTGGAATGGCCGCGTGCAAGGTACTGCAGGATCGTGACCTCGCGGTTGCTGAGCCGCGATAGTCCGGCATCCTGGCCCTGCCCCAGGCGGCGCGCGGCCTCCAGCGTATGCATGGGAAACATCAGGTAGCCGCTGAGCACGCCGCGCACGGCCTGCAACACCTCCGGCAGGCCGCGCTGCTTGGCGACAAAGCCGTGCGCGCCTGCGCGCAGCGCACGCACCGGCGCCGGGGTGCCATCGGTGGCGGCCAGCACCAGCACGTGCACCGCGGGGAAGGTGGCCGAGACGCGCCGCACGAAGTCGATGCCGGGATTGCCGAAGTGCTCGGCGTCAACCAGCACCAGCGCCGGCCGGTGTTCGCGAACCAGCATGAAGGCCTCGCCCACGCCGTCGGTTTCCAGCACGCGGGGGGTGTCCAGTTCAGCCGCAAGCTGGTCGCAAAGCGTGGTGCGGTACGTTGAAGGCTCGTCGACGATCAGCGCGTGATGCAATTGGGGCTCCTTGACAGCTTGGTTCGCTGTCAAGGTTAAGGGGCGCGGCGGATCCTGAAGCGCCGAATCCTCGCTGCGCAGGCGCAGCAGAATCTGAGCGGCCGTCAGGCTTTTCTGTATCGTCGGACGCGCGTCGCGTCACACCAGCCCGCTTGCCCCCTTGCCTCCCTTGTCCGCTAGCCCTTGGCGGCGTCGAGCACCTCGGTCAGCTTGCGGCTCGCGTCCAGCGCCGCGGGGAAGCCGCAGTAGACCGCGCTGTGCACCATCAGCTCGCGCAGTTCCTGCGGCGTGACGCCGTTGGCCAGGGCGCCGCGCAGGTGTCCGGCCAGCTCCTGCGGACGGTTCAGCGCGATCAGCATCGACACCGTGGCCAGGCTGCGCTGCTTGCGGTCCAGCCCCTCGCGGATCCAGACCGTGCCCCACGCGAATTCCGTGACAAGCTGCTGCAGGCTGGTGTCGCCCTGCTGCGCGGCGGCGTCCAGCGCGCGCTGCACGTGGCCGGCGCCGAGGACCTCGGTGCGGACTTCGAGGCCGGCCCCGCAGGCAGGCGTGGGGCTGTAGGCGGGAGGGTGGGTG
>NZ_JBEFLI010000031.1:0-78683 GCF_040578825.1 Cupriavidus necator | reverse complement strand
AGTTCCTCGGCCATATCGTGCGCGGCGAGCCGATCAAGCTGGTCGACGGCGGCGCGCAGCAGCGGGCCTTTGCCGATATCGCCGACGGCATCAGCGCGCTGATGCGCATCATCGAAAACCCCAACGGCGTGGCCACCGGCAAGATCTACAACATCGGCAACCCAGGCAATATCCACTCGGTGCGCGAGCTGGCCGAGATGATGCTCAGAATGGCGGCCGACTATCCGGAATACGCGGAGGAAGCACGCAAGACGCGGATCATCGAGACCTCGTCGGGCGACTTCTACGGCAAGGGCTACCAGGACGTGCAGCACCGTGTGCCGAAGATCGGCAACACGATCGAAGAGCTGGCGTGGGAACCGAGGATAGGGATGGAGGCGTCGCTGCGGCGCATCTTCGAGGCGTATCGCGCGCACGTGACGGAGGCGAGGACGTTGGTGAATCAGGGATGAGGGTGCACCAAAGCCGCCCGAGCTAGCCTAAGCAAGGTGTTCTCCCTCTCCCCTCAGGGTCCTCAGGGGGAGAGGGTTGGGGTGAGGGGTGGTTTAGCTAGGAGCCACATCAAGCGGGGCCAACGGTGTAAACCCACGGACGTCAGCTTTGACCCGCCTGCCCTCACCCCCTGCCCCTCTCCCGCAAGCGGGAGAGGGGAGCACACCCGCAGCGCGCCCAGGCACCAGGCACGCGCGCAGCCTCAGCCGGCCGACACCTCAATCCGCCGCGGCCGCGCTTCTTCCCTGCGCGGGATCGTCAGCTTCAGCACGCCGTCCTGCAAGTTGGCCTCGATGCGCGATGCATCGAGATCCGGGCTGAGCGTAAACGTACGCGCATAGCGCGGCTGCCGGATCTCGGCATGCTGCACGCGCAGGCTCGCGGGCGTCGGCACGACGGCTTCGCCTTCGATGCGCAGGCTGCTGTCGTGCACGTTGACCTCGAGGTTCTCGCGCGGCACGCCGGGCAGGTCCGCCCACAGCGTGACCCCGGCGGAAGTCTCGTAGATATCGACCGCGGGCACCAGCGTCATGGCCTGGTTTTCCTCGCGACGTTGCGCGACGGCGCCCTGGTCACCTTGGCCGCTTGTATTCTGGTCGCGCTGGACAACCTGGTTCGAATCGCTCATGGCTTCCTCCTCACGTTAGCTGACGGTGATGGCGCGGGGACGCGACGCCTCGCGCTTGCCTACGCTGATCGACAGGCAGCCATTGGTGTAGCGTGCCTGCACCTTGTCGGGATCGGCCGACTGCGGCAGCTCGATCACGCGGCGGAAGCTGCCT
This sequence comes from Cupriavidus necator, assembly GCF_040578825.1. Taxonomy (GTDB): domain Bacteria; phylum Pseudomonadota; class Gammaproteobacteria; order Burkholderiales; family Burkholderiaceae; genus Cupriavidus; species Cupriavidus necator_E. Next base: position 77,409 of record NZ_JBEFLI010000031.1, on the reverse strand, counting down.
GAGAAGCGCTCCTGCGCATAGGGCCGCACCTCGGCTTCGCCTTCTGGCTGCAACTGGGCACGCTCCCCACTGATGGTCAGCAGGCCCTTGTCGATCGATACGTCGAGCTGGTCCAGCTTGATGCCGGGCGCGAACACCACGATCTCGATCGAATCATCGGTCGTGCCGATATTCAGCGGAGGGAACGCCCCGAAACGTCCGGAGCGCAGGCTGGTTGGAAACCCGCCGAAGAGATTCGCCATCTGCCGTTGCATCCGGTCGAATTCACTGAACGGGTCAGTCCCGAAAAAGAAGTCACTCATGGTTAGATCCTCCTTCTATGCAGCGGGGAAACCGCAGGACCCTGATGTCATGCACCTGATCTGCTGCGAGGCCGCTGCAAACCAACGGAAACACGCAGCGCCGCGTTGCCGCGACGACTGGGCAATCCATAATTAGTGCTGCCCCGCCAGGATTTCAAGGGGTCGTATAGCGGAACAATCGGACGCTGGCAGGTATCGGCCGCGTCACAGCCGCCCGTCGGGATTCAGGCGCCGGCGCGGTCGAAGCCCGCCTTGCGCGCCAGCACGATCGCCTGCGCGCGGTTTTCCACTTCCAGCTTGGCGAAGATGCTGGTGATGTGGTTGCGCACGGTCTTCTCGCACAGGTCCAGGTGGGCGGCGATCTGGGCGTTGTCGCGGCCCTGCGCGATCAGTTCGACGATATCGCGCTCGCGCCGCGTCAGCGCGGTGAAGGCGGGATCGCGTACCTTCTCCGCCGCCGGCAGGAAGGCGCGCACCTCGTCCAGCCAGCGGCGCCACGCCGGCTCGGTTTCCAGCAGCAGGTGATTGCCGCTTTCCAGCGGCACGAAGCGCGCGCCCGGAATCTCGCTGGCAATCAGGCGCCCCTCGTCGAACGGCACGCGCGCATCGCGCACCGCATGCAGCACCAACGTGGGACACGATACCCTGGGCAGCAGCGCCACCACGTCGATCTCGTTGAAGACGCGCATAAAGCGCGCGGCATTCAGCGGCGAGGTGGAGACCCGCTCGAGTTCGTTGAACCAGGCGTGCTGCTCGGCGCTGCCGCCGGGAATGAACTGCGTGGTGAAGAACTGGCGGAAGGCGGGATTTTCCTGGCCCCAGCCGAGCTCGGCGAGCCGGTTCATCAGCTCGGCCTCTTCGCGCAGTTGCGCGCTCAGGTTGTCGCGCTTCAGCCGCCCGCGCGCGTAGCCGCCGTGCAGCACCAGGTGGCTGACGCGCTCCGGATGCGCGACCGCGTAGGCCACGGCGAGCGAGGCGCCCTGCGAGATACCCAGCAATGGGAAGTGCTCGACCCCGGTGGCGTCGACGATGGTTTCCAGGTCGCGCAGCCAGGCGTCGAAGGACAGGTCTTCGATATCGCGATCGGAAAGGCCGCAGCCGCGCTCGTCATAGCGGATCAGCATATGCGTGGCCGACAGCGCCATGATCATATGGCTCCACACCGGACTGCCCACATCGAATTCGAGATGGCTCATCCAGTTGGCTGCCTTGACCAGCGGCGCGCCGCTGCCCGTGATGGCGTAGGCAAGGCGAACGCCATCACAGCTGGTGCACAGGCGGATCTGCTGCTTGAACATCGGCATGTGGGGGCCATGCGGGCTGGGACTGCGTGCCGCAACGGCAGGCGCGCCGCGTGACTTCCCTAGCTTAGTCAAAAAAGGACAACGGAGCGGCCCCGCCGAACCGCTGCGCTGCCCTGCCCTGCTCAGGACAGGCACTCTCCGCGCTCGCGGGCATCGGTGCGCGCGCCCTCGGTAAAGCCGTCGCGTGAACTGATGCGGGCGCCGTCAGCAACGGCGTCGCGCGTGCGCATGCCGTCCCGGTACGGATCAAAGCCACGGACCGCGCACACGGACATGCCCTGACGCGCCACCACGGGCAGCATCGTGGCCTCGGAAGCGGGCCCGCGCGCGCCGTCGGTGAAGGCGTCGCGCTGCCCGGAGCGGGTGTGCGCGGCAGTGGCCCGGGTGGCTTCGTCGGCCACACCGGCGTGGGCAGTCTGGCTCAGCCCGGCGGCAAGTGCGGCGGCGGCAAGCAGGGTCTTGGCAAACATCTTGTGCATTGCTATCTCCAACAGGGACGACCGGCGGCATGGCCGCGTCGGCGTTTCCTCATGCAGGCGATCGGCTACGGGAACAGCACGGACCGCACGGGATCGCCTCTGCCGTGCAAGCCGTTGCCTGGCGCGAGCCGCCTGCCATCCCATCACGGCAGCGGCGGCGCCTGACTCCTTGACCAATGGGTCTGGATGCGGAGAACGAACCGCTCTGGGGTCAGTGCAGCCATCCGAGCATGGCGAACAGCGGCGCCAGCGACGGCAGCAGCCGCGCCGGACTGTGCCGGAGTGCCGCCAGGCGCGCCGACATGACGTCGGCGGCCAGCCGCACCGCGGCGTGCCAGGCAGCCGCATCCGGTCCCTGGCGTCCGCGCAGGGAGCGCGCCAGCGACAACGCGCGTCCCAGCTCGCGCGCCGGCGCGCCGTGATCGTGATCCAGCTCACGCAGGGAGGCGAGGCACGATTCCCAGTTCGCATGTGAATGACAGAAGACGTAGAGCAGCAGGAGCGCCGGCGGCAGCAACGCCGCGCCGGTGCGTGCCACGCGGTGGCGCAGGAACCATTGCAGCCACGGCGGCAGCGCGCGTCGCAGCGGCAGCACGCGACGGACATCGTCGGCATACCGGCTGGACTGGCGAGACCACTGCTGCAACGGGCGCATGGCACGGACTCCTTCTGGAAGGAACCGCCGCGAAGGCGGTCAGTGACAAGGTGAGGGTTGCATTGTCTGGCGGGGGACGGTCGGGCGCATGAGGCCGGTGTCCCGGGTCGGCGTCGCGGCGGTCAACTTTCCGGGACTAGCGCCCCGGTGGCGGCATAGGCGTGGCATAAGCGCCGGGGCGTGGGCAAAACAAAAACCCCCGGGGTCGCCAGACGGCGCACACCCGGGGGTCCGCATCCATGGCCGCGGGCACCTGGCCCGCCTGGCTCAGATCTCGACCTTGGTGCCCAGCTCCACCACCCGGTTGGCCGGGATCTGGAAGAAGTCCGACGGCTTGGCGCCGTTCTGATGCATCCACGCAAACAGGCTCTCGCGCCACATCGGCATGCCCGGCAGCTTGGACGGGATCACCGATTCGCGCGCGATAAAGAACGAGGTCTCCATCAGCTCGAAGTGCATGTTGAGCCTGCGGTCGGCCAGGTCCAGCACCTTCTGCACGTCAGGCGTTTCCTTGAAGCCGTATTCCGATTTCAGGATAAACACGCCGCCGCCCAGGTCCTTGCAGCTCAGGCGATGCTCGTCGTCCACGTATGGCACGTCGCGCGTGATGAAGTGCAGGAACACCACGCGCTCATGCAGCACGCGGTTGTGCTTCAGGTTGTGCAGCAGCGACACCGGCACCGAATCGGTATTGCCGGTCAGGAACACCGCGGTGCCCTCGACGCGGTGCGGCGGATGCGCCAGCAGGCCGGCGATAAAGGGCTCGAGCGGAATGCCGTCTTCCAGGCTGCGTGCGCGCAGCAGCTTGCGGCCGCTGTACCAGGTCATCAGCATGAAGAACGCGGCGGTGCCCAGCAGCAGCGGGAACCAGCCGCCCTCGGCGATCTTGAGCAGGTTGGCCGCGAAGAACGACAGGTCAATCAGGATAAAAGCAAAGCTGAGCACCGCCACCAGCGCGGGGTTCCACTTCCACACGTTGCGCATGCACACCGCCGCCAGGAGGGTGGTGATGACCATGGTGGTGGTCACGGCGATGCCGTAGGCCGCGGCCAGGTTCTCTGACTTCTTGAACGAGATCACCACGCCGATCACCAGCACCAGCAGCAGCCAGTTGACCACCGGCAGGTAGATCTGGCCGATCTCCGCCGCCGAGGTGTAGCGCACGCGCATGCGCGGCACGAAGCCCAGCTGGATCGCCTGGCTGGTCAGCGAGAAGGCACCGGAGATGACCGCCTGCGAGGCGATCACGGTGGCGCAGGTGGCCAGCAGGACCATCGGAATCAGCAGGGGCTCGGGCACCATCAGGAAGAACGGGTTCACTGCGCCGGCGGGGTTGTTCATCAGCATCGCGCCCTGGCCGAAGTAGTTCAGCATCAGGCACGGCATCACCAGCACGAACCAGCCGATGCGGATCGGGCGCGCGCCGAAGTGGCCCATGTCGACGTACAGCGCCTCGGCCCCGGTCAGCACCAGGAACACCGAGCCCAGCACGATAAAGGCCTGCAGTGCATGCTCAACCAGGAAGTTGATGGCGTAGTAAGGATTGACCGCCTTCAGGATCTCAGGCGCCTGGACCAGGTTGAAGATGCCGAGCGCGCCCAGCGCCACGAACCACGCCGTCATGATCGGCCCGAACAGCTTGCCCACCGCGGCGGTGCCGTGGCGCTGGATCAGGAACAGCGCGGCCAGGATCACCAGCGTGATCGGTATCACGAATCTGGAAAGCTGGGGCGCGGCGATCTCCAGGCCCTCCACCGCCGACAGCACCGAGATGGCCGGCGTGATGACCGCATCGCCATAGAACATGCAGGCACCGAAGATGCCGAGCATCATCAGCACCTTGGCCTTGCCCGAGCGTTGCGCCACGGTGCGCAGCACCAGCGCCATCAGCGCCAGCACCCCGCCTTCGCCGTCATTGTCGGCGCGCATCACGAATACCACGTACTTGATCGAGACCACGATGATCATGGCCCAGAACAGCATCGAGATGACGCCCAGCACGGCGTCGGGGCTGAACGCGATGCCGTGTTCCTTGCTGAAGCACTCCTTCAGGGCGTACAGCGGACTGGTGCCGATGTCGCCGAACACGACACCGACCGCGCCGAGCACCAGGGCGCGGGTACTGGGGCTTTCGACGAAATAATGGCTGGTGGTGGTGGCTTGGGTCATGAAGTTGGGTCTGCTCGACCGGCTCGCCGGCAGTTTGTTGGCTCTGGCGCGGCCCGTGGCCCCGTCGCGTGCAGATAGGGACCTGGAGCGGGCCGCCGCGTCCGTTTCCGGTTTTTTCTGGCGGTTCTATTGCATTGCACAATCGGGCGCCATTTTAGAGGAACTGACCGTGATCGACCACTGCGGAAGAATGGGATGCCGCTTTCGTGACTTCGCAAGCATGGGAGGGAAGCAGAGGATGGTCAAGCCCTGGCGTAGCAAAACAGCGTGACCTTGCGCCCGCAAGTAGCGTTGTGGCAGGGCAACAAAAGCGCCTCATCCGGCGCTTTTGTTGATCAGACGCCGAGGTAGCGGTCGAGCGCCTCGGGCTTGCCGGCAAGATCCGCCGCCGGACCCGCCAGCACTACCCGGCCCTTCTCCAGCACCACGGCGCGATCGGCATGTGCCAGCACGGAGCGGAAATTGCGGTCGACCACCACCGAGGCGATGCCGGTGCCACGCACGGTGGCGATGACTTCCCAGATCTCGCGCACGATGCGCGGCGCCAGCCCTTCGGTGGCTTCGTCCAGCACCAGGCAGTCGGGATTGGTCATCAGCGCGCGGCCGATGGACAACATCTGCTGCTCGCCGCCCGAGAGCTGCTGGCCGCCATGGGTCAGCCGCTCCTTCAGCCGCGGGAACAGGTCGAGGACGCGGGCTTCGTCCCAGTCGATGCGGCCGTTGCAGCCCTCGCGCGCGGCCATCAGCAGGTTTTCCCGAACCGACAGGCTGGGGAAGATGCCGCGCCCTTCCGGCACATAGGCCACGCCCAGCCGCGCCACCTCGAACGGCTGCGCGCGCGAGACATCGTGCCCGGCCACGGTGATCCGGCCCTGGCGCTGGCGTACATGGCCCAGCAGCGTGCGCAACAGCGTGCTCTTGCCCATGCCGTTGCGGCCCAGCAGCCCCACCGTCTCGCCCACGCCCACGGTGAAATCGATGCCGCGCAGCACATGGCTGGAGCCATACCAGGCGTGGATGCCGTTGGCTTCGATCATCGGCGTGCTCATCGGCGTACTCATCGGCGTACTCATGCGGCCTCGTGGTCTTCTTCGCCCAGGTAGGCGACCTGGACTTCATGGTTGGCCCGGATCGCCTCCGGGCTGCCGGTGGCAATCACCGCGCCGTTGACCATCACGGTGATGCGGTCGGCGACGGAGAACACCGCGTCCATATCGTGCTCGACCAGCAGGATGGCATGCCCCTCGCGCAGGCCGCGCAGCAGCGCCAGCATCCGCGCCGACTCTTCCGCGCCCATGCCGGCCAGCGGCTCGTCCAGCAGCAGCGCCACCGGTTGCGTCGCCAGGCACATCGCCACCTCGAGCTGGCGCTTCTGGCCGTGCGCCAGGTCGCTTGCGAGCCGGTCGGCCAGCGGCGCCAGGCCGGCGCGCTCCAGTGCTTCGTCGGCCAGCGTGGCGCTGGTGCGGCAAGCCTGTGCGCTTTCCCACAGCCGCCACGCCTTCTGCGCGCGCGATTGCGCGGCCAGCCGGCAGTTCTCGCGCACGGTCAGCGGCAAGAAGATATTGTTGCGCTGGTAGCTGCGCCCCACCCCATGGCGCGCCAGCCGCGGCTGCGACCAGCCGGTGACGTCCTCGCCCTTCAGGCGCAGGCGCCCGGACGATGGCGGCAGCTCGCCGGAGAGCATGTTGATCAGTGTGGACTTGCCGGCGCCGTTGGTGCCGATCACAGCGTGGATCTCGTGCAGCGACAGCGACAGGTCGACATTCGCCACCGCGGTCAGGCCGCCGAAGCGGCGCGTGAGCTGCTGCGCCTCAAGGATCGGGATTCCGGCGGGATTCATGCGGCCTCCGTATTGCTTGAGCGCTGTCCATCGGACTGGGCGGCGGCCGCCTCATCGGCTTCGGCCCCCGCATTGCCATTGCGCCGGCCGCGGCGTCCGTGCCGCAGCACCGCCGGCAGGCTGACCAGCCCACGCGGCAGCAGCGCCACCGCGACGATGATGAAGCCGCCCATCAGCAGCTGCCAGTGCTTGGTCAGCGTGCTGAACCACTCGGCCAGCAGCACGAACGAAAACGCGCCCAGCACCGCGCCGGCCAGGCTGCCGACGCCACCCAGGATCACCATCAGCATGGCATTGCCCGACTGGTGCCATGACGCGATCTCCGGATTGACGAAGCCGAACTGGATCGCATACAGAAAGCCCGCCACCCCGGCCAGCAGCCCGCCCGCGACAAAGGCGCCGAGCTGGTAGCGGTAGGTGGCGTAGCCGGCCGCGCGCATGCGCTGCTCGTTATGGCGGATGCCCACCAGCGCATGCCCGAAGCGCGAGCGCAGCACCAGCGCCAGCACCCCCACCGTGGCCAGCAGCCCCAGCCATACCAGCCAGTAGAAATGGGTGGGATCGTTGACCGTCAGCAGGCGCTCGCCCGGCACCGGGAATTCCGGGCGGAAGTAGATATAGGTGCCGTCGCTGCCGCCGGCGACCTTGGTGTCATGGAAGACGAAGTACACCATCTGCGCGAACGCCAGCGTCACCATGATGAAATAGATGCCGCGCGTGCGCAGCACCAGCGCGCCCACCACCAGCGCCAGCGCGGCCGAGGCCCCCAGCGCGCCGGCCAGCAGCAACCAGCCGTTGCCGGGGCCGGACTCGGGCGCCAGCATCGCGGTGGCGTAGGCGGCCATGGCGAAGTACGCCGCATGCCCCAGGCTGACGAGCCCGGTATAGCCGATCAGAAGCTGCAGCGACAGCGCGAAGATCGCCATGATCATCACCTTGCTGAGCAGCTCGATATAGAACTTGTGGCTGTCCGCGGTCAGCAGCAGCGGCAGCGCCGCCAGCACCGCGAACGCCACGAGCCAGCCCAGCGTGGCCGCTATGGCGCCATGGCGCCGTGCAGATGCGCCGGCACGCGCCGGCAATGTCGTCGGATTCATCAGACTTGCTCCGAGAAACCCCGCCCTTCAGGGCGGGGAGTGAAAGGAGTGCCGCCGGCAGCAAGCACTTCCAATTTAGAATGACCGGCATGCTTCTGGTCTATCGCTACCGGGTGAAGTCGCTGAACGGCCTGCTCAATCAGCAGAGCCGCGCGGTGAACTACGTCTGGAACTTCTGCAACGACACGCAGAAGCAGGCACTCAAGTGGGGCAAGAAATGGCTCACGGGTTTCGACCTGAACGATTGACGACCGGCACTAGCAAGGAACTGCGCATCCATTCCGGCACCATCAACGCGGTTTGCGAGCAGTACGCCAAGTCGCGTAGCCAGCACCGCCGGCCGTACCTGCGCTATCGCGGCCGCAAGTCCCTCGGCTGGGTGCCGCTCAAGGGCCGGGACCTGAAGCGCTCGGGCGACGCATTCCGCTTTGCCGGCAATACGTTTCGCGTGTTCAGCTCCAGGCCCCTTGAGGATGTCAAGTCAGCCCGCCTTGAACAGCCCCTGCGGCTTCCACAGCAGGATCACCGCCATCAGCAGGTAGATCAGCACGCCGGCCGCCTCCTGCCAGAACACCTTGCCGAAGGTATCGACAAAACCCAGCAGCAGCGACGCCACCAGCGCTCCCTTGACCGAGCCGATGCCGCCGATCACCACCACCACGAAGCAGACGATCAGCACCTGCGAGCCCATGCCCGGATAGACCGACGACACCGGCGCCGCGATCATGCCGGCCAGCACCGCCAGCGCCACGCCCAGCGCAAACACGAAGCGGTACAGCACCGTGATATTGATGCCGAGCGACTGCACCATCTCGCGGTTGGTGGCGCCGGCGCGGATCATCATGCCCAGCCGCGTGCGGCGGATCACGTAGTACATCGCCCCGGCCACCAGCAGGCACACGGCGGAGATAAAGAGCCGGTACACCGGGTACGTCATGTCGTTGCCGATCGGCAGCGAGCCGTCGAGCAGCGCCGGCACCTGCACGCCGTGCACATCGTCGCCAACCAGGATGCTGCGCAGCTCCTCGAACACCAGGATCAGGCCGTAGGTCATCAGCACCTGCTGCAGGTGGTCGCGCTCGTACAGGTAGCTGAAGAAGGCCCATTCCAGCACGTAGCCGAACGCCACCGCCAGCACGATGCCGAGCGGGATGGCGATAAACAGATTGCCGGTCAGCCCGGCGAGCGTGAAGGCCAGGTAGGCGCCCAGCATGTAGAAGCTGCCGTGCGCCAGGTTGATCACGCCCATGATGCCGAAGATCAGCGTCAGGCCGCTGGCCACCAGGAACAGCAGCAGGCCGTACTGCACGCTGTTCAGGCATTGGATCAGGAAGGAGACGATGTCCATGGGGGATGCTTCAGCGGGTTACAGACAGGGCGATGGTTTTGGGTGCTCCCAAGCCGCCCGGGCTTGCCTAAGCAAGGTGTTCTCCCTCTCCCCTCAGGGAGAGGGTTGGGGTGAGGGGTGGGCTAGCTAGGTGCCACATCAAGCGGGGCCAACGGTGTTAACCCACGGGCGTCAGCCTTTGATGCTCCCGCCCTCACCCCTCTCCCGCAAGCGGGAGAGGGGAGAAAACCAGCAGCAACAACGGAAGCGCCCACAGCTCACAACCTGCACCCGCGCGCCGGATCCGCCAACGCCTTCACCGCCACCGCACTGACCTTGTTCTCGCGCCCCTCCACCTTGCGCAGGTAGAAGTCCTGCACCGGGTTATGCGCCTTCGACAGCGTAAAGGTCCCGCGCGGGCTGTCGATCCTGGCCGCGCCCATGGCCTTGTACAGGTCGGCCTTGCGCGTCATGTCGCCCTTGACCGCGTTGGCCCCCGCCGCCAGCAGTTGCGCCGCGTCGTAGCCCTGCACCGCGTAGACATCGGGCTGCAGCTTGTAGGCCTTGGCGTAGTCCAGCCTGAAATTCTTGTCGCGCGGGTTGGTCAGGCCGTCGGCGTAGTGCAGCGTGGTTTCCAGCCCCTGCGCGGCGGGGCCCTGCGCTTCCAGCGTGCCGTCGGTGAGGAAGCCCGAGCCATACAGCGGGATCTTGTCCTTGAGCCCCGCCGCGGCCCAGTCCTTGACGAACTTGACCGCGCCGCCGCCGGCGAAGAACACGAATACGGCATCGGGCTTGAGCGAAGCCACTTCGGTGATCAGCGCCTGGAACTCGACATTGGGGAACGGCAGGCTCAGTTCCTTCACCACCTTGCCGCCCTTGGACTCGAACGCCTCCTTGAAGCCCTTGACCGACTGCTCGCCGGCCGCGTACTTCCAGGTCAGCGTGACCACCTTCTTCAGGCCGCGCTCGCCCAGCACCTGGCCCATCGCGTAGCCCGGCTGCCAGTTGGAGAACGAGGTGCGGAAGATATTCGGCCCGCACAGCGGTCCCGTGGCTTCGTCCGCGCCGGCATTGGGGATGATCAGCAGCGTGTTGTTTTCCTTGGCCACCTTGACGATGCCCATCTGCACGCCGGAGTGGACCGTGCCGACCACCACGTCGACCTGATCGCGCTTGACCAGCTTGGTGGCGTTTTCCGGGGCCTTGGCGGGGTCGGATTCATCGTCGACCTTGAAGTACTCGACCTCGCGCCCGCCGAGCTTGCCGCCCTGCTGCGTCACATACATGCGGAAGCCGTTCTCGATGGCCGTGCCCAGCGCCGCATAGGTGCCGGTGTACGGCAGCATGAAGCCGACCTTGATCTTTCCGCCGGTGGCCGCGGGTGCGGCAGGTGCCGGCTGGGCGGCAGCGCCGCCCATGGCAAACACGGTGGCGACGGCAAGGCAGGCAGGCGCGAGCCTGCGCGAGGTGAAGCGACGCATGATGTCTCCTGGTGGTCAAGCCGGCGGCTCGCTGGACCGTTGCCGGTCCCCCTGCCCTTGCCATGGCCGCACCGGGCATGCAAACGGGTGCATGCGAAGCCCGGGACCCCGTGCAACGGGCGCGAAGCCCAATTATTTTAGGTATGAAGTATTCGCATTTATATGCCGAACCGCGGCGTGCGTCAACGGTCCAGGCTGATCGCGGTGTGGCGAATGCCCGCATCGCGCGAGTTTAAGCAACGTGGTCTGGGGGGCATATCGATGGATACCCTCGATTTGCGCCATGGTCCCGTACTCGTCATCCTCGCCCTGCACGGCCAGCACCGGGCACCGCAATCCGGACAGCAGCGGGCGCAAGTCCCAGTGGCGGAAATCGGGGTCGAGCCAGATATCGTTCCAGCCCCAGAAGGCGGAATCGACATCGTCATGATGGCGCGCCAGCCGCTGGCGCAGGTCGGTTTCGAGGTAGGTTTCGCGCGTGGCCGCGATGCTGCTTACCGACAGGTCCTCCACCACGATATGCGGCGCCAGCACGGTGATGCCGTCGACCGCCAGCGGGAAGCTCGCAGCGTAGATCAGCGCGATCGAGCCGCCGTCGCTGTGCCCCAGCAGCCAGGGCGTGCCGTGCGTGCGGCCGGGTCCGATGTCGAGCGCATCGAACAGCGCGGGCAGTGCCTCGCGCGCCTGCCGGTGCATGAAATCGGGGCGCCATTTCTCGTCGTGCGGGCGCGGCGTGGAACGGCCGTAGCCGTAGCGTGAAAACACCAGCCCGCGGTAGTCGCCGGCCTCGCAAAAGTCGCGCGGGAAATCGCGCCACATGCTGACCGACCCCAATCCTTCATGCAGGAACACCACCAGCGGGCGCTCCGTGCACTCGGGCCGCAGCCACTGGTATTCGATCCGGATACGGCGGTTGTCGAAAGGGATTTCCACCAGGCTGCTTTGCATGGGCACCTTGTTCTGTGACATCGGTTCAGGAAGCGGTCATTGCGCGGGCCGCTGCCCGGCTTCACACGCAACTTCGCGCGCAGCGTTTTCGCGCTGGCGCAGCCGGAAGCGCTGGATCTTGCCGGTCGCGGTCTTGGGCAGTTCGGCTACACATTCGATCTGGCGCGGGTACTTGTACGGCGCCAGGCGCGACTTGATAAACGCCTGCAGCTCGGCCGCCATGCCGTCATGCCATTGCTGGCCGGGCCGCAGCACCACGAAGGCCTTGGGCTTGACCAGTTCGTCGGCATCGGCGACGCCGATCACCGCAGCCTCCAGCACCGCCGGATGCTGTGCCAGCGCGGCCTCGACCTCGAACGGCGACACGTAGATGCCGCCCACCTTGAGCATGTCGTCGCTGCGGCCGGCGTAGGTGTAGTAGCCGTCGGCATCGCGCTGGTACTTGTCGCCGCTGCGGGTCCATTCGCCAACGAATGTGTCGCGGGTCTTGTCGCGATTGCACCAGTACATCAGCGCCGCGCTCGGGCCCTTGATGTAGAGGTCGCCGATCTCGCCGGGCGCGCACGGTTCGCCATGCTCGTCCAGCAGCTTGAGTTCATAGCCGGGCACCGGCTTGCCGGTGGTGCCGTAGTGCACGTCGCCCGGCCGGTTGGACAGGAAGATATGCAGCATCTCGGTGGAGCCGATGCCGTCGAGGATGTCGCAGCCGAAATGCGCCAGGAAGCGTTCGCCGATATCGCGCGGCAGCGCCTCGCCGGCGGAGGTGCAAAGGCGCAGCGACACTTCCGCGCGCGGCGGCAGGTCGGGCGCGGCCAGCATGCCGGCGAACAGCGTCGGCACGCCGCAGAAGATCGTCGGACGCTGCTCGCGCAGCCGCTTGAATACCGCCGCCGGCGTGGGCCGCTCGGCCATCAGCACGGTGGTGGCGCCGACCGACATCGGGAAGGTCAGCGCATTGCCCAGCCCGTAGGCAAAGAACAGCTTGGCCGCCGAGAACACCACGTCGTCCTCGCGGATGCCAAGTACCTGGCGTGCGTACAGGTCCGCGGTATGGAACAGGTTGCCATGGGTATGCACCGTGCCCTTCGGCTTGCCGGTGGAGCCGGACGAGTACAGCCAGAACGCCATGTCGTCGGGCCCGCTGCGCACCGTCTGCGCGGGCGAGCGCGTGCGCGCCAGCATCGCCCTTACGCTGCACGTCGGTGCGGATTCGCCATGCGGCGCCGCCTGGATCACCATCGGCGTCAGCCCGCTCTTGTCGATCGCCGCCTTCATCACTGGCAGCAGTGGCTCGGACACCACTACCGCGCGCGCGGCGCTATGGCCGAGCATGTAGGCGTAATCGTCGGCGGTCAGCAGCGTATTGACCGCCACGGGCACCACGCCCGCCAGCAGGCAGCCGAGGAAGACCGTGGGGAAATCGATGGTATCGAGCGCGCACAGCAGCAGGCGCTCTTCCTGGCGGAAGCCCGCGTCGCGCAGCGCGCCCGCAAAGCGGCGGGCGCGCGCATCGAGCTCGGCATAGGTCAGCGAGGTAGTGTCGTCGATATAGGCGATCTTGTCGCCACGCCCGGCCTCCAGGTTGCGCGACAGCAGGTCCTCGGCGGCGTTGTAGCGCGGCGGCAGTGTGGTGATGGGGGTGTCGGATGCGGATGGAACAGCCAACGGCGCGGACGGTGCGGTCGATGCAGCCGATGGCACGCCGGCGTCGGTATTGGGGGGCGTCATGTCTCCACTCCTTGGTGTCGCGCGCCGCGAGCCGGTCGGCTAGCGGCGGCGTCAGGCCAGTCGCTGTTCTTGCGGTGTCCGCCATGGCATGCCGGCATCCGCTTGTCGATGCATTTTATTTCATATCAACTATTATGCAAGCGAGGGGATGCACTATAGGACAGGCCTTACAGACCAGGACCGCCTGACCCGCCACTTCGGGCCCCGGCCTGCTCGTATAATGCGCCCTTGCTTTTTGCCGGCTACCTGCGCCGGCCAACCCGACCCTGCCACCATGCGCCGCGATCCTGCCCCGCTGCCCGCCGCCGATACCGATGCCAACGCCCGCGCACCCCGCGACGCGTCGGCCCCGGCCGCCAACGGCGAGCGCGATCCCTACCTGACGCTGCTGGGCGAGCGCATCCGGTCGCTGCGCGCGTCGCGCGGCATGTCGCGCAAGGACCTGGCGCGCGGCGCCGGCGTCTCCGAGCGCTACCTCGCCAACCTGGAAACCGGCACCGGCAATGCCTCGGTGCTGCTGCTGCGCCAGGTGGCCGGCGCGCTGGACGTGCCGCTGCCGGTGGTACTGGCGGAACTCGATGGCCAGAACGGGCAAGGCGGCCAGCAAGCCACGGAATTCGCGCAGATGGTGCAGTGGCTGGCGCAATTGCCGGCGGGCGACCTTGCGCGCGTGCGCGAAGCCTGCCGCCACGCACTGGCGCCGGAAGAATCCGGAGACGCGCGCCACCGCCGTATTGCACTGATCGGGTTGCGCGGCGCCGGCAAGTCGACGCTGGGCCGCGCGCTGGCGGCGGCCCGGGACGTGCCCTTTGTCGAACTCAATACCGTGATCGAGCAGGAAGCCGGCGCCAGCCTGTCCGAAATCCACTCGCTGTACGGCCAGGCCGCCTACCGCCGCTACGAGATGCGCGCGCTGGAGCGCACGCTGCGCGAGCACGAGCGCATGGTGCTGGCCACGCCCGGCAGCCTGGTGTCGGAGCCAGCCACCTTCAACCTGCTGCTGTCGCAGTGCTACACCATCTGGGTGCGCACCTCGCCGGAAGAGCACATGGCGCGCGTGGTCGCCCAGGGCGATATGCGGCCGATGGAAGGCAACCGCGAGGCCATGGGCGACCTGCGCCGCATCCTGCAGGCGCGCGCGCCGCTCTATGCCCGCGCCGATATCTCCATCGACACCAGCGGCCAGGACGCCGCCACCTCGCTGCAACAACTGCGCACCCAGCTTCAGGCCGCCGGCGCCTGACCCCTTCGCTTCACCCGCCGGACCGGCGCACCGCCCGACAAAGGCATTGCGCCGGGCTTCTCGCTGCACTATATTTCATCAAAAGCCGCAAGGCACTATAGTGCATCAAGGAGACAGCCATGTCCGCGCCGGCAACCGCCCCACTGCAGCCTGACTCTCAGTCTGGAGCCACCGCTCCTGTCACGTTCGAGCGCCATCCCGACCAGTACCGACATTGGAAACTGAGCTTTAACGGCCCGGTCGCCACGCTGTCCATGGATGTCGATGAGGAAGGTGGCCTGCGCCCGGGCTATTCGCTGAAACTCAATTCCTATGACCTGGGCGTCGATATCGAGCTGCATGACGCATTGCAGCGCATCCGCTTCGAGCATCCCGAAGTGCGCACCGTGGTGCTGACCAGCGCACGTGACCGTATCTTCTGCTCGGGCGCCAATATCTTCATGCTCGGCCAGTCGTCGCATGCCTGGAAAGTCAACTTCTGCAAGTTCACCAACGAGACCCGCAATGCCATCGAGGATGCCAGCGAGCACTCGGGGCTGAAATTCATCGCGGCCTGCAACGGCACCACCGCCGGCGGCGGCTATGAGCTGGCGCTGGCGTGCGACGAGATCGTGCTGGTCGACGACCGCTCGTCGGCGGTGAGCCTGCCCGAAGTGCCGCTGCTGGGCGTGCTGCCCGGCACCGGCGGCCTGACCCGCGTGACCGACAAGCGCCATGTACGACGCGACCATGCCGATATCTTCTGCACCACCACCGAAGGCGTGCGCGGCCAGCGCGCCAAAGACTGGAAGCTGGTCGACGAGGTGGTCAAGCCCGCGCGTTTTCCCGAATACATCGCCGAGCGCGCCGCCGCGCTGGCCGCCACCAGCGACCGCCCGCAGGGCCACCATGGCATCACGCTGACGCCGCTGTCGCGCAGGGTCGAGCCGGACGGCTACCGCTACGAGACCGTGCGCGTGCATGTCGACCCCGGCGCGCGCAAGGCCACCATCACCGTGTTCGGCCCTGACAAGCACCAGCCCGCCGACCTTGCCGGCGTGGTGTCCGCCGGCGCGCAATGGTGGCCGCTGAAGATGGCGCGCGAACTCGACGACGCCATCCTGACGCTGCGCACCAACCACCTCGATATCGGCATCTGGGTGCTGAAGACCGACGGCGACCCGGCGCAGGTGCTGGCCGCCGATGCGTTGCTGGAAGCGCATGCCAGTCACTGGTTCGTGCGCGAGACCATCGGCATGCTGCGCCGCACGCTGGCGCGCCTCGATGTGTCGTCGCGCAGCCTGATCGCGCTGATCGAGCAGGATTCATGCTTCGCCGGCACGCTGCTGGAACTGGCGCTGGCCGCCGACCGCAGCTATATGCTGCACCTGCCCGACGCGCCCGATGACGCGCCCCGTGTGTTCGTCTCGGCGGTCAACTTCGGGCGCTATCCGATGCCCAACGGGCAAACCCGGCTGTCGGCGCGCTTCTACGGCGACGAGGCCGCACTGACGGCGGTGCGCGACCATATCGGCGCGCCGCTGGATGCGCTCAGCGCCGACTCGCTTGGCCTGATCACCGCCGCGCCCGACGATATCGACTGGGAAGACGAGATCCGCATCGCGCTGGAAGAGCGCGCCAGCCTGTCGCCCGATGCGCTGACCGGCATGGAAGCCAACCTGCGCTTCGGCGGCACCGAGAACATGGCAACGCGCATCTTCGGCCGCCTGACCGCGTGGCAGAACTGGATCTTCCAGCGTCCCAACGCCGTCGGCGAGAACGGCGCGCTGAAGGTCTTCGGCACCGGCAACAAGGCGCGCTTCGACTGGGACCGCGTGTAGACGCGCCGCCCGCACCAGACCACAGGAGACAGCACGTGAGCATCGACTACAGCCAGAAGATCCCCAACAACGTCAACCTGTCCGACGACCGCGCGCTGCAGCGGGCGCTGGAGCACTGGCAGCCGGCCTTCCTCGACTGGTGGCGCGACATGGGGCCGGAGGGCTCGCACAACTTTGACGTGTACCTGCGCACCGCGGTGTCGGTCGATCCTTCGGGCTGGGCGCATTTCGAGCACGTCAAGATGCCGGACTACCGCTGGGGCATCTTCCTGCAGCCGGCCGAGCCCGAGCGCAAGATCCATTTCGGCGAGCACAAGGGCGAAGCCGCGTGGCAGGATGTGCCGGGCGAGCACCGCGCCAACCTGCGCCGCATCATCGTGACGCAGGGCGACACCGAGCCCGCCTCGGTCGAGCAGCAGCGCCACCTGGGCCTGACCGCACCCAGCCTGTACGACCTGCGCAACCTGTTCCAGGTCAACGTGGAAGAAGGCCGCCACCTGTGGGCGATGGTGTACCTGCTGCACCGCTACTTCGGCCGCGACGGCCGCGAGGAAGCCGAGGCGCTGCTGGATCGCCGCTCGGGCGACCAGGACAACCCGCGCATCCTCGGCGCCTTCAACGAGCGCACGCCGGACTGGCTGTCGTTCTTCATGTTCACCTACTTCACCGACCGCGACGGCAAGTTCCAGCTCTGCGCGCTGGCCGAGTCCGGCTTCGATCCGCTGGCGCGCACCACGCGCTTCATGCTGACCGAGGAGGCGCACCATATGTTCGTCGGCGAATCGGGCGTGTCGCGCGTGATCCAGCGCACCTGCGAGGTAATGCGCGAACGCGGCATCGAAGACCCGGCCGACGTGCGCGCCGCTGGCGTGATCGACCTGGAGACCATCCAGCGCTACCTGAACTTCCACTACAGCGTCACCATCGACCTGTTCGGCGCCGACCAGTCATCGAACGCGGCTACCTTCTACAGCGCCGGCCTGAAGGGCCGCTTCGAAGAAGGCAAGCGCACCGACGACCATGTGCTCAAGAGCGATGTCTATCGCGTGCTGGAAGTGCGCGACGGCCACCTGGGCGAGCGCGAGGTGCCGATGCTCAACGCGCTCAATGAAGTGCTGCGCGATGACTACATCAAGGACAGCATGGGCGGCGTGGCGCGCTGGAACAAGGTGATCGAGAAGGCCGGCATCCCGTTCCGGCTGACCGTGCCGCACAAGGCCTTCAACCGCAAGATCGGCACGCTGGCCAATGTGCATGTGTCGCCCGCGGGCGAGCTGATTTCCGAGGCCGAATGGAAGGCCAACGAGCGCAGGTGGCTGGCCACCGACGAGGACCGCGCCTTTGTCGCATCGCTGATGGGGCGCGTGACCGAGCGCGGCAAGTACGCCAACTGGATCGCGCCGCCGGCGGTGGGCATCAACCGCCAGCCGATGGATTTCGAGTACGTGCGTTTCAACTGAGCTCCCACCACAACAAGGAGACATCCGGAGACACGCCATGGGCGCCCCCGACATCATCAAGCAGCACCTGATCGATCCGGAAATCTGCATCCGCTGCAATACATGCGAGGACACCTGTCCGATCGACGCGATCACACACGACGACCGCAACTACGTGGTCAAGGCGGACGTCTGCAATGGCTGCAACGCCTGCCTGTCGCCCTGCCCCACCGGCGCCATCGACAACTGGCGCACCATGCTGCGCGGCGAGGCTTACCCGATCGAGGCCCAGTTGCTGTGGGACGAGCTGCCGCCGGAGGTGCCGCTGCCGGACCTTGGCGGCGAAACGGAAACCCCGTCCGCAACCACGCCTACGGGCATGGCAGCGGGACCTGACACCGCCATCCAGTCTGTCGAGACCAGCAGCCATACGTCGCCACGCGCGCCGTGGTCGGCCGCCCATCCGTACGTCAACCTGCATGGCGCGCGCGCGCCGGTGGCGGCGACCGTGGCCGGCAACTACCGGCTGACGGCGGAGGACGCGTCCAGCGACGTGCACCATATCGTGCTGGACTTCGGCACCCACTTCTTCCCGATCCTGGAAGGCCAGTCGATCGGCATCGTGCCGCCGGGCACGGATGCCTCGGGCAAGCCGCATTACATCCGGCTGTACTCGGTCGCCAGCCCGCGCGACGGCGAGCGGCCGGGCTATAACAACCTGGCGCTGACAGTGAAGCGGGTCGACCAGGACCACGAAGGCAAGCCGGTGCGCGGGGTCGCCTCCAATTACCTGTGCGACCTGGCCAAGGGCGATACGGTGCAGGTGGTCGGTCCGTTCGGCACCACCTTCCTGATGCCCAACCACGCCGAGGCCAGCGTGATGATGATCTGCACCGGCACGGGTTCAGCGCCGATGCGCGCCATGACCGAGCGCATGCGGCGCAATATGGCGCACTTCAACGGCCGCCGGCTGCTGTTCTTCGGCGCGCGCAATGCCAATGAACTGCCGTACTTCGGCCCGCTGCTGAAGCTGCCCAAGGACTTCCTGGAGATCCATTTCGCCTTCTCGCGCGATCCCGCGACGCCGCGGCGCTATGTGCAGGATGCGATCCGCGAAGCCCCCGGCAGCGTGGCGGCGCTGCTGGGCGATGCCAACGGCCATGTCTATATCTGCGGCCTCAAGGGCATGGAGGCAGGCGTGCTGGCGGCTTTCGAAACGGTTTGCGCCGGCGCCGGTCTTAACTGGAGCGAGGTCGAGGCCACGATGAAGGCCGAGGGCCGGCTGCATATCGAGACTTATTAGCGCTTTCGCGTCACGCCAGCGCTGGTTGCCGAAGGCCCGCGCGCCGCCGTCGAAGGCGCGCGGGCCGTCATGTTTTTCCCCAAACACTTCCCTTCTGAAATGCACCGCCTATAATCTTTCTGAAGAAACAGGAGCATGGCAATGCAATCCAGGCGGATTCCGGAAACCGATCCCGCCGGCGGCCCCGACCCCGGCACCACGCTGACCAAGGCGGTCATGCGCGCCGCCGGCTTCCTCGGCATCAGCCAGGCCGTGGTGGCGAGCGTACTGGGCATCAGCACAGCCTCGGTCTCGCGCATGGCCTCCGGTGGCTATGTGCTCGATGCGCACCGCAAGGAATGGGAGTTCGGCGTCTTGTTCGTACGACTGTTCCGCTCGCTGGATGCCATCCTGGGCCACGGCGACCAGGCCCGGCTATGGCTGACCAATGAAAACCTCGCGCTGGGCGGCAAGCCTCTTGAAATGATCCGTACGACGGAAGGTCTGGTCCGTGTCGTTCACTACCTGGACGCCACCCGCGGTCGCATCTGAGCGCAGGCGTTTCGCGCTCACGTTGTGGCGGGCGGTGGAGGCCCAGCACGTCGTATCCACCATGCCGCTGGTCGACAGCCTGGAAGAACAGGCTGTGCTGGAAGCCGTGCTCGATGCCGGCAAGCCCGCCGTGCCGCTCGAGGCGCGCCACCTGCACTACCTGCTGTTCACCCCGTTCCGCTACCCGCCCTCGCCCTGGGGCTCGCGCTTTCGCGCCGGCCAGGACCCGGGCGTGTTCTATGGCGCCCACGAGATCCGCACGGCCTGCGCCGAGCTCGGCTTCTGGCGCTGGCGCTTTCTCAACGACAGCCCCGCCTTGCCGCGCATCGATGCGCGTGCGCAGACACTGTTCGAGGTACGCATCGACACCGACGGCGTGGCGCTGGACGCCCCGCCCTTCGATCGCGACCGCGACGCCTGGACCGACCCCGACAACCACGAGCCCTGCCAGGCCTTCGGCCGCGTGGTGCGCGAGGCGGGCCTCGGCATGATCCGCTATACCTCCGTGCGCGACCCGCTGCACGGCCCCTGCGGCGCGGTGCTGACGCCGCGCGCTTTCTCGCACCCGACGCCGCTGGCCACCACCACCTGGATGCTGACGGTACGCCGCGACCGCGTGATCTGGCAGCGCGACGACCTGCTGCAGCGCGACAGCTTCGAGTTCGAGGCTCCGCTGTGGCAGCGCACAAGCGAAAGCGCCAGCAACGGCTGAACCTAGTCTCCCCGCCGGCGATCTAATCGTTGTGGCAGGCGGCAATGCGCACCGCTTGGAAGTATTTGCAAACAGGTGTTGCAATGCGCAACCGGATGCCATATAATCTTTTCTTCGACGGACGCGGGGTGGAGCAGTCTGGCAGCTCGTCGGGCTCATAACCCGAAGGTCGCAGGTTCAAATCCTGCCCCCGCAACCAACCGCATGCCGATGCGGTTGATCACTGCAAACGCATCCGATCCGTCATACAGACAAACCCGCCTAGGCGGGTTTTTTTGTTTTGGTTCGCCGCTCGACGCAAACGCTTCGTAGCGCTTCGTTTCCGGTACCTGGCAACTGCCCGCAACCAGTCCATACGGGCCGGCACCAATGCGGTCACCAATGCGGTAATACCCGCCCCCGCAACAGCCCCGGCGCCCTCTGCCGGGGTGATACACTTTCGCCATTCCTCCCGGACGCCCCTCATGAAATTCTGCTCGAACTGTGGCCATGCGGTCGTGTTGCGCGTGCCTGACGGCGACAACCGCCCGCGCAGCGTTTGCGACAACTGCGGCACCATCCACTACGTCAACCCCCGCAACGTTGTCGGCACGATTCCGGTGTGGGAGGACAAGATCCTGCTGTGCAAGCGCGCCATCGAGCCGCGCTACGGCTTCTGGACGCTGCCGGCGGGCTTCATGGAGATCGGCGAGACCACCGCGCAGGCGGCCTCGCGCGAAACGCTGGAAGAAGCCGGCGCCCGCGTGCAGGTGGGCGAGCTGTTCTCAATCCTGAACGTGCCGCACGTGCACCAGGTGCATCTTTTCTACCTGGCCACGCTGGATGACCTGGATATCGCGCCGGGCGAGGAAAGCCTCGAGGTCAAGCTGGTGGAAGAAGCCGATGTGCCTTGGGATGAACTGGCCTTCCCCACCGTGATCCACACACTGCAATGTTTCTTTGCCGACCGCGCCGCCGGCCGGCTGCAGGACGGCAGCTTCCGGCTGCACAGCCTGGACATCGACAAGCCCATGCGCCCGCTGACCAGCCGGGCCACGGTCACGCCCTGAGCGGCGGACCGGCAAGCGCTGATCGCGCCCTACGGCACGGCCCGCATGATCGCCTGGCTGGACCCGCAAGACCCGTTTCCACCGGTTGAGCACGCGCTCGGCCCCGATTCGGACGCGCCCGGGTTGCTCGCGGCCAGCCGCGACCTGTCGCCCCAGCGGCTGCTGCTGGCGTACCGGCAAGGCATCTTTCCCTGGTATTCCAGCGGCCAGCCGGTGCTGTGGTGGAGCACCGACCCGCGCATGGTGCTGGCGCCGCCGGCGCTGCGCGTCTCGGTCACGCTGCGCAAGACCCTGAGGCGCGTGCTGCGCGATGCCGACTGGGAAGTCCGCGTCGACGAGAACTTCCAGGCGGTGATGCGCGCCTGCGCCACCACGCCGCGCGACGGCCAGGACGGCACCTGGATCACCGACGACATCATTGCCGCTTACGGCACACTGCACCGCAACGGCATGGCGCACTCGGTCGAGAGCTGGTACCGCGGCGAGCGCGTCGGCGGCCTGTATGGCGTGGCGCTGGGCCGGATGTTCTTCGGCGAATCGATGTTTGCGCACCGCACCGACGCCTCCAAGATCGCGCTGGCCGCGCTGTGCGCGTTCCTCGGCAATCACGGCGTGGCGATGATAGACTGCCAGCAGGAAACCGATCACCTGGCCTCGCTGGGTGCGCGCCACATTCCCCGCGCGGATTTTGTCAGGCACGTGCGGATGGCGACGGCGCAGCCGGCGATCAGCCCGTGGCGGTTTGACAAATCGGTGCTGGCGCGCTGGGCCGGGACGCCAGCGACCCCGGCCGGCTGAACCTGGTAGTGGACGCTACCGCTTTCTGTCCGTCCACCCGCACCGTCCCGCCCGGAGCCCCCAGAGCCATGAGCAAGCTGAAGGAACTACCGCTCTCCGCGCTGCAGTTCTACGCCACGGCGCCCTACGCTTGCAGCTATCTCGAAGGCCGCATGGCACGCTCGCAGGTCGCCACGCCGGCGCACCTGATCAATGCCGACGTCTACTCCCGGCTGGTGCGCGCGGGCTTCCGCCGCAGCGGCATCTTCACCTACCGCCCCTATTGCGACGACTGCCATGCCTGCACGCCGTGCCGCGTGCTGGTCGACCAGTTCTCGCCCGACCGCTCGCAGCGCCGCGCCTGGCGCCGGCATGAGCACCTGCAGGCGCTGGTGGCGCCGCTGACCTACGTCGAAGAGCACTATTCGCTATACCTGCTGTACCAGTCGATGCGCCACGCCGGCGGCGGCATGGACCAGGACAGCCGCGACCAGTACGAGCAGTTCCTCCTGCAAAGCCGCGTCAACTCGCGCCTGGTCGAGTTCCGCGAACCGCCGGGCTCGCCCGAGGCCGGGCGCCTGCGCATGGTCAGCATGATCGATGTGCTCGACGACGGGCTGTCGTCGGTCTACACCTTCTACGACCCCCTCGAGCGCAACGCCAGCTACGGCACCTATAACATCCTGTGGCAGATCCGCCAGACGCGCGCGCTGGGGCTGCCGCACCTGTACCTCGGCTACTGGATCGCCGACAGCCGCAAGATGGCGTACAAGGCGCGCTTCCACCCGCTGCAGGTGCTGACCAGCAACCACTGGCACGCGTTCGAGGACGTCGCCTCAGAGGCGGCCGGGCCGGTGCCGCCGCCCACGCAGGAATAGCGGGCTGCCAGCGCCGGGCCGCGCGGGCCAGCGGCCCAGCCGCTACAATGCCGGCCTGGTATCGACTTCTGCGCCGCCCCGCCGGCCGCCTCCCCACGTGCTCAACGCGCTCTACCCCCTGTTTCGCCCCGCCCTGTTCTCGATGGATGCCGAGGACGCCCACCACTTCACGCTGAACAACCTGATCCGCGCCCACCGCATGGGCCTGGCCGGCTGCCTCGGCAACAAGATCGCCGACGACCCGCGCACGGTGATGGGGGTGCGCTTTCCCAACCCGGTCGGGCTGGCTGCGGGGCTGGACAAGGACGGTGCCTATATTGACGGGCTGGCGGCGTTCGGCTTCGGCTTTATCGAGGTGGGCACGGTCACGCCGCGCGCGCAGCCTGGCAACCCGCGCCCGCGCATGTTCCGGCTGCCGCAGGCGGATGCGCTGATCAACCGCATGGGCTTCAACAACGGCGGCGTCGATGCCTTCGTCGCCAACGTGCGGGCGTCGCGCTGGAAGGCCGAGGGCGGCGTGCTGGGCCTGAATATCGGCAAGAACGCCGATACGCCGATCGAGCGCGCCAACGACGACTACCTGTACTGCCTGGAGCGGGTCTACCCGCACGCCAGCTACGTGACGGTCAATATCTCGTCGCCCAACACCAAGAACCTGCGCCAGCTGCAGGGCGCGAGCGAACTGGACAGCCTGCTGTCGACGCTGAAGAACGCGCAGCAACGCCTGGCCGACCAGCACAAGCGCTATGTGCCGCTGGCGCTGAAGATCGCGCCGGATCTCGATGCCGACCAGATCGGCAATATCGGCGACGCGCTGGTGCGGCACAAGATCGACGGCGTGATCGCCACCAATACGACGATCTCGCGCGATGCGGTGAAGGGCCTGCCGCATGCCGACGAAGCCGGCGGCCTGTCCGGGCGTCCGGTGTTCGAGCCTTCGACGCGGGTGGTGCGCGCGCTGCACGCAGTGGTCGGCGATGCGGTACCGATCGTCGGCGTGGGCGGGATCTTCAGCGGCGCCGATGCGCGCGCCAAGATCGATGCCGGCGCAAAGCTGGTGCAGGTCTACAGCGGCCTGATCTATCGCGGCCCGGCGCTGGTGCGTGAATGCGCGGCCGCGCTGCGCCGCTGAGCCGAGGAGAACCTCGACGCCGGGGACGCGCAACGGCATGAAGATGTCGTCACCGCAATCGGGGTAATCCACAAGCAAATCACGAATCCCACGCAATAATATGCGCCTCGATGGCTGATTGCGGGCGTCTGACAGCATCAGATGCCCCACTTCGGCATGATGACTGAGCATTTCGTGCGCGAGAAATGGTATCCTCGCAGGCTTATCGCTGTCGCATCCGACGCGCCCGCGCACGCTCCCTCCAGCCGCAGGAAGCCGCCGCGCACGCCCGGACCGGCACCGTACGCCAGCGTGCGCGCGGGTGCCAGGACGGCGGACCGAACCATCCGCGGCCGCATCCTATCCAGAACCGAGCTATCGGGGGAGAACAGATAATGAAGTCCATCAAGGGTCTCGCAGCAACCAAGTCGATCCTGGGCGGCGCCGTGGCGCTGGCTCTGCTGTACGGCGGCGCCGTGCAGGCCCAGACCGTCAAGGTGCTGTCGATCGTCGACCATCCGGCGCTGGACGCCATCCGCGACGGCGTGCGCGCCGAACTGAAGGCCGCCGGCTATGACGCCGACAAGAGCCTGAAGTGGGAATACCAGAGCGCCCAGGGCAATACCGGCACCGCCGCGCAGATCGCCCGCAAGTTCGTCGGCGACAACCCGAATGCCATTGTTGCCATCGCCACCCCGTCGGCCCAGGCCGTGGTCGCCGCCACCAAGAGCGTGCCGGTGGTGTACTCGGGCGTGACCGATCCGGTTGCCGCGCAGCTGGTCAAGAGCTGGTCGGCGTCGGGCACCAACGTGACCGGCGTGTCGGACAAGCTGCCGCTGGACAAGCAAGTCGCGCTGATCAAGCGCGTGGTGCCCAAGGCCAAGAACGTCGGCATGGTCTACAACCCGGGTGAAGCCAACTCGGTGGTGGTGGTCAAGGAACTGAAGGAGCTGCTGGCCAAGGAAGGCCTGACCCTGAAGGAAGCCGCCGCGCCGCGCACCGTGGACATCGGCCCGGCCGCCAAGAGCCTGATCGGCAAGGTCGACGTGATCTACACCAACACCGACAACAACGTGGTGTCGGCGTATGAGGCGCTGGTCAAGGTTGCCAACGAATCGAAGATCCCGCTGGTCGCTGCCGATACCGACAGCGTCAAGCGTGGCGCCGTGGCCGCGCTGGGCGTCAACTATGGCGACCTGGGCCACCAGACCGGCAAGGTCGTGGTGCGCATCCTGAAGGGCGAGAAGCCGGGCGCGATCGCCTCGCAGACCAGCGACAACCTGGAACTCTTCGTCAACACCGGTGCCGCCGCCAAGCAAGGCGCCACGCTGTCGCCGGAGCTGATCAAGGAAGCCAAGACCGTCATCAAGTAAGCACTGCGAAGCACTGCCACCCCTGCCGTCGCAAGACGGCGGGTGCTCCGCCGGTCTTACCCGGAACGGCGGCACAGAACAGGGCGAGGCGGCCGGCGGCTCCACCCGGGCACGCCGGCCCACCTGCCCCGAAGCCGGCGACCAGGCAGCCGCCGGACCCTGCAACAGGATTCCCCCAATGTCTCTCTTTTCCCTTCTGGGCGCCCTGGAGATCGGCCTGATCTTCAGCCTGGTGGCGCTCGGGGTGCTGATTTCCTTCCGCATCCTCAACTTTCCCGACCTGACTGTTGACGGCAGCTTTCCGCTGGGCGGCGCCGTGGCCGCGACACTGATCGCCACTGGCCAGGACCCGTTTGTCGCCACCGCCGTGGCGATCGCCGCGGGTGCGCTGGCCGGCTTTATCACCGGCTGGCTCAACGTGCGCCTCAAGATCATGGATCTGCTCGCCAGTATCCTGATGATGATCGCGCTGTACTCGGTTAACCTGCGCATCATGGGCCGCCCCAACGTGCCGCTGATCACCGAGCCCACCATGTTCACCATCCTGCAGCCGGAGTGGCTGCCTGACTACGTGCTGCGTCCGCTGGTGCTGTTCGTGGTGGTGGTGATCGCCAAGGTCGGCCTGGACTGGTTCTTCAGCTCACAGCTGGGCCTGGCGATGCGCGCCACCGGCGCCAACCCGCGCATGGCACGGGCCCAGGGCATCGCCACCGGCCGCGCCACGCTGGCCGGCATGGCGCTGTCCAACGCGCTGGTGGCACTGGCCGGCGCGCTGTTCGCGCAGACCCAGGGCGGCGCCGATATCTCGATGGGCATCGGCACCATCGTGATCGGCCTGGCCGCCGTGATCATCGGCGAAACCGTGCTGCCGGCGCGCCGCCTGATCTGGACCACGCTGGCGGTGGTGCTGGGCGCCATCCTGTACCGCTTCTTTATCGCGCTGGCGCTGAACAGCGACTTCATCGGCCTGAAGGCGCAGGACCTGAACCTGGTCACCGCCGCGCTGGTGACGATCGCGTTGGTGCTGCCGGCCACGCGCAAGAAGCTGTTCGCCCGCAAGAACGGAGGTGCCTGAGATGCTGCGCGCACAAGACCTGAAGCTCACCTTCAACCCGGGCACCCCGATCGAGACCCGCGCGCTGCGCGGGCTCAGCCTGGAGATCCCGAGCGGCCAGTTCGTGGCCGTGATCGGCTCCAACGGCGCCGGCAAGTCCACCTTCCTGAATGCGATCAGCGGCGACCAGATGGTCGACTCGGGCCGCATCACCATCGACGACACCGACGTCACGCGCAAGCCGGCGTGGGACCGCGCCCACCTGGTCGCGCGTGTGTTCCAGGACCCGATGGCCGGCACCTGCGAGGCGCTGACGATCGAGGAAAACATGGCGCTGGCGATGGCGCGCGGCAGCCGGCGCGGCTTCCGCGCGGCGCTGAACCGCGGCTCGCGCGAGCTGTTCCGCGAGAAGCTGCGGCTGCTGAACCTGGGGCTGGAAAACCGGCTGACCGACCGCATCGGCCTGCTGTCCGGCGGCCAGCGCCAGGCGGTCAGCCTGCTGATGGCCTCGCTGCAGCCGTCGCGCATCCTGCTGCTGGATGAGCACACCGCCGCGCTGGACCCGAAGACCGCCGCCTTCGTGCTGGAGCTGACCGCGCGCATCGTCGAGGAAAGCAAGCTGACCACGATGATGGTGACGCACAGCATGCGCCAGGCGCTGGACTATGGGCAGCGCACGGTGATGCTGCACCAGGGGCAGGTGGTGCTGGATGTGTCGGGCGACAAGCGCAAGGGGCTGGATGTGCCGGACCTGCTGAAGATGTTCGAGCAGACGCGGCATGAGCAGTTGGATGATGATGCGTTGTTGCTGGGGTGATCCAGCGTAAAAACGGGGAGCTTCTGCTCCCCGTTATTTTGCGCAGTCTCCCGGCATCTAAGGGCGCTGAGTGTGTTCTCCCTCTCCCGACTTGCGGGAGAGGGGAGCAAACCAGCAGCGTTTTTCAGAACGTCCGAACCCTCAATCGATCGTGATCTGCCGCTGCCGGATCACCCCAGCCCAGCGCGCACTCTCCTTCTGTATCGCGGCCGCAAGCTGCTGCGGCGTACCGCCCGCCGCTTCCATCCCCAGCGTGGCCAGCCTTTCCTTCAGCGTCGCATCGGCCAGCACCGCATCAACGTGCTGGCTGAGCTTGCGCACGATCTCCGCGGGCGTTCCCGCCGGCGCCATCAGCGCATACCACGACACCGCCTCGAACTTCGGGAAGCCCTGTTCGGCAATGGTCGGCACATCGGGCAGCACCGCCGAGCGTTTGGCGCTGGCCACACCCAGCGGGCGCAGCTTGCCGGCCTTGATATAGGGCAGCGCCGCCGACATCTGCGCGAACATCATCGTCACCTGGCCCCCGACCAGATCGGTCATGGCGGGGCTGACGCCCTTGTACGGCACGTGGTTCAGCTTGATACGGCCGTCGAGCTGCAGCAGTTCGCCGGCCAGGTGCGCCTGGCTGCCGGCGCCGGGCGAGGCGAAGCTCAGTTCGCCCGGCTTCTGCCCGGCCAGCTTGACCAGCTCCGCCAGCGATTTGACCGGCGTGGCCGCATTGACCACCAGCACGTTCTCGGCGGTGGCCAGCATCGCCACCGGCGCCAGGTCGGCCGGCTTGTATGGCAGGTTCGGCATCAGCGTGGGGTTCACCGCGATATTGCCGACCGGCACCAGCGCCAGCGTATAGCCGTCCGGCGCGGCCTTGGCCACCATGTCGACGCCGATGGTACCGGCGGCGCCGGCCTTGTTCTCCACCAGCACGCTCTGGCCGGTGGCCTTGGCGATGCCTTCGCCGACCGCGCGGCCGAGCACGTCGGCGGGCCCGCCCGGGGCGAACGGCACCACGATGCGGATCGGCTTGGCGGGGTACGCGGGCGGCTGGGCCAGCGCAGGCGCGGCGGCGAGCCACGGCGCGCAGGCCGCGATGCAGGCGAGCAGGCCGCGCATGGCAGTGCGCCGATAGAGAGAACTTACAGCGGGCTTCACGGCAACTTCCACATCAGGTTTCACAGCGGTCTTCATGACGGTTTCCCCTATTTGGCAGTGATCAGGCTTGGCTCCCCCACCGCGCCGGCAGTCTAGTGATGGTGCGTAGCCGTGTCCGCTCCGGCATCGGTCAGCGCAAACCCTGCCTGGTCCGCTTCGCGTGCGAGCGCAGGCAGAACGGCATAGTCGGCCGGCTGCACCGGCGCGAAGCGCGCCAGCCCCAGCATGGACAGCAGCGCGGTCCCCGTTGCCCCCTCATGCAGCGTCAGCAGCGCGGCACGCACATACGCGCACTCGTGCGGGTCAGCCTGCGCCGATGCCACCAGGGGGGGAATCGGCGCGGCCGGAGTCACCTCCAGCGTTTTCAGCTGGCCCGCGAGCCCGGGTTCAAAGCGGCGCAGCAGGTCCAGCACATAGCTGTCGACCACACCCACCTCGGCATCTCCGCCGATGACCGCATCGATGACCTCGCGCGGGGTCGGCGTGGGCGCGGCGGCAGGCCGGTACAGCGCACGGGTGCCGGCCGGCGCCAGCCGCATCAGGTGATGGCGCGGCGCGTTGTAGCCCGAGTTGGACTCAGGCAGCATGCATGCCAGCCGAGCGCCGAAGGTCTGCGCCAGCGTCTGCACCGGCGCGTCCGCGCGCACGATGAATTCGCTGAAGTAGACCGGTCGTCCGCCGTAGCGCGCCAGCGCAGGCACCGGCGCGGCCAGCAGTTGCGGCGGCACCGCCGCGCTGGCATAGGGATACCCGCACATAAACACGCAGCCGCAGTCCGGCCGCGCCCATAGCGCGTTGACCGGGGCCGGCGCGGCATGCTCGACATACGGCAGGTCCACGCCGGCGCGGTCGGCCACGTGCGCCAGCAGCGCACGCCAGGCCTGCTCCACCGGCGCGCTGACCGAGTACATGCGGGCGTTGGCGATCATGCGTACAGCAACCTCTGGCCCAGGCCGCGGCTCTCGGCCTTTTTCAGGATGGCGTGGCCCAGCGCGATATCGCTCAGCGACAGCCCGCGGTGCCAGAACAGGTTGGTCTCGTCGTCGCTCTGGCGGCCCGGCTTGCGCCCGGCGACGATCTCGCCCAGCTCGGCATAGAGCGTCTGTTCCGACAGCTTGCCGGCTTCCACATGCGCGCGCAGCGAGCCGAACATGCCGCCCTTGCACTGGCCCCAGTCATCCACCACCAGCTTGTCCATGATGTCGGTCAGCGACAGCTCGACCGCGCTCATGGTGCCGTACGGCACGACAAAGGCACCGCGCTTGATCCAGTCGGTCTTCAGCATCGGCGTCGGCCGCTCCAGGCGCGAGGCCTCGATCACGATATCGGCGCCGCGCACGCACGACTCCCAGTCTTCGGTGACCACGATCTTCTTGCCGAGATCGCGCTCCAGCCGCGCGGCGAAGGCATTGCGGCTTTCGGGGCGGCGCGAGTGCACGCGGATCTCGTCGAAGTCGAACAGGCTGTCGAGCAGGCGCACGTTCCAGTAGGAGGTGCCGCGCGCCCCGATATGGCCCAGCACCTTGCTGTTGCGGCGCGCCAGATGCTTGGCGCCGAGCGCGGTCAGCGCGCCGGTGCGGGCATCGGTGATGAAGGTCGCGTCGATCATTGCCACAGGCACGCCGGTGCGCGGATCGAACAGGTTGAGCATCGCCATTTCCGACGGCAGCCCGAGCTTGTAGTTGTCGACGAAGTCGCCGACGATCTTGACGCCCGCCAGCCCCAGCGGCGCCACGTAGCCGCGCAGCACATTGAAGTGGCCGTTGAACGCGGGGTCGGGAATCAGGTGCACGCGCGGCTCGATCACGGTCTGGCCGTTGCCCTGCGCTACCAGCGCCTGTTCGACCGCGTCGAGGATCTCGGCGTCGGTCATTTCCAGGCGCGCGATGTCCTTGCCGTTGATATAGGTGAGATGGATGTCGCTCATACAGTCTCCTGCTTCTGGGATGGAAAACCTGCACACGGCTGCTGCGTGCCTTGCGGCGCATGGCGTGTGTCGATGGAGTCCAGTGTAGGTATGGCGCCATTGACTGTCATATGCTTATATGTCCGCCAGCCTTAACATCAGGTTAATGCCATGAAAATGAACCTGCGCCAGATCGAGGTATTCCGCGCCGTGATGCTGACCGGCTCGATCAGCGGCGCGTCCAAGCTGCTGTATGTGTCGCAGCCGGCCATCAGCCGGCTGATGTCGCACACCGAGCAGCGCCTGGGCCTGGCGTTGTTCCGCCGCACCAAGGGGCGGCTCTACCCTACGCCCGAAGCGCGGCGCCTGCTGGGCGAGGTGAATGCGGTCTACGAAGGGATCGAGCGCGTCAACGAGATCGCCGAGGACCTGGCGGCCAACCGCACCGGCAGCCTGCGCCTCACGTGCAGCCCCAACCTGGGCCAGACCGTGCTGCCGCGCGCGCTTGCAAGCTTTCGCGGGGCACACCCGGCGGTGCGCGTGGTGGTGCGTACGCAGATCCCCGGCAATATGCTGCGCGCGCTACTGTCGGGACAGGTGGACCTGGCCGTGTCGAACATGCCGCTGGTGCACCCCAACCTGGAGGCGCGCCTGCTGGTGAAGAACGCGATCGTGGCGCTGGTGCCGGCGGATCACCGGTTGGCCACGCGCAGCTGGGTGCGCCCGGCGGAGCTGGTTGGAGAAGACCTGATCGGCTATGGACCAGACGTGCCGTTCGGATTGCTGGTCCGCGAGATGTTCGGCAGCGAGGGCAACCAGCCCGATATGCGGGTGCAGGTGGAACAGGCGCACGTGGCGCGCGCGCTGGCGCAGGCGGGCGCCGGCATCGCGCTGGTCGATGCCATGACCGTGTTCGGCCAGAGCTGGCCCAATATCGTCGCGGTGCCGATACGCACCAAGGTCAATGCCTCGGTGCAGATCTTCCATGTGCAGACCGAACCGCTGTCGCGGCTGGCGCTGGAATTCGTGGATATGCTGACGGGGATGATGAAAGGCTAGTGGTGCTGTACTGAAGCCTCAGACCGTCGCCGCCTTGTCCAGCCAGCGCGTCAGCTGGTCCGTCACCGCCGAGCTCGAGAACGAGCAGCTGTCCTGAGCGAACACCGCCGACATCTCGAGCCGGCGCAGCAGCTCTTCCATCGCCTGTCCGTAGACCGGTGGCAGCGACAGCCCGCTGCCCGCTTCGCGCCACGCGCGCACCAGTTCGCCTGCGGGCATGGTTCCGGCCAGGTGTTGGTCCAGTGCGGCACGCATGCGCGCCAGTGCTTCGTTGTTGGCGGCGCTCATGAACGTGCCCTCCTTTCCTTGTAGAGTTCGCGGAACGTGCGGCCCGCCGGGGCGGGCATGTCGCGGGTTTCGGTCCAGCCCTTGCCGGCCATCGGCAGGCTGGCGATCAGCTTGTTGCGGCCGCCCATGCGCCCCAGCAGCCAGGCGCCGATGCGGGTGGCGAAAGCATACAGTTCGGGGCGTTTGGCGACATAACCCCACGCCTGCAGCGCGAACCGCTCCTGCCATGGCCGCAGGCCGCGCTCCATCTGCTTCTCGCGCAGCTTGCGCAGCAGGTCGGACAGCGGGATCGAGGCCGGGCACACACGATTGCACTCGCCGCACATGGTCGCCGCCTGTGGCAGGTCGATCGCGTTGGCGAGGCCGACATAGCTCGGCGTCAGCACGCTGCCCATCGGTCCCGGGTAGACCCAGCCATAGGCATGGCCGCCGATCTTCTGGTAGACCGGGCAATGGTTCATGCAGGCGCCGCAGCGGATGCAGCGCAGCATCTCCTGGAAGTCGCCGCCGATCAGGCCGCTGCGGCCGCCATCGACCAGCACGAAATACATATGCTGCGGGCCATCGCGCTCGCCTTCCGCGCGCGGGCCGGTCAGCAGCGAGAAATAGTTCGAGATCGCCTGCCCCGTGGCCGAGCGCGGCAGCAGCCGCATCACCGTGGCCAGGTCTTCCAGCGTCGGCAGTACCTTCTCGATGCCGGTCACGGCCACGTGCACCCGCGGCATTACCGTGCACATGCCCTCGTTGCCCTCGTTGGTGACGACCGCCACGGAACCGGTCTCGGCGATGATGAAGTTGCCGCCGGTGACGCCCATGTCGGCGCTCAGGAACTCGGGGCGCAGCACTTCGCGCGCCTCGCGCGTCATCTCCGGGATCTCGGTCAGGCGCGGCTTGTGGTGGACGCGGGCGAACAGGCCGGCGATCTCGTCCTTGTCCTTGTGCACCACCGGCGCAATGATGTGCGACGGCGGTTCAGAGTCGTTGATCTGCAGGATGTACTCGCCCAGGTCGGTCTCGATGCTTTGCACGCCCATCTCGCCCAATACCTGGTTCAGGCGCATTTCCTCGGTCACCATCGACTTGCTCTTGATGACCTTCTTCACGCCATGCTTCTGCGCGATCTCGGCGACAAGGCGTGCAGCGTCGGCGGTGGTCTCGGCGAACAGCACGGTGGCACCGCGCTTGCGCGCGTTCTCTTCGAAGGTGGCGAGCCAGACGTCGAGGTTTTCCAGCGCGCGGTTGCGGCGTTCCTTCAGCGCCTCGCGCGTGGCATCGAAATCGATGTCGCGGATCGCATCGGCGCGCGCGGTGACGAACTTGGTCGATAGCTTCTTCAGGTTCTGCTGCAGGCGCTGGTCGGCCAGCTTCTGGCCGGCGCGCGCCTTGAATTCCATGCTGTGGACTTGCATCGTGGCGGGTTCCCGGTGTCGGCGGAGGTCAGGCGTCGCCGGCCAGCACCTGGGCGATATGCAGCACGCGCGTGCTGCTGTCGCCGGTGCGGCGCAGGCGGCCTTCGATATTGAGGATGCAGCCCAGGTCGCCGAGCACGACCGCATCGGCGCCGCTGGCCTTGATATTGGCGCACTTCTCGTCGACGATCGCCGTCGAGATATCGCCGTACTTGACCGAGAAAGTGCCGCCGAACCCGCAGCAGGCCTCGCAGTCCTTCATCTCGGTCAACTGCACGCCGGGCAGGCGCGCCAGCAGTTCGCGCGGCTGGCTTTTGACGCCTAACTCGCGCAGGCCGGAACAGGAATCGTGGTAAGTGACGTGGCCGGCGAACGAAGACGGCAGCGCCTCGACCTGGGCCACGTCGGCCAGGAATTCGGTCAGCTCGAACACGCGTTCGCGCAGGCGCTCGTAGCGGCCGTTGAGCTCGGGATCGTCGCGCAGCAGGTCGGCGTAATGGTGGCGGATCATGCCGCCGCAACTGCCCGACGGCACCACGATGTAGTCGAACATCTCGAACTCGCGCAGGAATTTCTCCGCCAGGTCGCGCGACACGCGGCGCTCGCCCGAGTTGTAGGCCGGCTGGCCGCAGCAGGTCTGCGCCTCGGGCACCATGACCTCGTAGCCGGCGGCTTCCAGCAGCTTGAGCACGGAAAAACCGATCTCCGGCCGCATCAGGTCCACCAGGCAGGTGGCGAACAGACCAACTCGCATTGCTTGCTTCTCCAGACCCCGAAACCCCGCAATTATGCGCGCTTGGCGCCTCGCGTGGCGCACAAACGCTTCAGCACGACCATTTGTCCGGTGCCATGCACATCACTTTGAGTGAGCGACATCACGGCCCAATTCTTACCGTAATGTCATTTCACCTATTGAAATTTTCACGATGCGAGATAGAATCAGACAGACGCTTAAATTTGCCGCAAAGCAGCATTTTCTCTTTTCCACCTATGTCCGACGCAGACAAGTCACCCGGCAAGACGTCCATTCAGGTCATCGAGCGCATGATGACCCTGCTGGACGCCCTCGCGCAGCACGCCGATCCGGTCAGCCTGAAAGAGCTTTCGCTGGCCACCGGGCTGCATCCCTCCACCGCCCACCGCATCCTGAACGACATGGTGGCGTGCCGCTTCGTCGATCGCTCCGATCCCGGCAGCTACCGTCTCGGCATGCGCTTGCTGGAACTGGGCAACCTGGTCAAGGCACGCCTGTCGGTGCGTGAGGCGGCGCTGGCGCCGATGCGCGCGCTGCACCGCGTCACGGGCCAGACTGTCAACCTGTCGGTACGGCAGGGCGACGAGATTGTCTATATCGAGCGCGCCTACAGCGAGCGCTCCGGCATGCAGGTGGTGCGCGCCATTGGCGGCCGCGCCCCGCTGCACCTGACCTCGGTCGGCAAGCTGTTCCTGGCCGCGGACGAAGCGGCGCGCGTGCGCAACTACGCTACCCGCACCGGGCTGGCCGGGCACACCCGCACCTCGATTACCGACCTGACCAAGCTTGAACGCGAACTGAACTGGGTCCGCACCAATGGCTACGCCCGCGACAACGAGGAGCTGGAGCTGGGCGTGCGCTGCATCGCCGCCGGCATCTATGACGACTCGCGCCGGCTGGTGGCCGGGCTGTCGCTGTCGGCACCTGCCGACCGGCTGCAGGATAGCTGGCTGCAGAACCTGAAGGACACCGCGCTGCAGATCTCGCGTGGCATGGGTTACGTGACGGAAGCCGCGGCCTGAGCCGCACAAGGCGGCAAAAAGCAGGACAGGCATAACAAGGCGCGCGGGCGGCCGGCAACGGCGGTCCGCGCGTTTTGCTTTTGGCGGCCCTTTTATTTGCCTGATCCGCTGGTTTACCCTTAGTTTTCAGATAACCAGCAAACCTTATAATCGGCGCCATGCGAACCCGTGCCGTCACCCTGACCGAACAGGTCACCCGCCAGCTACGCGCCGACATCGAGAGCGGCGCCTATCCGGTGGGCACTCGCCTGCCCACCGGCCGGCAGCTGGCCGAGCAATATGGCGTCAGCGCCGCGGTGATCCGCGAGGTCACCGAGCACCTGCGTTCGCAGGGCTTTGTTGAGACGCGCCAGGGTGTCGGCTGCACGGTGCGCTCGCGCACCGGCGCGGCGGGCTTCCAGTTGCCGCGCGAGCCGGATATCGATGCGGCCGGCCTGGCCGACCTCTACGACCTGCGCATCGATCTCGAAGGCGCCGCCGCCGCGCTGGCCGCAGTACGCCGCACCGATGAGGACATCGAGACGCTGAGCACGCTGCTGCAGCGCCTGCGCGCCCATCTTTACGATGCGCAGCCGGCCGCCGATATCGACGCCGCCTTCCATATCGGCATTGCCGCCGCCACGCACAACCCGTATTACCGCCAGCTGTTGCAGTACCTGAACCTGCAACTGCACCAGGCCGTTGCCACCGCGCGCGCCAATACGCTGCGCCAGGCCGGGCTGGCCGAAAGCGTGCATGCCGAGCATGAAGCGATCGTCGATGCCATCCGGCGCGGCGACGCCGCGGCAGCGCGCGCGGCGGCAGTCACGCACCTGCAATGCGCCGCACGGCGGCTTGGCCTGACCTTGCGCACGCGCGCCGCTGAAACGCCGGCGGCCGCGGGGGGCGCCCGCCCTTCCCTCCCTTAAGACGACACCGACGACACGGACGACACCGCCATCATGCAAACCGGCCAATTCGCGCAACGCCTTACCGAAGCCCTCGGCACCGACACCGTCCTGACCCACCCCGACGACATCGCCCCATGGCTGTCCGACTGGCGCGGCATCTACCGCGGCCAGGCCCAGGCCGTGGTGCGGCCGCGCACCGTGGACGAGGTCGCGCGTGCGCTGGCGCTGTGCCAGCAGGCAGCGGTGCCGGTGGTGCCGCGCGGCGGCAATACCGGCCTGTGCGGCGGCGCCACGCCCGATGCGCAGCCGCAGAATGTGGTGCTGAGCCTGGAGCGCATGAACGCGGTGCGCTCGCTCGACACCATCGCCAACACCATGGTGGCCGAGGCCGGCTGCATCCTTGGCAACCTGCGCCGCGCCGCGCAAAAGGCCAACCGGCTGCTGCCGCTGTCGCTGGCCGCGGAGGACTCCTGCCAGATCGGCGGCAACCTGGCGACCAATGCCGGCGGCGTCAACGTGGTGCGTTATGGCATGGCGCGCGAGCTGGTGCTCGGCGTGGAAGCGGTGCTGCCCAACGGCGAGGTGTTCCATGGGCTGCGCACGCTGCGCAAGGACAATACCGGCTATGACCTGAAGCAGTTGCTGATCGGCTCGGAAGGCACGCTGGGCGTGATCACCGCGGCCGCGCTGCGGCTGTTCCCGCGCACCGATACGCGCAGCGTGGTGCTGGCGGCGGTGGCCTCGCCGGCGCAGTCGCTGCAACTGTACGAGCTGCTGTTCGAGCAGTGCGGCGCACGGCTGCAGGCGTTCGAGTTTTTTACCGGCGACTGCCTGGACCTGGTGCTCACGCATGCGGAAGGCGTGCAGGAGCCGTTCGCGCAGCGCTACCCGGCGTACGTGCTGGTGGAGCTGGCCGATACCACCGACGAGGACGCGCTCAACGCGCTGCTCGAACGCGTGATCGGCGACGCGCTGGAGCGCGAGCTGTGCCTCGATGCGGCAGTGTCGGCCTCGCTTGCGCAGCTGCAGGCGCTGTGGAAGCTGCGCGAGGAGATCTCCGAAGCGCAACGCGCCGACGGCCCCCACCTGAAGCACGACGTGTCATTGCCGATCGAGCAGATCCCGACCTTCATGGACTCGATGGAGGCCCGGCTGCGCCAGCTCGATCCCGCCATCCGGCCCTTTATCTTCGGCCACTTCGGCGACGGCAACCTGCACTACAACCTGTCGCGGCCGGCCGGGGCCGACAAGGACTGGGCGGCCAGGCAAGGCGATGCGGTGACCGATGCGGTGCTGGATGAAGTGATGCGCTACGGCGGCAGCATCAGCGCCGAGCATGGCATCGGCCAGCTCAAGCGCCACGCCTTCCTCGAAGTCAAGGATCCGCTGGAGCTGCGGCTGATGCGCGAGATCAAGGCCGTGTTCGACCCGGCCGGGATCATGAACCCCGGCAAGCTGCTCTGACAGCGCGCAGGCCCCCAAAGAAAAACGCGCCGCAGCACGGCGCGTTTTTTCCGGTCAGGCGATGCGAAATCAGATGCCGCGCGCTTGCTGCGAAGCCAGGATCGCGTGCGCCCCGCCCGGGCGCTGCGTCAGATTAGGGGACGAAGGGAAGCCATGCGGCTGCGGCGACGACGGCGAGTGCTCCAGCCAGTCCTTGACGCGGTTGGCATCGGCAAAGCGCGACAGCTTGCCGGCCGAATCCAGGAACACCATCACCACGTTGCGGCCGTGTACCTTGGCCTGCATCACCAGGCACTGGCCGGCCTCGGAGATAAAGCCGGTCTTCTGCAGGCCGATTTCCCAGTTGCCGCCGCGCACCAGGCGATTGGTGCTGACGTAGTGCTGGGTGCGGCCCTGCACGTTGACTTCATGCTCGGTCTGGGTCGAGAACTCGCGGATGGTCGGGTTGCGATACGCGGCGTTCACCATGCGCACCAGGTCCATCGCGCTCGACACATTGCTGCTCGACAGGCCGCTGGAATCGACAAAGTGGCTGTCGTTCATGCCCAGCTCGCGCGCCTTGCGGTTCATCGCCTGGACAAAGGCCGGCAGGCCGCCCGGATAGTGGCGGCCCAGCGCCGACGCGGCGCGGTTCTCGGACGACATCAGCGCCAGCAGCAGCAGTTCCTGGCGCGTCAGCTGCGTGCCGAAACGCAGGCGCGAGCTGCTGTGCTTCTCGTTGTCGCGGTCTTCCTCGGTGATGGTCAGCACCTCGTCCATCGGCAGGCGTGCATCCATCACCACCAGCGCCGTCATCAGCTTGGTGATCGAGGCGATCGGCAGCACCGCACTGGCGTTCTTCTGGAACAGCACCTCGTTGGAGGTCTGGTCCATCACCAGCGCCACACTGGAACGCAGCGCCAGCGCGTCGTTGGTATCGCGCAGGCCCATGGCTTCACCCAGCGAGGGCTTGGCCGGCGGCGTAAAGGCGGCACGCACCGGTGCGGCGCGCTGGGCCACCACGACCTGGCGCTTGCCCTTCTTCAGCACGATGACCTTGCGCGAGGAAGTCGCCTCGCGTTTGGCTACCTTGCTGTTGCGCGACTTGGCGGATGCCGTCTTGGAAGCACTCTTTTTCTCGACGTTAGCCGATTTTTTAGAGGTTTTTTGGGTAGTTGCGGACTTGGTGGCCGCTTCGGCCACGGGCGCCGCGACCATCGACACCGACACCAGGACCGCGGCGGCGACGGCGGACAGGGGCGTGGAGCCGAAGAATCTGGAAAAAATGGAATCAGACCGGAACATGATTCGTTCAGCGCATAAGAATGGCGCTAGTGTAGGAAATTAAGAAATTGTTAGCAAGATTAAAGACTTACAGACGCTCCTTAAAGTTCGATTTACAAACATTTCCACGATGTGGAATAAGTTGACGCTTCATCACGTACAACGCTGTTCGAAACCGGACTGCCTCAGCATCCACCTCCAACTGACCCTGCCATCCCCAAGGCAACGATCCCGCCGATACAGGAATTCGTCTGGTATATCGGCAGCAATCGTTACACATTGATACAAATCTCACTATGAGAGGAAACGCGCAAAGCTGCTGACCGGTTCCCGTTCGGTAGTCAGCCGGTTTTCCAGCGCTTCCGGATCCGCAAAACCCAGCGACATGCCGCATACCACCATCTCTTCGGATGGCAGCCGCAGGTGGCTGGAAATGATCTTGTGGAACTGCGTGAACGCCGCCTGGGGGCAGGTATCGAGCCCGCGCGCCCTGGCCGCGACCATGATGCTTTGCAGGAACATGCCATAGTCCAGCCAGCTGCCCTGCTCCATGATGCGGTCGATGGTGAAGATCATCCCCACCGGCGCATCGAAGAAACGGAAGTTGCGCGCATGCTGCTCATGCATGCGCGCCTTGTCCTCACGGCTGATCTCCAGCAGGCCGTACAGGTCCCAGCCCACCTTGCGCCGCCTGGCCAGGTAAGGGTTGACCCATTCGCGCGGGTAGTACGGATACTCTTCCATGTACTTGCTGTCGCGCTCGGGGTCTTCATAGGCGGCCAGCACATCGGCGCACAGCTTGGCCTTGGCTTCGCCCGACAGCACATAGACGCGCCACGGCTGGGTATTGGTGCCCGACGGCGCGCGGCTGGCCACGGCCAGGATGTCTTCCACGGTCTCGCGCGGCACGGGGGTATCGAGAAACGCCCGCACCGAACGCCGCGTGAGGATCGCGCGATCCACGCAGTCGACAGCGTCCTGCGAACCCAGTTGCATCCCGAGGGACATCTTGTTCATCTCCTGTTGCCCCGTCTTACCCCTGCGCGCCGGCTACCGCCAGCGGCAGCAGCGCCTCGCGCAGCGCGCCCGGCAGCGGTACCGGCCGGCGCGTGGCGCGATCGACATAGACGTGGATGAAATGCCCTTGCGCGGCGGCAAGCTCGTTGTCGCCGCTGAACAGCCCGACTTCATAGCGCACGCTGGAAGTGCCCAGCCGGGCCACGCGCAGGCCTGCTACAACGGTCTCCGGGAAGCTGAGCGACGAGAAGTAGTTGCACTGCGTCTCGATCACCAGCCCGATCGTGTCGCCCGACGTGAAGTCGAGCACGCCCTGCCGGATCAGGTAGGTATTCACCACGGTGTCAAAATAACTGTAGTAGACAACGTTGTTGACGTGGCCATAGACATCGTTGTCCATCCAACGCGTGGTGATCGGCTGGAAGTACGGATAGGCACTACGCGGCTCGGCTTGCGGTTTCATGGGACGGGAACGGAACAGGACGGGGTCGGACGGTTAGGGAAAACGCCAACCGGGAAGCGTCGATGGGAAAGCGCCGAAAGCGCCGCCGAAACCTCGGCGTCAGCGACACGAACGCGCCCGGACTAGCGGCGGATGACAAGTGCCACGCCAAGCGCCGCCAGCAACATGCCGGCCGCTGCCAGCGGCGGGATGCGCTCGCCGAACAGCAGCCAGGCCATCACCGCAGTGGTGGGCGGGGTCAGGTACATCAGGCTCGATACCTTGGTGGCTGCGCCTCGCCGGATCAGCACGAACAGCAGCGAGATCGCGCCGATCGACAGCGCCACCACCGACCAGGCCAGCGCGCCCAGCATCTCGGCGGTCCACTGCACTTCACGGGTCTCGAACAGGAACATGAACGGCAGGCACGCCAGCGCCGCCGCGGCGAACTGGATCACGGAACCCATGCGCAGGTCGAACACCGGGCAGAAGCGCTTCTGGTAGACCGTGCCCACCGTGATGCTGAGCAAGGCCGCGCCGGCCAGCGCCAGGCTTGCCGGCGTCAGCCCGCTGGTGCCGATCTTGTTGACCACCACCAGCGCCACGCCGGCGATGCCCAGCAGCAGGCCCAGCCATTGGCGCAAGCCGATGCGCTCACCGAGGCGCGAGGCGATCAGCGCGGTCAGGATCGGCTGCATGCCGACGATCAGTGCCGATACCCCCGCCGACATGCCCAGCTTGATCGCGGCCCATACCCCGCCAAGGTAGCCCGCCTGCAGCAGCAGCCCCGCCACGGCGATATGGCCGACCACGCGCCAGTCGGTCTGCTTGCTGCCTGCCACCTGTGGCAGCGGCACGTGCGCCAGCAGCACGAACGGCACCATCAGCACCACCACGCCGGCAAAGCGCAGGAACAGGAAGGTCATCGGCTCGGCATACGGCATGCCGTATTTGGCGACGATAAAGCCGGTGCTCCAGATCAGCACGAACAGCCACGGCATCGCCGCCAGCCACAGCGCGGCCCCGGTGCTGGTTGCGGCGACGCGCCGCTGCTCCGCCACGCCGCTCATGACACCACCGCCAGCTCGGCGTGGCGGGCGTGATACTGCGCGGCCAGGCCGACGGTCTGCACGTGCACCGCAACGGTGTCTTCGATCCGGTTGCCGTAGCCGCCTGCCATCGCCACCGCGACCGGCAGCCTGCGCGCCAGCGCGGCGTCGAATACCAGCCGGTCGCGCTGCGCCAGCCCCGCCATGGTCAGCCTGAGCCGCCCGAGGCGGTCGCCTTCGTGCGGATCGGCGCCGGCCAGGTAGATCAGCAGGTCGGGATCGAAGCGGCTGAACAGCGCATCGAGCGCGTCCCGCAGCGCTTGCGCATAAGTGGCGTCGTCGCAGCCGTCGGGCAGGCCGACGTCGAGGTCGCTGGCCTCCTTGCGGAACGGGTAGTTCTTCTCTCCATGCAGCGACAGCGTGAACACCGACGGATCGCCCTGCAGGATCGACGCGGTGCCGTTGCCCTGGTGCACGTCGAGGTCGATCACCGCCACGCGGCGCAGGTCGCCATCGCGTTGCAGTACGCGCGCGGCGATGGCGGCATCGTTGAACACGCAGAAACCGCCACCCTTGTCGGCATAGGCATGATGCGTGCCCCCGGCCAGGTTCACGGCGACGCCTTCGCGCATCGCCGTCCGGCACGCCGCGATGGTGGCGCCGGCCGAGCGCCGCGAGCGCTCGACCATGGCCTCGGACCACGGGAAACCGATCTCGCGCTGGCGGGCCGCGTCGAGTGTGCCGGCGGAGGCCGCCGCGACATACTCCGGCGTATGTGCCAGCAGCAGCGCATCGTCGCCGGCGCGCGGAGCTTCGGCCAGCCGCAGGGAGGGTACCCCCGCCGCCACCGCGTCGCGTAGCATGCTGTACTTGCGCATCGGAAAGCGGTGCCCCGGCGGCAGCGGCAGCACAAAATGGTCGGCGTAATAAGCTAGCATGGAGTGGCCTGGGCGGTTCTGTTCACGTCTTGTCGGTATCGCGGCGGCGGCCACGCCGGGCGGGCGAGGCAATCCGCGATGGTAGCACCCTCGCCCCGCCATCGCCTGAGGGCGGCCAGGATGGCGCTCTCAGCACTTGCCAGTACTCTAAGCAAGACTTCATTGTGCATTGCACAAAATTCACTTGACATTGAAAAAAGCATCTCTAGAATGGCAATTGTTGCGGCGCACCAAAATACGGGGTGCGCCCTGACCTACCCATACGCCTGGGCTGGCCGAAGCGGGTTTAACACCGTCACGGCCCTGACATCTAGGCGGCTTAATTTTGCTTGACCTTGAAGTTCACCACTGGAGACCAGCAATGATCCTCACCCCGGAACAAGTCGCAGCAGCGCAAAAAGCCAACCTCGAAACGCTGTTCGGCCTGACTACCAAGGCGTTTGAAGGCGTCGAGAAGCTTGTCGAGCTGAACCTGCAGGTCGTCAAGACCACGTTCGCTGAAAACGTGGACAACGCCAAGAAGGCCCTGTCGGCCAAGGACGCACAGGAACTGCTGGCCATCCAGG
Source organism: Cupriavidus necator (assembly GCF_040578825.1). Lineage (GTDB taxonomy): Bacteria > Pseudomonadota > Gammaproteobacteria > Burkholderiales > Burkholderiaceae > Cupriavidus > Cupriavidus necator_E. The sequence continues at coordinate 34,753 of NZ_JBEFLI010000031.1, read as the reverse complement.
CCGCAGCCGTGCAGCCGGTCGCCGAAAAGACCCTGGCCTACACCCGTCACCTGTACGAAATCGCTTCGGAAACCCAGAGCGAATTCGCCAAGGTGGCCGAGGCCCAGCTGGCCGAAGGCTCGAAGAACGTCCAGGCTCTGGTCGAAAACTTCGCCAAGAACGCCCCGGCCGGTTCGGAATCGACCGTGGCCATCGTGAAGTCGGCGATCTCCGCCGCCAACAACGCCTACGAGTCGGTGCAGAAGGCGACCAAGCAAGCGGTCGAAATCGCTGAAACCAACTTCCAGGCTGCGGCGACGGCTGCGACCAAGGCTGCCCAGCAAGCCAGCGCCACCGCGGCGCGTACGGCGGCTGCCAAGAAGCCGGCCACGGCTGCCTGATCGCAGTAGCGGCAGTAGCAGTCAGCATCATCCGATGGACCGGCTCCGGCCGGTCCGTTGGCAAAGCGCATCGGGGATCGAAAGCTGGCATTGCATGGATCCACACGCGGTGTGTTTTGCCAACGATGAAGGTAGCGTCCCGCCCGAGTGACCGGCGCTGCCTTGTCTGCCGATGTCTCCTCGGTACCGCGGTCTCCTTGTCCAAAGGTATCGTTAAGCCCGACCTCTTGAGGTCGGGTATTTTTTTGCCTTCGGCGCAAATATCGGCAAGCGCTAGCGGTCACCCCCTGGCTGTGACAGGACCCACAGCATCGCGCCCACGGCTTCGGCCTGCGATCGCGTGCAGGTCTTCTCGAAGATCGCCCGCAACTGCGTACGCACGGTGGCAAGGGATACCCCGGCACCGGCAGCGTACTCGTCGGGAGTCTTGCCGCAAATCAGCGCTTCGGCCACCGCCGCCTCGGCGGCCGACAACCTGAAGGCCTGCTGCAATGCCTTGGCGGCAACCAGCGGGGCCGTGCCGCGCCGCCTGGCAGTCACCAGCAACGTGGCATCGCCAAATGCCGTGCGCGTGGCCCCTGCCGGCAGGCTTGCAATACAGAGGAAGATCTCGGGCGGCAGCCCCGCTGCTGTCCGCAGTGCCAGGCTCTCCCCTTTGCGCGTCTTTTCCGCACGCGCCATGGCAGCTTGCATGGCTTCATTTTCCACGGCGCTGCCCGCCGCCAGCCGGCCATGCTCGAGCCTCAGGCACATCGTGGCGCGCAACATGGCCTCCGCGGCCTGGTTGGCAAATACGACCCGCATCCGCCGGTCGAGCGCGAATACGGCCAGCCCCAGCTGCGCCATCAGCTCATTGCCAAGCGCGGCATCGCGATGCAGGATGCGGGCGTCCCGCCACAGGTTGATGGCACGCTGCAGATGGCCGGCCATGCCGGCCGCGGCGGCGCGCTCGTTCTGTGTGTACGGCGGCCGGTCATTGGCCCTCAGCAAGCCGAGCAGAATGTCGTCGCTGCCCGCGCGCGCCAGGCGTACACCCATCAGGTAACGCAAGCCTGAAGGAATCTGGTAATCCTGGAAAAACTCGCTGCGCGCAACGTCCTCGTCGGTCAGGTAATCCTGGCAGCAGACAAAATTACCGATGCCTGCTTTCTCGACAAAACTGCGCCGCGGATCCAGGGCGCCGTAATACTGGTCGTAGCGCCGGACTACCGTGTCCCAGTCCCGGTCGGGCGTGTAGATGGAAAGATGCGGCGCGTTGCGCATGGCATCCCAGCTGAACATGTGGAATACATTGGCGCCCAGGGTCTCGGCGACGTTCTGGAATACCTCCAGGAAGCCGTCCTCACGCAGCGCGGCCTCATACAAGTCCCCGATCAGATGGTCCTTTTGCATTTCCCCCGCTCCCCTGTCCGTCAGTTCAGCAGCCGCTTGACGAGCCGGGTGCCGCCGTCTTTTCTTTTCTTGATTACCGGTAGCTTGCACAAGCTGGTGGCCGATTCATGCCCCTCGGATTGGGGGTATTTACTTGTTTCATCCGGATGAATGATGCGGACCCTCGCTGGCCTTACGGAGAATCCCGGCGAGCCAGGCGAATCCGGACTCCATCCAATTCCCCCTGGCCACTCAGGCAGATTGCCCTCCAGAAGATATCTGCCACTGGCTTGCAGTTCATTACCTGAACAACCGGGGAAATCATGAAGCTCACACCCATTGCACTCGGCATTGCCGTGCTGGCCTTGTCGGCCTGCGGCGGCGGCGATTCGTCCGGCGGCGACACCACCGGCACCACCAGCCCGCCACCGGTCACGACGACACCCACCAAACAAACGGTCAGCGGCGTGGCGGCTACCGGCGCGGCGATGCAAGGCGCCACCGTGACCCTGAGCGATGCCAGCGGCAAATCGGTCGATTGCCCGGCGGACGCCACCACCGGCTCCTTTCAGTGCGACGTGACCGGGCTGGCGGCGCCGTTCGTGCTAGTGGCCACCGGCAATGTCGCGGACTCGCAGGCCACGCTGATCAGCCTGAGCGCGACCGCGGGGACGCAGACCATCAACATCACGCCGCTGACCAACGCCATTGCGGCGACCATCGTCGGTGACAACCCGACCAGACTGCTGACGGACTCCGGCCTGCTGCAGTCCAAGGTCACGCCGACTGCGATCAGCACCACGGTCAAGGCTTACTCGGATGCGCTGGCCGACCTCCTGAGCGCCACCGGCAACGCCGGCGTCGACCTGATTTCAGGCCCGCTGACGGCCGGCGCCCCGGGGCTCGACCGGCTGCTCGACCAGGTGAAGGTCAACGTGCTGCCGAACGGCGGCGTGCAGCTCTCGTCGGTGGCCGGAGCGTCCAGCGATACGCCTGCCCTGCTCCAGCTCGCACCGGGCGTAGCGCCGAGCGCCAGCGACGCGGCCAGCCTGCCAAGCGTCGCCACCATCGGCGGCATCCCTGTGTCTGACCTTCCGGCCGCCAGCGACCTGGCCGGCCTGCAGGCTGCCTTCAACCAGTGCTTCGGCGGCAGCTCGACGGCTACGGCGCGCGTGGATGGCAACGTGCCCGCATGCAGCCGCATCTTCGTCGATGATGTTGACGCCGGCGCCCTGCAGCCAGGCGTGCCGCCGAGCTACCTGAACAATGGTGCTGACGCCGAGCAGGAGTTCGCCATGCCGCAGGGCGCCAGCGCGCCGGGCATCTTTGCCGATGATGCGATGAACGGCGCCACCTTCAGCCTGCCCGAGGTCATCCGCGTCCAGGCGACGGACAAGCTCTGGATCAAGTTGTCATGGACCCGCACCGACGGCATCCGTGACGGCACGCAGGCGATCGTCCAGGTGGCCCTGCAGCCAGGCGCCCGAACCAGCGACGATACCGGCTGGCGCATGGTCGGCAACCAGCGCCAGGTGCTGACCCGGGTGGTGGGCCTGGTCCAGAAATGGGACTGGCTGAACCCGACGAAGGCAACCGCGGGTGCCAACGCTTTTGTCAGTTCGTTGAGCCTGCAGGTCGGAACGGTCGACCGCAACGGCGTGCCGGTCGACTTCGCTATCGTGAAGGGACCGGGATTGCGCAATGGCATCTTCCTGCAGCCGGTCGGCGCGGGCGGGGTTTGCGATACGCTGAACATTCGCGCGCAACTGACCGCCTCGCAGACCCCGGCCCAGGCCGCGGCGCTTAGCCGCCAGAACGCCTGCCGCAACAACTACCGGCTCGCCGGGGCGGCGCAGGATACGTCGGCACAGCTCACCTGGCCGGTCGGCAACGCGGCCTGGTCCAATCCGCAGCTGAGCGCCTCGGAACTCGCGGCCATCACGCCGTTCAGCGTGTACACCTTCGACATTTATCAAGGCGGCAATACCGCAACGCCTGCGCGCACATACCAGGTCAGGCTGCGCACGCCGCCGCTGGCGCCGGAATCGCTGCGCCAGTATGCGTGGCAGGAGGTCAGCCAGACCGTGCGCAACCTGCTGACGCCGGGCTCCGGTGCCGCGTTCACGGGCGGCCCGACGTTCCCGGTAAGCTGGACGTCCGCAGCCGGCGTGCCGTTCGTCAAGCGGAGCAGCGTGCAGATCCGCTCGACCATCGGCGCCGCGCCACAAGTCTTCGTCAACGGGTCGGCGCGGGCCAGGCCGGCTGCACCGGGCACGACGCTCACTCTGGATGTGCCGGGCGACCAGGGCACGGCCTTCCCCTCCGTCGCCGCCGCGACCGGGGCAACCGACTCGTCATTCGTCAATGTGACCTGGTCGGACGCCTTCGACCTGTCGTTCAATACCAGCGTCGAATACAACCACTGAATCGAATCGACTGCGATTCGCCCCGTGGCAAAAGCACGATGCTTCGCCACGGGGCGTTTTTTATTGGGACCCCCACTCGCTGCAAGCTCATTAAGTCGTGTGTGGAAGGAAGCCTTGGCGGTTAATTGCAAAATCCGGCAAAAAGGAACCCGCCGTTGGGCGGGTTCTGTGATGGCACCGAACTACGCTCAGCGCTTGCGCGGCGGTGGCACGTCGGTACAAACGCCTTCGTAGATTTCCGCCGCCATGCCGATCGACTCGCCCAGCGTCGGGTGCGGGTGGATGGTCTTGCCGATATCCACCGCGTCCGCGCCCATCTCGATCGCCAGGCACACTTCGCTGATCAGGTCGCCCGCATGCGTGCCGACGATCCCGCCGCCGATCACGCGATGGGTTTCCTCGTCGAAGATCAGCTTGGTAAAGCCTTCGTCGCGGCCGTTGGCGATGGCGCGGCCCGAAGCGGCCCACGGGAACACGCCCTTGCTGTACTTGATGCCCTGCGCCTTGCACTCGTCCTCGGTCAGGCCGGCCCAGGCCACTTCCGGATCGGTGAACGCCACCGACGGGATCTGCTTGGCATCGAAGTAGGCCTTCTCGCCGTGCGCCGCTTCGGCGGCAACGTGGGCTTCATGCACGGCCTTGTGTGCCAGCATCGGCTGGCCAACGATATCGCCGATCGCGAAGATATGCGGCACGTTGGTGCGCATCTGCTTGTCGACGTTGATAAAGCCACGCTCGCTCACGGCCACGCCGGCCTTCTCGGCGCTGATGCGCTTGCCGTTAGGCGCGCGGCCCACCGACACCAGCACCAGGTCATAGCGCACGGGCTCGGCCGGGGCCTGCTCGCCTTCGAACCTGACGTAAATGCCGTCCGGCTTCGCTTCCACGCCAACCGTCTTGGTCTTCAGCATGACCTTGCCAAAGCGGTCCTTGTTCTTCTTTTCCCAGACCTTGACCAGGTCGCGGTCGGCGCCGGTCATCAGGCCGTCGAGCATTTCCACGACATCGATCTCGGCACCCAGCGTGCTGTACACCGTGGCCATTTCCAGGCCGATAATGCCGCCGCCGATGACCAGCATCTTGTTGGGGACTTCAGGCAGTTCCAGCGCGCCGGTCGAGTCGACGATGCGCGGATCTTCCGGGATGAAGGGCAGTTTCACCGCCTGGCTGCCGGCGGCGATAATGGCCTTCTCGAAGCGGATCACGGTCTTCTTGCCGGTGCTGCGCTTGCCCTCGCCTTCGGTCAGCTCGACCTCCATGTGATGCGGGTCGAGGAAGTTGCCGATGCCGCGCACCACCTGCACCTTGCGTGCCTTGGCCATGCCGGCCAGGCCGCCGGTCAGCTTGCCGACCACCTGGTTCTTGTAGTGGCGCAGGCCGTCCAGGTCGATCTTGGCTTCGCCGAACAGGATGCCGTGGGCGGCCAGCGCCTTGGCTTCGTCGATCACCGCGGCGTTGTGCAGCAGCGCCTTGGACGGGATGCAGCCCACGTTCAGGCAGACGCCGCCAAGCGTGCTGTAGCGCTCCACCAGCACGGTATTCATGCCCAGGTCGGCGGCGCGGAACGCGGCCGAGTAGCCGCCGGGGCCGGCGCCCAGCACCAGCATCTCGCACTGGATGTCGGCGCCGCCGCTGTGCGTGGCTGCCGCGGGTGCGGGGGCCGGGGCGGCAGCGGCTGGGGCAGGCGCTGCTGCGGGAGCCGGCGCTTGCGCGGGTGCGGGGGCCGCAGCGGCCTGCTGGGCTTCGACGGTGCAGATCACCGCGCCCTGGCCAACCTTGTCGCCCACCTTGACCTTGACCTCAACCACCTTGCCGGCGGCCGACGACGGCACATCCATGCTCGCCTTGTCGGACTCCAGCACGATCAGGGACTGTTCCATCTCGACCGTATCGCCGGCCTTGACCAGTACCTCGATCACTTCCACCGCGTCGAAATCGCCGATATCCGGCACCTTGACTTCGATCACACTCATGCTTTGCTCCTCAATGCGCGCCCGCCTTGCGGCTTCAGGTCGCGCCGTCGTTGTTGGTTGCCGGGTCGTCTGACTCGTGGTCCGCTGCCGGCTGGTCTTCCGGCTCCAGGTCTTCCGCCGCCATGTCTTCCGCATCCTCGGCGGCAGTCACCGTGGCGCCGCACTCATGCAGCCGCACGGTATGGACCTCGATCGGTCCGGCCGAACTCTTGTCGAACTCAACGCCCGCATCGACGCCGATGCGCGCGATCTCCCCCGCGTCCAGGTCCGGCCGGTCATACACCGCATGCATCGCGCCCAGCGCGTAGTTGCGGCCCGAGCCGATGCCCCAGAAGCGGTCGAACGAAAACACCTCGCGGTACGAATAGACGCCGAAGATGCCCGCCGGATTGGCGATCAGGCAGACGATCTGCGACGACTCGTAGGGATCGTCTTCGTCTTCCTTGGTGTTGACGAAGTAATCCGACTTCAGCTTCTCGTGCACCTTCAGGAAGGTACGGAACACGTCGTCGCGCGAGCCCAGCCGGCACTCCTCGCCCAGGCCCGCCAGCAGCGTGCGCATGACCGGAAAGTGCGCGGTGGTCCCGGCCAGCGCGATAAAGCCGTCGCCTACCGGGAAGACCTTCTGGTTGCGCTCGTAGGCGCGCGACAGGCGCGTATCGCCGAAGGTGACCAGCGCGTCCGCCGCGATCGCCACTTCGGAACCCTTCCTTACGACAACACAGGTAGTCATGGCTCGCTCCTATCGTTCAGCCTGGCCGCACACCGGCGCCGTGCCGGTGTGCACTGCCGCCGCGTTAGAGCAGGATACGGCGGAAGTCCGCCAGCAGTTGCGCGAAGTACGTGTTGAAGCGCGCCGCCTCGGCACCGTCGATGACGCGGTGGTCCCACGACAGCGACAGCGGCAGCGTCAGGCGCGGCTCAAACTGCTTGCCGTCCCACACCGGCTTCTGGAACGACTTGCACACGCCCATGATCGCGACTTCCGGCGCGTTGATGATCGGCGTGAAATAGGTGCCGCCGATGCCGCCCAGCGACGAGATCGAGAAGCAGCCGCCCTGCATCTGGTCAGGCTTGAGCTTGCCGTCGCGCGCCAGCTTGGCCAACTCGCCCATTTCCTGGCTGATCTCGAATACGCCCTTCTTGTCGGCGTCCTTGATCACCGGCACGACCAGGCCGTTCGGGGTGTCGGCAGCGAAACCGATGTTGAAGTACTTCTTCAGCACCAGGTTGTCGCCGTCGAGCGAGGCATTGAAGTTCGGGAACTTCTTCAGCGCCGCGACCGTGGCCTTGATCATGAATGCGAGCATCGTCACCTTGATGCCGGCCTTCTCGTTTTCCTTGTTGAGCTGGACGCGGAAGGCTTCCAGGTCGGTGATGTCCGCTTCGTCATGGTTGGTGACGTGCGGGATCATGACCCAGTTGCGGTGCAGGTTGGCACCCGAGATCTTCTTGATGCGCGACAGGGCCTTGTTTTCCACCTCGCCAAAGCGGGTGAAATCGACCTTCGGCCACGGCAGCAGGCCCAGCTCGCCACCACCGGCGCCAGCCGGGGCAGCCTGCGCCGGCGCGGCGGTCTGGCCGCTCATCACGCCCTTGACGAAGCGCTGCACATCTTCTTGCGTGATGCGGCCCTTGGGACCGCTGCCCGGCACGCGCGACACCTCGACGCCCAGCTCGCGCGCGAACTTGCGCACGGAGGGGCTGGCGTGGGCGGCCTTGCCGGTGACGCCAGCCGGGGCCGGCGCGGCAGCCGGGGCTACGGCAGGCGCCGGAGCGGCGGCGGGGGCCGCAGCCGGTGCGGGCGCTGCGGCGGCAGGGGCAGGTGCGGCAGCGGCAGCAGCCGGTGCCGCGGCAGCCGCCCCGGCAGCGCCTTCCAGGATCAGCAGCAGCGTGCCTTCGGACACGTTGTCGCCCACCTTGACCTTGACTTCCTTGACCACGCCGCCCTGCGGCGAGGGCACGTCCATGGTGGCCTTGTCGGATTCCAGGGTCACCACCGCATCTTCGGCGTTGATGGTGTCGCCCGGCTTGACATGGACTTCGATCACCGGCACGGCGTCGTAGTCGCCGATATCGGGCACCTTGACTTCGATGGTGCCGCCACCGCCTGCGGCCGGGGCAGCCGCGGGAGCTGCTGCCGGCGCGGGAGCGGGTGCCGGGGCTGCGGCGGCGGGAGCCGGCGCCGCGGCAGCGGGGGCCGGTGCCGGTGCCGGTGCAGATGCAGCGACGGGCTCGTTGGCCGCCTCCAGCATCACCAGCACCGAGCCTTCGGACACGTTGTCGCCCACCTTGATGCGAACGTCCTTGACCACGCCGGCCTGCGGCGAGGGCACATCCATGGTGGCCTTGTCCGATTCCAGCGTCACCAGCGCGTCTTCCGCGTTGATGCTGTCGCCGGGTTTCACATGCACTTCGATGACGGGAACGGCGTCATAGTCGCCGATATCCGGCACCTTGATTTCAATCGCTTGACTCATTCAGTGTCTCCTGGGCAGGCCGGCACGCGCGACATCCGCAAGCGGCGAGATTACCTTCGCCGCCCGCTTCTGTCACGCCGCCGTGCCGCAAGGCGCTTCCGGCACGGGGCCGGGGCGCCCGCGGCACGGCGTCGCCGTACTGCGGGGGTTGGTGCAGGCTGCCGGATCAGACCGACATCGGGTTGGGCTTGTTCGGGTCGAGGTTGTACTTCTTGATGGCCTCGGCCACCTTGTCGCGGCCGATCGCGCCTTCGTCGGCCAGTGCCTTCAGCGCGGCCAGCGTGACCCAGTGGCGGTCCACTTCAAAGAAGTGGCGCAGCTTCTCGCGCGTATCCGAGCGGCCGAAGCCGTCGGTGCCCAGCACCACGTAGCGGCGCGGCACGAACGGACGGATCTGCTCGGCGAAGGCGCGCACGTAGTCGGTCGAGGCGATCACCGGGCCGCGGGCCGACTTCAGCTTCTGCGTGACGAACGCCTCGCGCGGGGTCTCGGTCGGGTGCAGCAGGTTGTGGCGCTCGGCGGCCTGGCCTTCGCGGGCCAGCTCGGTAAAGCTCGGGCAGCCCCACAGGTCGGACTCGACGCCCCAGTCCTGCTTCAGCAGTTCGGCGGCGGCGATCACCTCGCGGAAGATCGTGCCCGAGCCCAGCAGCTGCACGCGCGGCGCGTTGCTGTTCTCGACGCCCTTGCGGAACTGGTACATGCCCTTGACGATGTCCTGCTCTACGCCAGCCGGCATTTCCGGATGCTCGTAGTTCTCGTTCATCACCGTCAGGTAGTAGTAGATGTCTTCCTGCTCGGCGTACATGCGGCGCAGGCCGTCCTGCATGATCACCGCCAGTTCGAACTGGAAGGTCGGGTCGTACGAGATGCAGTTCGGGATCGCGGCGTGGAACACGTGCGAGTGGCCGTCCTCGTGCTGCAAGCCTTCGCCGTTCAGCGTGGTGCGGCCGGCGGTGCCGCCCAGCAGGAAGCCGCGCGAGCGCATGTCGGCAGCGGCCCAGCACAGGTCGCCGATCCGCTGGATGCCGAACATCGAGTAGTAGATGTAGAACGGGATCATCTGCACGCCGTGCGTCGAGTACGACGTGGCGGCGGCAATCCAGTCGCACATGGCGCCGGCTTCGTTGATGCCTTCCTGCAGCACCTGGCCAGTCTGCGATTCCTTGTAGAACATCAGCTGGTCATGGTCTTCCGGCACGTACTTCTGGCCTTCCTGGTTCCAGATGCCGACCTGGCGGAACAGGCCTTCCATGCCGAAGGTGCGCGACTCGTCCGGCACGATGGGCACCACGTGCTTGCCGATCTGCTTGTCTTTCAGCAGCGTGTTCAGGATCCGGACGAAGGCCATGGTGGTGGACACTTCGCGGCCTTCGCCGGTGGCCTTCAGCAGCGCTTCGAACGCCGACAGCTGGGGCACTTGCAGCGCTTCAGCCTTCTGGCGGCGCGTCGGCAGGTAGCCGCCCAGGTTCATGCGCGCCTGGCGCATGTATTCCAGTTCCTTCGAGCCTTCCTCGAAGGTGATGTACGGCACCTCTTCGAGCTTGTCGTCGGGCACCGGGATGCTGAACTGGTCGCGGAACTTGCGGATCGCGTCCACCGGCATCTTCTTCTGCTGGTGGGCCACGTTCATGGCCTGGCCGGCGTCGCCCATGCCATAGCCCTTGATGGTCTTGGCCAGGATCAGCGTGGGCTGGCCCTTGTGCTCGCTGGCGGCCTTGTAGGCGGCGTAGATCTTGTGCGGGTCGTGGCCGCCGCGGTTCAGGCGCCAGATGTCCTCGTCGGACCAGTCGGCCACCATCGCCTTCAGCTCAGGCGTGTTGAAGAAGTGCTCGCGGACGTAGGCGCCGTCCTTGGCCTTCATGGTCTGGTACTCGCCGTCCACGCATTCCATCATGCGCTTCATCAGCAGGCCCTTGGTGTCGCGCGCCAGCAGCGAATCCCAGCGGCTGCCCCACACCACCTTGATCACGTTCCAGCCCGAGCCACGGAATTCCGACTCCAGTTCCTGGATGATCTTGCCGTTGCCGCGCACCGGACCGTCCAGGCGCTGCAGGTTGCAGTTGATGACAAAGACCAGGTTGTCGAGCTTCTCGCGGCCGGCCATGCCGATCGCGCCCAGCGATTCCGGCTCGTCGGTCTCGCCGTCGCCCAGGAAGGCCCAGACCTTGCGCCCTTCGGTGTTCACCAGGCCGCGGCTGTTCAGGTACTTCATGAAGCGCGCCTGGTAGATCGCCATGATCGGGCCCAGGCCCATCGACACCGTCGGGAACTGCCAGAAGTCCGGCATCAGCCACGGGTGCGGGTACGACGAGATGCCCTTGCCGTCCACTTCCTGGCGGAAGTTGTCGAGCTGGTCCTGCGTCAGGCGGCCCAGCAGGAAGGCGCGCGAGTACACGCCCGGAGCCGAGTGGCCCTGCACGAAGACCAGGTCGCCGCCGTGCTTGTCCGACGGGGCGTGCCAGAAGTGGTTGTAGCCCACGTCGTACAGCGTCGCGGCCGACGCGAACGACGAGATATGGCCGCCGACGTTGGTGTGCTTGTTGGCGCGCAGCACCATCGCCATCGCGTTCCAGCGGGTGTACGAGCGGATCCGGTGCTCGATGTCCTGGTCGCCGGGGATGCGGGCCTGCTGCTCCACCGGGATGGTGTTGATGTACTGCGTCTCGGCGTGGAACGGCTGGGTCACGCCGTTCACGCGCGCGTATTCGATCTGCTTGTCGATCAGGAACGCGGCGCGCTCGGGGCCTTCGGCAGCGAGGACGCCCTGCAGCGCGTCAAGCCATTCATGCGTTTCCTGGGGATCGGCGTCGTTGGCGCTGGACGCGCCGAGAATCTGCTCTGGTACGGCGGACATGACTGTCTCCTGGGTGAATTCGTGCTTCCGTGCCCGCGCTTGCAGCGCCGGCCTGGGGGCTCTACGGGTTGACTCGCACTGTTGCGGGTCCGGCGGCTGCTGCGCCGTGCATCGGGCCACCGCCGGGAAACCTGTTCCGGTTTCTCCGCGCGGCAGGCGCATGGCTACCGCCCGCATTCTTGGGTCGAACCGATTCTATGGAAGCCCAAAGTCCAACACAAGTGAAATTTTCAAATTGCGATATCGTTTCTTATAATGTGAAATATTGCGGCAGCGCACAAAGAATCACCTGATCGCCGGCGACCGGCCAGCCATCAGCGGGCCGGCCGCGCAGAAAACCCTGCAAATTCATTGGCGCTTTCCCCAAGCGACGCACTGCAATAATCTCGGTACACTGGTCGGTCAGCCGTCAATCCCTCCCATGCCGTTTCCCGCCCAGTTTCTCGCCCGATTTCTTTCCCGCCTGCGCGCCGCCATGCTCCCTCCCGAAGTCTCGGGCAGAGCCAAGGCGGCCAATGGCGATACCGGCCACGCCCCCTCGCCGGCGGCCGGTCTGGGCCCGATCGAGGCGCTGGGGCCGGACGACGGCGCTCCGGTGGCGGCGCCGCGCGGGCTGTGGTGGCTGCGCTGGCGCAACCTGGTCGCCACGAGCTGGTTCATGTTTATCCCGCTGGTCGCCATCGTGCTGTTCACGGTGGCGATGGGCGTGATCCTGTGGTCGCTGCACGAAACCGAGCGCCAGCAGCAGCGCGACGCGCTGTACCGTGACGCCGCCTGGGCGCAGCAGCGCGTGCGCCTGTCCCTGCTGAGCAACCAGGACCAGCTCGCCTCGCTGGCGCGCGACATCGCCGCCGCGCAACTGGAGCAAGGCGCCTACCGCACCGCGGCGCAGGAAATCCTGCGCGAGAACCCGGAGATCGTCTTCGTCAACTGGCTCGACGCCACCAAGCGCGGGCGCTGGTCGCTGCCATCGACCTCCGAGTTCGCCAACCGGCTGCGCGAGAGCCAGGACCAGCCGCTCGAGCCCGAAGTGCTCGACACCTTCGACGCCGCCCGCGAGACCCAGCGCGTGGTGTACTCGCGCCCGCTGGTCAATGACCGCGGCGACAGCTTCATGCTGATGGAAGTGCCGATCGTGCGCGACAACGAGTTCCTCGGCACGCTCGGCGCGCTGTACTCGATCAACGGCATCCTGACGCACCTGCTGCCGCCAGAGCTGACCGAGCGCTACCGCTTCTCGCTGATCGACAAGAACAACCAGACCCGCGCCAGCACCTCGCTGCGGCCGGTGCCGGGCAATGCGCTGTCGTACGAGGTGCTGCTGGATCCGCCGGGCCACTCGCTGTCGCTGCGCGCCGACGCCTACCCGCCACCGTCGAACCTGCCCAACAACATGCTGCTGTGGCTGGTGGTGGGGCTGTCGTGCTTCCTGCTGTGGAGCCTGTGGAGCATGTGGCGCCACACCAGCCGCCGCTCCGAGGCGCAGCGCGCGCTGCTGGCCGAAACCTCGTTCCGGCGCGCGATGGAAAACTCGATGCTGATCGGCCTGCGCGCGCTCGACCTGAACGGCCGCATCACCTACGTCAACCCTGCCTTCTGCCGCATGACCGGCTGGCAGGAGAACGACCTGGTGGGCCGCCTGCCGCCCTTCCCCTACTGGCCGCCCAACGACCAGCAGGAAATGCAGAAGCAGATCGACCTGACGCTGCAGGGCAAGTCGCCCGCCGGCGGCTACGAGATGCGCGTGATGCGCCGCGACGGCAGCAGCTTCTACGCGCGCATGTATGTGTCGCCGCTGGTCGACAGCCGCGGCCGCCATACCGGCTGGATGAGCTCGATGACGGACATCACCGAGCCCAAGCGCGCGCGCGAGGAACTGGCCGCCGCCCACGACCGCTTCACCACGGTGCTGGAGAGCCTGGACGCCGCCGTCTCGGTGCTGGCCACCGACAAGGCCGAGCTGCTGTTCGCCAACCGCTACTATCGCCAGCTGTTCGGCTGGGAGGCCGAAGGCCACCTGAAGCTGGCCGGCGACGAGCTCGACAAGGAACAGGTCTCGGGCGATAACACCGACTACATCGACGCCTACGCCGGCCTGCCCGCCTCCGAACTGATGCCGTATGCGTCCGATGCGCGCGAGGTGTTCGTGCCGGACATGCAGAAGTGGTTCGAAGTGCGCCGCCGCTATATCCAGTGGGTGGACGGCCACCTGGCGCAGATGCAGATCGCCACCGACATCACGGTGCGCAAGGCGGCCGAGGAAATGGCGCGCCAGCATGAAGAGCGGCTGCAGTTCACCAGCCGCCTGACCACCATGGGCGAGATGGCGTCGTCGCTGGCGCACGAGCTGAACCAGCCGCTGGCGGCGATCAACAATTACTGCATGGGCGCGGTGGCGCGGCTGCATTCCGGCCGCAGCACCCCCGAAGACCTGATCCCGGTACTGGAGAAGACCTCGGCGCAGGCGGTGCGCGCCGGCACCATCATCAGCCGCATCCGCGGCTTCGTGAAGCGCAGCCAGCCGCAGCGCCGCGAGGCCTCGCTGCACGATATCGTCGCCGACGCCGTGGGCCTGGCCGACCTGGAGGCCACGCGCCGCCGCGTCACCATCCTGACCCGGCTGCCGGCGCCGCCGCTGACCGTCTATGTCGACCCGGTGCTCATCGAGCAGGTGCTGGTGAACCTGCTCAAGAACGCGGTCGAAGCCATGGCCGGCCTGCCCGCGCTGCGCGCCGGCGGCGTGGTGCGGCTGCATGCGCGCGTGGAGCACGGCGAGATCGGCGACAACATCCATATCGATGTGATCGACCAGGGACCGGGTGTCGACGAGACCACCAAAGAACGGCTGTTCGAACCCTTCTTCAGCACCAAGTCCGACGGCATGGGCATGGGACTGAACATCTGCCGCTCGATCATCGAGTCGCACCAGGGCCGCCTGTGGGTGGAGAACAATATCGACGGCATCGGTTGTACATTTAAGATCATGCTGCCGCTGCAGCCGGTGATGGCCGAGCAATAACACCCGGGGCGCGCCTTCGGGGCCGACGCCCGCCCCCGTCGACACACCCGCCTCACCTGCCTACACCTGCCTACACCCGCCGCCAGCTTCCGGAGCCCGCCGGCCGCCCACATCCCCCCCGACGAGGGGGGCCTGTCTCGCCACAGAGGGTCGCTGCCGGTTACACTTCGCAGCAATGAATTGTTGTCCCGAGGAGACTACATGACCGCAACGCCAAACCCCACGCCCCACCGCGGCGAGACCGTGTTCATCGTCGACGACGATGAAGCCATGCGCGACTCGCTGACCTGGCTGCTGGAGGGCAATGGCTATCAGGTGCGCAGCTTCACCAGCGCCGAACAGTTCCTCGCCGCCTACGATGCCAGCCAGGTGTCCTGCCTGATCCTCGATGTGCGCATGCCCGGCATGAGCGGCCCGGAGCTGCAGGAACGGATGATCGCCGAGAACATCAATATCCCGATCGTCTTCATCACCGGCCACGGCGACGTGCCGATGGCGGTATCGACGATGAAGCGCGGCGCGATCGACTTTATCGAGAAGCCGTTCGACGAGTCGGAGCTGCGCGCGCTGGTCGAGCGCATGCTGCAGAAGGCCCGCACCGACCATTCCGCCGCGCGCGAGCAGCGCGCCGCCAAGGACCTGCTGGGCAAGCTGACCACGCGCGAGCAGCAGGTGCTGGAGCGCATCGTGGCCGGCCGCCTGAACAAGCAGATCGCCGATGACCTGGGCATTTCCATCAAGACGGTGGAGGCGCACCGCGCCAACATCATGGAAAAGCTCAACGTCAACACGGTGGCCGACTTGTTGCGCCTGGCGCTGTCGCGCAACAGTTAATCAAGGCGCCGGCTGGCCCCCTCATCTCTCCCTGGCCAGCCTGTTTCCGGGCGCCCTCGGGCGCCCGGTCCTTCAGCTCTTCAGGTATTCCTCGTCCCGGAACGTGACCACCCATTGTGGCCGGTAGACCACAAAGACTGCCACCAGCATGCCGGTCAGGAAGGCTTCGCCAAAGGCCAGGATCACCGTGGCCGCGAGCGTGTCGGCCACGCTCAGCGGCAGGCCGGGCGCCATCGCGTTCTGCAGGGCATCGCGCCGCAATAGCTGCCAGGGCCGGCACGTCAGCGCCCATAGCAGCCCGGCCAGGGACACCAGGACCAGCAAGGGATCGGACAACAGGGACGGGAGCGCGGTGAGCATGCGGCCGATGCTACCAGCCCTGCCGGCGCGCGGTACCGCCTCCGGTCAAGCTGCGTGCCGCTGTGCCCGCGCACCCTGCCTCGCAACCTTTATAATCCGCCTTTAGCCTTTGCAACCCGCGCGAAGTACGCGGGTGCATCCCCCTCCGGTCACAAATCCGCTATTCCTCCATGTCCGCCCAACTGATCGACGGCAACGCCCTTGCCAAACAAATCCGCTCCGAAGCCGCCCAGCGCGCCGCCCGCCTGACCGAACGCGGCCACCAGCCCGGCCTGGCGGTGGTCCTGGTCGGGGAGGATCCGGCCAGCCAGGTCTATGTGCGCAACAAGGTCAAGGCCTGCGAGGACAACGGTTTCTATTCGTCGCTGGACCGCTACCCGGCTGATCTGTCCGAGGCCGACCTGCTGGCCCGCATCGATGCCCTGAACCACGACCCCAGGATCCACGGCATCCTGGTGCAGTTGCCGCTGCCCAAGCACATCGACAGCCACAAGGTGCTGGAAGCGATCGCCCCGGAAAAGGACGTCGACGGCTTCCACGTGGCCAACGCCGGCGCGCTGATGACCGGCGCGCCGCTGTTCCGCCCGTGCACCCCCTACGGTTGCATGAAGATGCTGGAATCGATCCAGTTCCCGCTGCGCGGCGCGCGCGCCGTGGTGGTCGGGGCCTCCAACATCGTCGGCAAGCCGATGGCGATGCTGCTGCTGCAGGCCGGCGCCACCGTCACCATCTGCAACAGCAAGACGCGCGATATCGGCGCCCATACCCGTGACGCGGATGTGGTGGTGGCGGCGGTCGGCCGGCGCAACCTGATCACCGCCGACATGGTCAAGCCCGGCGCGGTCGTGATCGACGTGGGCATGAACCGCGACGACAACGGCAAGCTGTGCGGCGACGTCGACTTTGCCGGCGTCCGCGAGGTGGCCGGCTACATCACGCCGGTGCCCGGCGGCGTCGGCCCGATGACCATCACCATGCTGCTGGTAAACACGCTGGAAGCAGCGGAGCGCGCCGCGGGCTAACATTGCTTCGGCGTACGATACGTACCATACGCCACCCGGGGCACTGGAAAAGCCGGCGCCCCGGCCCCATCTGCGGGACATTGCCCCATCAGGCCAGCCAACCGAGAACACGCCATGGACCAAGCTGCCAACGCCCAGAATCCGCTGCTGGACTTTTCCGACCTGCCCCGCTTTGCCGAGATCCGGCCCGAGCACATCAGCCCGGCGCTGGACGTGCTGCTGGAACGCGCGCAGCAGGCCGTCGCGCGCGCGGAGGACCCCGCCACGCCGGCCGACTGGGCCCACGCCGTGCAGGCGCTGGAAACGGCCACCGAGCCGCTGGGCCGCGCTTGGGGCGTGGTCAGCCACCTGAGCGCCGTGGCCGATACGCCCGAGCTGCGCAAGGCGCACGCCGAGAACCTGCCGCGCATGACCGAATTCTGGTCCTCGCTCGGCCAGAGCCTGGCGCTGTATGACAAGTACAAGGCGCTGGCCACCAGCCCCGAGTTTGCCGGCATGAGTGCGGCGCGCCACCAGCTGATCGACAACGAGCTGCGCGGCTTCCGCCTGGGCGGCGCCGAACTGCCCGAGGACCAGAAGCCGCGCTTCGCCGAGATCCAGGAGCAGCAGGCGCAGTTGTCCAAGGCGTTCTCCGACCATGTGCTGGACGCCACCAATACCTATGCGCTCTACGTCGAGGACGAGGCGCGCCTGGCCGGCCTGCCCGACGACGCGAAGGAAGCCGCCCGCCTCGCCGCCGAGAAGGAAGGCAAGGCCGGCTGGAAGTTCACGCTGCACTTTCCCTCCTACTTCCCGGTGCTGCAGTACGCGGATGACCGCGCGCTGCGCCAGACGCTGTACGAAGCCAACGTCACGCGCGCGTCCGAGCTCGCCCCGCAATACGGCCAGGGCCAGGCCGACTGGGACAACACCGCCAATATGCGCGAGCAGCTCGCGCTGCGCCGCGAAGAAGCGCAGATGCTGGGCTACCAGTGCTATGGCGAGGTCTCGCTGGTGCCGAAGATGGCCGAGTCGCCCGCCGAGGTGCTGAAGTTCCTCGACGAACTCGCGGTGAAGGCGCGTCCCTATGCCGAGAAGGACTGGGCCGAACTGCAGGCGTTTGCCGCATCCGAACTCGGCCTGACCGACCTGCAGCCGTGGGACGTGGCCTATGCCTCGGAAAAGCTGCGCCAGCGGCGCTATGCGTTCTCCGAGCACGAGGTCAAGCAGTACTTCCCGGAACCCAAGGTGCTGGAAGGCCTGTTCGGCGTGGTGGAGAAACTGTTCTCGGTGCGCATCGAGCCCGAGCAGGCGCAGACCTGGCACAAGGACGTACGCTTCTTCCGCGTAAGCACCGCCGACGGCACGCTGCTGGCCCAGTTCTATATCGACCTGTACGCGCGCGAAGGCAAGCGCGGCGGCGCGTGGATGGACGATGCGCGCGGCCGCAAGGTGCTGGAGCAAGGCGGCGTGCAGACCCCGGTGGCCTACCTGACCTGCAATTTCTCCGCGCCGGTCGGCAACAAGCCCGCACTGTTCACGCACGACGAAGTCATCACGCTGTTCCATGAGTTCGGCCACGGCCTGCACCATATGCTGACGCAGGTGGGCGAGCTGGGCGTGTCGGGCATCAACGGGGTGGAATGGGATGCGGTAGAGCTGCCGTCGCAGTTCATGGAGAACTTCTGCTGGGAATATGAAGTGCTGACCGGCATGACGCAGCATGTCGAGACCGGCGAGCCGCTGCCGCGCGCGCTGTTCGACCGCATGCTGGCCGCCAAGAACTTCCAGAACGGCATGATGACGCTGCGCCAGATCGTGTTCTCGTCGTTCGACATGCATCTGCATACGGACTTCGATCCGGCCGGCGAGGCGTCGGTGCTGGACCTGTCGCGTCAGATCAATGACCGCGTGCACGTGGTGCCGCAGCATCCGCTGTCGCGCTGGCCGAACACCTTCAGCCATATCTTCGCCGGCGGCTACGCGGCGGGCTACTACAGCTACAAGTGGGCCGAGGTGCTGTCGGCCGACGTGTACGCGGCGTTCGAGGAAGCGGCGCAACTGTCGGGCACCGTGCTCGACAGCGAGACCGGCGCGCGCTACCAGCGCGAAATCCTGTCGGTGGGCGGCAGCCGTCCGGCGATGGAGTCCTTCGTCGCGTTCCGCGGCCGCGCGCCGCAGATCGATGTGCTGCTGCGCCACGGCGGGATGGCGGCATGAGCGCGGTGGCCTTGCCTACTCAGGGACCGCTTCGCATTGCAAGCTGGAACGTCAACTCGCTGAAGGTGCGCCTGCCGCAGGTGCTGCAATGGCTGGCCGAGCAGGAGCAGGCCGGCGCGCCGATCGACGCGCTGTGCCTGCAGGAACTGAAGCTGCCGGACGACAAGTACCCGCTCGCCGAGCTGGAGAACGCCGGCTTCCACAGCATCTACACCGGGCAGAAGACGTACAACGGCGTGGCCATCCTCGCCCGCGACGCCAGCATGCCCGGCCCCGCCGACGTGGTGCGCAACATCCCCGGCTTCGAGGATGCGCAACAGCGCGTGATCGCCGCCACCTACGGCGACCTGCGCGTGGTCTGCGCCTACTTCCCCAACGGGCAGTCGCCGGAGTCGGAGAAGTTCGCCTACAAGCTGAAGTGGCTGGAAGCGATGACGGCGTGGCTGCGCGAGGAAATGACGCGCTACCCGCGCCTGGCGCTGCTGGGCGATTTCAATATCGCACCGGAAGACCGCGACGTGCACGACCCGGCCAAGTGGGAAGGCCAGAACCTGGTCTCGCCACCGGAGCGCGCCGCGTTTGCCGCGCTGGTGGAGCTGGGGCTGGCGGATGCCTTCCGCAAGTTCGAGCAGCCGGAGAAGGCGTTCTCGTGGTGGGACTACCGCATGCTGGCGTTCCGCCGCAATGCCGGCCTGCGCATCGACCATATCCTGCTGTCGCCGGCGCTGACCGCGCAATGCACGGCATGCGTGATCGACCGCGTGCCGCGCACCTGGGACCAGCCGTCGGACCACACCCCGGTGGTTGCCACGCTGCATTGCGGCTGAACGCTGCTACGGCGCCGCCCGGCGACGGGCGGCGCTGAGCCCTGCCATTTCGTCCCATGCCCGCGTCCCATCCCGGCTCCATCCTCACCCGCCTGTTCCCGTGGGGCCGGCGCGTAGACCCCGCCACGCTGCGCGCCGACCTCATCGCCGGCCTGCTCGGCGCCGTGCTGGTGCTGCCGCAGGGCGTGGCCTTCGCCACGCTGGCCGGCCTGCCGCCGCAGTACGGCATCTACAGCGCGGTGGTGCCATGCATCGTGGCGGCGCTGTTCGGCTCGAGCTGGCACGTGATGTCAGGGCCGACCAATGCCAATTCCCTGGCGCTGTTCGCCATGCTGAGCCCGCTGGCCTTTGCCGGCAGCCCGGCCTATATCGGGCTGGCGCTGGCGGTCACCATCGTGGTGGGCGTGATGCAGCTTGCGCTAGGCACGCTGCGGCTCGGGTCGCTGGCCAACTTCATCTCGCCATCGGTGCTGCTCGGCTTCACCTGCGGTGCCGCGACGCTGATCGGCCTGTATGCGCTGAAGGACCTGTTCGGGCTGGAGGTGCCGACCGGCACCAGCGCATTCGGCGTGTTGCGCCACTTGTTCGAGAACGCCGATACGATCAACGGCTCGGCGCTCATCGTGGGCGCGGTGACGCTGGCGGTGACGCTGCTATGCAAACGGCTGTGGCGCAAGCTGCCGTTCATGCTGCTCGGGCTGCTGGCCGGGTACGGCGTGGCGCTGCTGCTGAACCGGGCCGGCGTGGGCGGACAGCATGTCAATGTGGTCGGTCCGATCCCGTCGGCGCTGCCGCACTTCCACGTGCCCGACGTGGACTGGCGCAAGCTGCCTGACCTGCTGGGGATCGCGTCGGCGCTGACCATCGTCGCGCTGGGCCAGTCGATCTCGATCGCCAAGGCGGTGGCACTGCGCTCCGGCCAGCATATCGACGCCAACCGCGAATTTATCGGCCAGGGCTTGTCGAATATCGTCGGCGGCTTTTTCTCCGGCTATATCTCGTGCGGCTCGCTCAACCGTTCGGTGCCGAACTTCGAGGCCGGTGCGCGCACGCCGCTGGCCAGCGTGTTCTCGGCGCTGTGGCTGGTGGCGCTGGTGGCGATCAGCGCCCCGCTGCTGGCACAGATCCCGATGGCCGCGATCGCCGCGATGCTGCTGCTGGTGGCCTGGGGCCTGCTCGATATCGCCCGGCTGCGCCGCATCTTCACACTGAGCCGCACGGAGTTCGCCATCGCCATCGGCACCTTCGCCGCGACGCTGGTGATCCGGCTGGAAATGGCGGTGCTGCTCGGCACCGTGCTGTCGCTGGTGGCCTACCTGTACCGCACCTCCCGGCCCGCGGTGCGTAGCCTGGTACCCGATGCCGACGACCCCGACCGTCGCTTCACGCCGCTGGACGAACTGCGCCGCCCACAGCCGGAATGCCCGCAACTGAAGCTGCTGCGCATGGAAGGCGCGATCTACTTCGGCGCGGTGCAGTACGTGACCGACCGCCTGCACTGGCTGCGCACGGTCAACCCCGGGCAGACCCATCTGCTGGCGATGACCAAGAGCATGAACTTTATCGACCTGGCCGGCGCCGAGATGTGGGAAAGCGAACTCGCCGAGCGCCGTGCGCTGGGCGGCGACCTCTACTTCCACCGGCCGCGCACGCAAGTGCTGCAGACGTGGGAACAGACCGGCTTCACCGACAAGCTCGGGCCGGACCATGTCTTCCCGACCAAGCGGCAGGCGCTGCACACGATCATCGGCAAGTTGTCGCCGGAAATCTGTGCCCAGTGCCAGGCCCGCATCTTCGACGAATGCGCATCGCGGCCCGGCCCCGCCGCGCATGGCAAGGCGAGTGAAAAGACCTGAAAAAGGGACTTAAAAAAGACTGAAGGGGGATACTGCGGACGCCCTGGACCGGCGTTGCCGGGCTGGGCACGCAAGGCCGGACGGCCCTACGCTGGGAAACTGGACAACGTAGCTGATAACGGATGGGCGCCCGCGGCATGCCTGGGGCTGGCCGGGGCATCCATCCTCATCAGATCGGCGCCACGTGGGCGCGCTTGACGACGATAGGCTGGGGCGCGCCCTGCTCGATCAGCACCACGGCGGCGCGTTCGATCGTTTCACGGCCGGCACGGAATGCCTCTTCCAGCGACAGCACCTGATCGGCGCTGAAGCCTTCCCACAGTGCTTCACGTGTCACCACGCAAGTCACCTTCTCGCCATTGACGATCGCCTGAAAGAGCAAGCCTTCATTGTTGATGTCGTAGCGCTCTTGCTCTTGGAATTTGATTTCCATCGGTGCAGCCCTCCATATGCAAGTGGAGAAGAATCCTAACATGGCTCAGGCGAAATCGTATGGTTGAGCCTGTGCGAATGCGCTCAATCCGGAGACCGTCCGCGCTGGCGTTCGGTTCCCTGCACGCGACGACACGCCGCATCCGCGACGCCCCGACGTGTTTTGCCGGGGCGCTCACGGAACATTTGACAGCGCAAAAAATCATGATAGAATCTCGTTCTTCGTTGGGGCGTTAGCTCAGTTGGTAGAGCAGCGGACTCTTAATCCGTAGGTCGAGTGTTCGAGTCACTCACGCCCCACCAGCGAATACAGAAAGGCCGGAAGCAGCGATGCTTCCGGCCTTTTGCTTTTTCCGCTGAATCAGGCGGGCGCGGATTCTGTCAGGCGCCGATGCTGGCGCGCTCGAACAACGTGTGTGCCAGTGCGCGGTGGCGCACGAGCACGTTCGGCAAATCGGCGGTCAGCAGCGCGCCGTCGCGCACCACCTCACGCCCGTTGATCACGCTCGCCGCGACATTGGCCGGCGTGCAGAACACCAGCGCCGCCACCGGATCGTGGCCGCCGCCGGCAAACCCGACACCCGACATATCGAAGGCAACGAAGTCCGCCGACATGCCCGGCGCCAGCGCGCCGATATCGTCGCGGTTCAGCACGCGCGCGCCGCCCAGCGTGGCGATCTCCAGCGCCTCGCGCGCACTCATCGCCGCCGGGCCGTAGCCCACGCGCTGCAGCAGCAGCGCCTGGCGCGCCTCGCCCAGCATATGCGCGCCGTCGTTGGACGCGCTGCCATCGACGCCCAGCCCCACCGGCACGCCCGCATCGCGCATCGCCCGCACCGGCGCAATGCCGGAGGCCAGCCGCATATTCGAGCAAGGGCAATGCGCCACGCCTGTGCCAGTGCGCGCGAACAGCGCGATGCCCTCCTCGTCGAGCTTGACGCAGTGCGCGTGCCACACGTCATGGCCGACCCAGCCCAGGTCCTCGGCATACTGCGCCGGCGTCAGGCCGAACTTCTCGCGCGAGTAGGCGATGTCGTTGTCGTTCTCGGCCAGGTGGGTGTGCAGCGATACGCCATAGTGCCGCGCCATATTGGCCGATTCGCGCATCAGGTCGCGCGACACCGAGAATGGCGAGCACGGCGCCAGCACGATGCGCAGCATCGCGTGGCGCGCGCTGTCGTGGTACTGCTCCACCAGCCGCTGGCTGTCGCGCAGGATCGCGTCCTCTTGTTCCACCACCACGTCGGGCGGCAGGCCGCCCTTGCTGCGGCCGACGCTCATCGAGCCGCGCGCGGCATGGAAGCGCATGCCCATTTCCTGCGCCGCGGCGATCGAGTCGTCCAGCCGCGCGCCATTGGGATACAGGTACAGGTGGTCGCTGGTGGTGGTGCAGCCCGACAGCATCAGCTCGGCCATCGCGGTCCGGGTGGATACCGCGATCATTTCCGGCGTCAGGTGCGACCACAGCATGTACAGGTTGGTGAGCCATGAGAACAGCTCAGCATCCTGCGCCGCAGGCACCGCGCGCGTCAGGCTCTGGTACATGTGGTGGTGCGTATTGACCAGCCCTGGCGTGACCACGCGGCCGCGCATGTCGAGCACCCGTGCGCTGCCTTCGTCGACCATGCGGCGGTACTGCGGCGGCAGTTCCGCCGTGGCGCCGACCCACTGCATGGCCGGGCCTTCGGCGACCAGGGCGCCATCGCGGATCTCGCGGCGCTGCGCGTCCATGGTGACCAGCACATCGGCGTTCAGGGCAATCAGGGTCATGGCGGAATTCCTTTTGCTTGGGGAGTCAGATGGGATGGACCCCAGTCTACGGCGCCGCGATGCCAGTCCCTAAGCGCAGAATTCCGACCATCGTGTCCACAAAAAGTGGACAGCGCCGGTCGGGACACCAGCTCAGCGCGCCTGTGCGAACAGCGCGGCCAGCGCTTCGGCGATGCGCTCGGCCATCAGCTCCGCCGCCGCACTGAGCGGGGCGCGGGAGCGTGCCACCAGCGTCAGCGTCTGGCCCTGCAGGTGGCGGTCGCGCAGCGGCACGTAGACCAGCGCCTGGCGCGCGCGCTCCTCCATCACGTCGAGCGGATTCAGCAGCGCGATGCCGGTGCCCAGCATCACCAGCTGGCGGATCAGCACCGTCGACGTGGACTCGGCCACCGGCGACACCTCGATGGCATTGCGGGCAAAGGCATCGTCGAGGATCGCGCGGATCGACAACGACGGCGCCGGCAGGATCAGCGGGTGGCCCACGCATTCGCTCAGCAGCACCGACGGCTGCGCGGCCAGCGGGTGGCCCGGCGGCACCACCGCGCCGATCTGCCAGTCGCTGGAGGCCAGCGCGCGGAAGGCGGGCAGTTCGGGCAGGTCGTAGCCGAGGCCGAGATCGGCATCGCCCTGCTCCACCGCGGCGACGATATCCGCCACCGGCAGATCATGGATGCGCACGACGATGCCCGGGTAGCGCTGGCGGAAATCGTGCACCAGCGACGGCATCAGCGAGCCCGCCAGGCCCGCGGTGACCGCTACGGTGACGTCGCCGCGACGGGCGCCCTTGAAGTCGGCGATGCGTTCGCGCAGCGCGTCGTGCTCGCGCAGGGTCTCGCGCACGTGGGCCAGCACCATCTCGCCCAGCGGTGTCAGCCGCAGCCGTTTGTTGATGCGCTCGAACAGCGGCGCGCCCAGCTCCGCCTCCAGGTCCAGGATCTGGCGGTTGACCGCGGTGGGCGCCACGTGCAGGTGCTCGGCCGCCTTGCGGATCGAACCGCGGCGGACGACCTCGTCGAGATAGCGCAGGACTCTGGCGTGCATGGGAGGGGTGCGGGACTAGGTGCGGGACTGGGTGACAGGCGGGCGTGCGCATTGTAGCGGTCGGCAGGCTCGCAGCCACAACCCCGGCTCGCAAAAAATGACGAGAGGGTATTGCGCCGCATCCGGTACCTTGCTACAATCTTTTTCTTCGTTGGGGCGTTAGCTCAGTTGGTAGAGCAGCGGACTCTTAATCCGTAGGTCGAGTGTTCGAGTCACTCACGCCCCACCAGCGAATTCATGAAAGGCCGGAAGCTTGCTTCCGGCTTTTTTCATTTCCGCATCGGGTTTCCTGCCCCACCCGCGACGCCCTCGCGCGGACGGCACCAACGCCGTTTTCTTGATACGCGGGTTGTCACCAATTCCGTTGCCAGCACTTTCCCGTTTCAATCGCTCCGGCGCCCATAGTGGAACATAGTTCCGTATCGCGGAACAATCCCGGCGCGCCATCAGTGAAGAAAGAACGGAGGCATCCTTGAAAGCAGTACCTACCCTCTTCAGCGCAGGCGCGGCCGCCTGCCTCGCCGCCCTTGGCCTGGCGCACGCCGGCCTTGCCCAGGCGCAGTCCTACCCGAACAAGCCGATCCGCCTGATCGTTCCGTTCGCGGCCGGCGGCACCACCGATATCGTCGCGCGCGCAGTCTCCGACGGCCTGGGCCGAGAACTGGGCCAGCCGGTGGTGGTGGAAAACCGTGGCGGCGGCGGCGGCGCGATCGGTGCCGACGCGCTGGCCAAGTCCGCGGCAGACGGCTACACGCTGGGCATCGCCACCGTCAGCACGATGGCGACCAACCCGGCCACCAACCCGAAGAACCCGTACGATCCGCTCAAGGATTTCGCGCCGATCACCAACCTGGTCAACGTGCCCAACGTGCTGACGGTGAACCCGAAGGTGCCGGCCAAGACCGTGAAGGAATTCGTCGCGCTGCTGCAGGCCAACCCCGGCAAGTACAGCTACGCGTCGGCCGGCAAGGGCAGCATCTCGCACCTGGACGGCGAGCTGTTCAAGGACATCACCAAGACCGACATGGTCCATATCCCCTACCGGGGATCGGGCCCGGCGCTGAACGACACGCTGGCCGGCCAGGTCAACGCCCAGTTCGACAACCTGCCGTCGTCGATGCCGCATATCCAGGCCGGCAAGCTGCGCGCACTGGCAGTGGCAGCGCCCAAGCGCGTCGAGGGCCTGCCCGACGTGCCGACCTTCGCCGAAGCCGGCATGAAGGACATGAACAATATGGCCTGGTACGGCCTGGTGGCACCGGCCGGCACGCCGGCGGCGATCGTCACGCGCGTGCACGATGCCGCGGTCAAGGCGCTGCAGGACCCGAACGTCAAGCGCCGGCTGGCTGAAAGCGGCGCCTTCACCGACGGCAATACCTCGGCGCAGTTCGCCGCGCAGATCAAGCGCGAACTGGACCTGCGCAAGAAGATCGCGCGCGACCAGAACATCACGCTGGAATAAAGCGGGACAACGCGCAACCCGAGAGGGTCATGCAAAACGGCTGCCGCAACGGCAGCCGTTTTCTTTTCCGCGTAGGCCTGCACGGTCACCGCGGCCCTCCATCGCTTCTCGAATCCGCTGCGACTTGATCCCGCGCAGTACGCCGGCGGCGCCGACTGTCTTCAATACACGTAGAAGAAACATTCACTTTGCGGACCAGCGCCGACTCGGTACATTAGCCGGGTGCTCCGCCACACCACCGGCGCAAGCCGGCCAACGCTGGCCCCAAACCGGCTTCGCGCAGGCGCTGCGCGGCCAACCATCGCGAGGATAAAAAGATGCTGACGAAAACCGTTCCGACCCTGATTGTTGCAGCACTGGCCGCGCTCGGCGCGACCCAGGCCTATGCGCAGAAGAACTACACCGACGGCGGCGACCTCTACAGCGGCGGCCACACCAAGAAGAAGGCCAGCCCGAACCAGAACCCGGCCAAGTCAGGCAAGTTCGACCCCTACACCGATGGCGCGAAGCAATCGACCAAGGCGGACCTGACCAGTAGCTCGGGCAAGAAGTTCGACCCGAACACGGATGGCGCGAAGGCCGGCAAGTTCGATCCCTACACCGAAGGCGCCAAGGCCGGCAAGCGGGACCCGTACACCGACGGCGCCAAGGCTCCCGCCAGCAACGCTGGCAAAGCGCAGTAACCTCTGCGCGCCGCCGCCCGCGCGGGCGGCACCCACCCAAAACGGCCCGCTTCGGCGGGCCGTTTGCATCGGGACGCGCCGGTTGTCAGGCGGCCAGCGCCGATACCATTTTCACGGATGTCGCTTCACCGGTTCCTGCGGCCGCAGGGTGCCGCGGTCGCGGACGCCGACATGCGCCACCATCGGCACGATATTTGAGACATGCCGCCCTTGGCCACCGACTTGGTCACGAACACCGACAGGTGCGCATTGCGCGCAAAGCCACCGAAGCCGCCGATGCCGTTCATCATGTGCGTGCTGCATGGAAACCAGTCGCTTTCCTCATACCACACCGCTCTGATGGGACTCGCGCGGCACTATGCCCCTCGGTAGTCGGGGGGCTTTCCTTGATGTCACAACATCGGCAACAGTTTCTGTTAGTGTCTGCCCCATCGGTCGACCGTGCCCGCCAAAGAGGCATCGGCGTCCGTGCCGCCCGGGCCGGCCATGCTCCGGCCTTTTAGCATCGCAGTGGCGGCGAACTCACAACAGGAGACGCCATTCATGCAGCCAAGACCCCTCGAACCCAACGAGCCGGTTGTCCTTGCCCTGGTAGATGCCGTGACCGCCTGGCAGGATGCGTTAGAACAGACTCTCTCCGCCTCTGGCCTGAATTACGCCAAATGGCTGTTGTTGCGCGCCATCCGGCGCGGTGCTTTCGTGCGCGGCTCGACCCTGCCGGGCGCCATGCCGATCGATGCCACCCGATCCGAGCTGCTGCTGGCCGAGCTGGAGCGCGACGGCTGGATCGAGTATTCCGACAATCTTCCCCCGCGCATTGCCGAATCCGCCGCCGGCCGGCTCGAGCGCGCCTCGCAGGCCCTCAGCGCGCTGCATAGCGTGTCGGTTGCGCCGTTCAACTCGCAGGAACGCGTGGCGCTGGGCAGCCTGCTCGAGCGGATGAAGATCACGCTGAGCGACCACACCACGCGCCAGATCCGCGTCGGCGGCGAAGCGCAGGACAAACCGGCCACGCCCGTCACCTGCACCGGCCTGCCGCCCATCGCGCACCGCCCTGCGTCAACGCCCATTCTCGCCCGCGTCCGGTTCTGACGCCTGACGCGTCCTGCAAGCCGGTCCCGCCAAGCTGCGCCGGGACCGGCCGCTTTCTCCTCCGCTTTCTCCTCCGCTTTCTCCTCCGCTTTCCCCTCCTCTTCTCATCCTCGCCATGCCCGGCCACTTTATTGCGCCGGGAGCTCGGTTTTTTCCTAAAGTATGAGCATGCCCCGGCACATGTCGCGGCCGCTGCGCCCCCGCGGCGGCACGGCACCCATCGACACCGCGAGGAGGGAACATGCCGCAGGAGAACGAAGACAAAGTCGCGCACCTGCTGGACGAACTGGTCACCTTCGCCCGCGAGCGGCTGCCGGCGGCAACCTTCAGCGTGGTCGAGCCCTTCCTGCGGCATTACTACGACCAGGCCGACGCTGAAGACCTGCTGCGGCGCGAAGTCGCCGACCTCTATGGCGCCGTGATGGCGCACTGGCAGACCGCGCAGAAATTCGTTCCCGGCACGGCCCGCATCCGCGTCTACAACCCCAACCTGGAAGAGCACGGCTGGCACTCCGACCACACCGTGGTGGAAATCGTCAACGACGACATGCCCTTCCTGGTCGATTCGGTGACGATGGAGATCAACCGGCAGGGGCTCGCGCTGCATTCCGCGATCCACCCGGTGTTCCGCGTCTGGCGCGGCACGCGCGGCGGCATCGAGCGCATCGCGCCGGGCGGCGCGGGCGAGGCCGGCGACAACTCGCGCCTCGAATCCTTTATCCATTTCGAGATCGACCGCAGCGGCGAGGCCGCGCGGCTGGACGCGCTGCGCAGCGGCATCGGCCAGGTGCTGGTCGACGTGCGCGCGGCGGTGGAAGACTGGGCGAAGATGGGCGAGATCACCCAGGCCACCATCGCCGCGCTGGCCCAGGGGCCCGATGCCGCCTCGCCGGAAAGCGAGGAAGCGCGCGCCTTCCTCGAATGGATGATGGACGACCACTTCACCTTCCTCGGCCAGCGCGACTACCAGCTCGTGTCGCAGGACGGGCGCTATTTCCTGCGGGGCGTGCCGGACTCGGGCGCGGGCATCCTGCGCGAGAGCCTGCGCGAACCCGATGCCGCTGACCTGACGCCGCTGCCCGCCGCGGCCACCGACATCATCGAAGGCGCGTCGCCGATCTTCGTGACCAAGGCCAATTCGCGCGCCACCGTGCACCGGCCCGGCTATCTGGACTATGTCGGCGTCAAGCTGCTGGATAAGCAGGGGCAGCTCTTCGGTGAGCGCCGCTTTGTCGGCCTGTACACCTCGACCGCCTACATGGCGCCGATCGCCGAGATTCCGCTGGTGCGGCGCAAGTGCGCCAACATCCTGTCGCGTACCGGTTTCCTCGCCAAGGGCCACCTGTACAAATCGCTGGTGACCATCCTCGAGCAATACCCGCGCGACGAGTTGTTCCAGGCCAGCGAAGACGAACTGTTCGACATCACCATCGGCATCCTGCGGCTGCAGGAGCACCAGCGTACGCGGCTCTTCGTGCGCCGCGACCGCTTCGACCGCTTTGTCTCGTGCCTGGTCTTCGTGCCGCGCGACAAGTACAACACCGACCTGCGCCAGAAGATCCAGAAGCTGCTGACCGCGGCCTTCCACGGCACGAGCTGCGAATTCACGCCGCTGCTGTCCGAATCGCCGCTGGCACGCATCCAGCTCACCGTGCGCGGCGAGCCCGGCACGATGCCGCATGTCGATACGGGCGAACTGGAAGATCGCATCGTCCACGCCAGCCGCCGCTGGCAGGACGATCTCGCCGAGGCGCTGCATGAAAGCCACGGCGAAGAACAAGGCAACCGGCTGCTGCAACGCTATGGCGGCTCGTTCCCCGCCGGCTATCGCGAGGACTACCCGGCACGCACCGCGGTGCGCGATATCGACCTGATGGAGCATGCACTGCACGGCAACGGTATGGCGATGAACCTGTACCGCCCGATTGAAGCCGCGCCGGGCGCGTTCCGCTTCAAGGTGTACCGCGCCGGCGAGCCGATCGCGCTGTCGCTGAGCCTGCCGATGCTCGAGCATCTCGGCGTGCGCGTCGATGAGGAGCGCCCTTACCTGATCGAGCCCGACAGCGGCACGCCGGTATGGGTGCACGACTTCGGGCTGGAGATCGCCGACGGCAGCAGCGAGGCGGACTTCGATATCGCGCGCGTGAAGGCGCTGTTCGAGGACGCCTTTGCGCGTGCGTGGCGCGGCGAGATCGAGAACGACGACCTCAACCGGCTGGTGCTGCGCGCCGAGCTGGCCGCGCGCGACGTCACCATCCTGCGCGCCTATGCGCGCTACCTGCGCCAGGTCGGTTCCACCTTCAGCGACGCCTATATCGAACGCGCGCTGACCTGCAACGCCGGCATCGCCGGCATGCTGGTGGCGCTGTTCGTCGCGCGCTTCGACACGCACAGCCAGGTGGCCGCCGATACCGCGCGCCAGGCGCGCTGCGACAAGCTGCTGGCCGATATCGAAGCCGCGCTCGACAAGGTGCCCAACCTCGACGAGGACCGCATCCTGCGGCTCTTCCTCGGCGTGATCAACGCCACCGTGCGCACCAACTATTTCCATCATGGCGAGGATGGCAAGCCGCGTCCCTACCTGTCGTTCAAGTTCAATCCGGCGCGCGTGCCCGGCCTGCCCGAGCCGCGGCCGATGTTCGAGATCTGGGTCTACTCGCCGCGCGTTGAAGGCGTACACCTGCGCGGCGGCCGGGTGGCGCGCGGCGGGCTGCGCTGGTCAGACCGGCGCGAAGACTTCCGCACCGAGGTGCTGGGCCTGATGAAGGCGCAGATGGTCAAGAACACGGTGATCGTGCCGGTGGGTTCCAAGGGCGGCTTCGTGGTCAAGCGCCCGCCGCCGCCCACCGATCGCGACGCGTTGCTGCAGGAAGGCATCGGCTGCTACCAGACTTTCCTGCGCGGGCTGCTCGACCTCACCGACAACCTGGTCGGCGGTCAGCTGGTACCGCCGCCAGACGTGGTGCGCCACGACGACAACGATCCCTACCTAGTGGTGGCCGCGGACAAGGGCACCGCCACGTTCTCCGACTTCGCCAATGCGATCTCCGCCGAGTACGGCTTCTGGCTGGACGATGCCTTCGCCTCCGGCGGCTCGGTCGGCTACGACCACAAGAAAATGGGCATCACCGCGCGCGGCGCGTGGGAATCGGTCAAGCGGCATTTCCGCGAGATGGGCATCGATATCCAGACCACCGACTTCACCGTGGCCGGCATCGGCGACATGTCTGGCGACGTGTTCGGCAACGGCATGCTGCTGTCGCCGCATATCCGGCTGGTGGCTGCGTTCGACCACCGCCATATCTTTCTCGATCCCAACCCCGATCCGGCTTCGAGCCTGCAGGAGCGCGCGCGCATGTTCAACCTGCCGCGCTCGAGCTGGGCCGACTACGACACCACGCTGATCTCAGAGGGCGGCGGCATCTATCCGCGCACCGCCAAGACCATCCCGCTGTCGCGGCAGGTGCAGGCGGTGCTCGGCGTCACGGCCACCACGCTGTCACCGGCCGAGCTGATCCACGCCATCCTGATGGCACCGGTGGACCTGCTCTACAACGGCGGCATCGGCACCTACGTCAAGTCGAGCCAGGAAACGCACCTGCAGGCCGGCGACCGCACCAATGACGCGGTGCGCGTCAACGGCAACGAGCTGCGCTGCAAGGTGGTGGGCGAAGGCGGCAACCTGGGCTTCACGCAGCTTGGCCGCATCGAGTTCGCGCGCAAGGGCGGGCGCATCAATACCGATGCCATCGACAATTCGGCCGGCGTGGACTGTTCGGACCACGAAGTCAATATCAAGATCCTGCTGGGGCTGGTGGTGGCCGACGGCGAGATGACCGAGAAGCAGCGCAACAAGCTGCTGGCCGAGATGACCGACGAAGTCGGCCTGCTGGTGCTGCAGGACAACTACTACCAGACCCAGGCGCTGTCGGTGGCCGGGCGCAGCGGCGCCGCGCTGCTCGACGGCGAGGCGCGCCTGATCCGCTGGCTCGAACGGGCCGGGCGGCTCAATCGCGCGCTCGAATTCCTGCCCTCCGATGAAGAGATCGCCGAGCGCAAGCTGGCCGGCGAAGGGATGACATCGCCTGAGCGCGCCGTGCTGCTCGCCTACAGCAAGATGTGGCTGTACGACGAGCTGCTGGCTTCGGATGTGCCCGAGGACTCCCTGGTGTCCGGCATGCTGGCCGATTACTTCCCGGTGCCGCTGCGCCAGCGCTACGCCGACGCGATGCAGCGCCACCCGCTGCGGCGCGAGATCCTGGCCACGCACCTGACCAATATGCTGGCCAACCGCATCGGCGCCACCTTCGTGCACCGGATCATGGAAGAAACCGACGCGCGCCCCGCCGATATCGTGCGCGCCTGCCTGATCGCGCGCGATGTGTTCGGCCTGACCGAGCTGTGGCAGCAGATCGATGCGCTCGATAACCGGGTGCCCGATGCCGAGCAGGCGCGCATGTTCGGCGCCGTGGCGGTGCTGCTGGAGCGCGCCTGCCTGTGGTTCATTCGCTATCTGCGTGCCGGCGGCAAGGCGGGCGAGGACCTGGCGCGTTTTGCGCAGGCGGCGCAGTGGCTGGTGCCGCAACTGCCGCGACTGCTGCCGCCAGCGGATGCATCGGCACTGCAGGAGCGCGCCAAGGCATTTATGGATGCCGGGGTCGGCGAGGCCCTGGCGATGCGCGTGGCGGGCAGCGAGATCTCCGCCGCGGCGCTGGATATCGCCGAAGTGGCCGCCGCCTGCGAACGCAGCCTGGAGCTGGTGGCCGGGGTCTACTTTGCGCTGGACAGCCACCTCAGCTTCAGCTGGCTGCGCGAACGCGCGCTGGCGCTGCCCTCGGACACGCACTGGGACCTGCTGGCGCGCACCACCACGCTGGAAGACCTGGGACGGCTCAAGCGCGCGCTGACGGTCAGCGTGCTGTCGCAGCCCGGCGAGGTCGATACGCCCGACGCGCGCATCGATGGCTGGCGGGCCAGCCGCCATGGCGCGCTCGAACGCTTCACGCGCATGCTGGCCGACCAGCGCGCCTCGGGGGCAGCCGGATTGTCGATGCTGTCTGTGGCGGTGCGCGAGATCGGCATGCTGGAGCGCGCCTAGCGTAGCGCGTGGGGTGTGCCGGGCGATGCCGGGCGGTGTGGGTTATTCGTCCGCGTCGCTGTGTGCGTCCGTATCGGTGTCGTGGTCCGCCTCATGGTCCGAGTCGGCGCCGGGATCTTCATCGGCACGGCGCGGATGCAGCTCGAGACCGAGCAGGATCAGCAGCTCGAAGGCATCGGACAACAAGTGCTTCTGCCGCGGCAGCAGGCTGGCGTACGGCATGTCATAGATCGACTGGTGCGCCGCGCGTTGGCCCTTCAGCCCGCGGTCGCGCGCGATATCCGACAGCAGCGCGGCGAACCCCGAAAGGTCCTGCGCCGCCAGCGCCGAATTCAACACCTTGGCGATCACTTCTGGCGAAGCGCTCGCCCACCCCATGCGTTCGGCATTGGAGGCAGAGTCTTGGGGAAGGTCGGCAAAGTCCATTTTGTGTTTAACGGTCCCGCCCAGGCGAGCTTAAGGCGGCCACCGCGTGAATTTGACCCCACATGCGTGGGGGTAACACAGCGGGCCGCCCGGCCGGGCTAGCGCGGCGCCGGCTTCGCGGTCACCTGGCGGTAGACCGTACTGCCATCGCGCGCCTTGCGTGCCTCGACGTGGTTGCGCGCTCCGCATAGCGGGCAGCGGAATACCGGCCCCTGCCCCTCGTTGCGGATCTGCACCTCATCCGGCTCCCAGCGCGCGCCGCAAGCCTGGTTCCCACAAACAAACATGAATTCTCCTTAAAACGGACGCCCTGGAAGCTCTGAGCCGGGCGCGATCCGGTCACGGCCGTCCGCCGGATTGCGGCGCGGCCATGCCTGCTCAGCCGCGATTATCAGGCCTGTCGTCCGGATCGGCAGGTTTTGACATGGCGATGAGCGCGGCAACCCCGGGCTCAGCCATTGCGCTGCACCCATTGACGGGCCCATTCGATCGCGGCAGCGCGTGCTTCGTCCGGCGTCGCGTGGATGGTCGGCGGGGCGCCGCCTTCCAGCACCACGGCACCAGATTCCCAGATATCGCACAAGGCCTTGAAACGCCCCCCTCCCAGCGCGTGGCAGAACACGTGGATGACAAAGCCGCGATACTCGACCACGTCGGTGGCGGCATCGGTCAGCGCGCGATCGGAGGTGGAATCGGAAGGCACCAGCGGTGCATCCGGCTGCGGCTGTGTCAATGACTGTGCCGGTGATTGCGCCCCGGACTGCGCCCCGGGCTGCGAGGCCCCCTGTGCCGTTGCCGTGCGTACCAGCATCGCGCAGGCACCGCCAACCGCCGCGCCCAGCACAATGCCCAGCCCAAACCAGCACGCCCTGCTTCCGCACTCCGCCATGGCATCTCCCGTAGCGACCCTGCCAAACCTGCTGACGCAACATGGTTGCCGCGGCCCGGCATCGGTTTCAGGTTATACCAAGACGGCCGCTGCGCTGCTGTCTTGCGGGCAAGCGCCCCAATTTGAGAATCGTGGGGGATGACCGAACCGCGGGGCGGGACTATGTCGCGGTAGGAATGCCCATTACTGAGCACCCCCCGCACAGATCCCGGCGTGCGCGATTCGCGCACCGGGCTCCTGCCTTGGGTGTTTGGCGGTG
>NZ_JBEFLI010000030.1:0-79409 GCF_040578825.1 Cupriavidus necator | reverse complement strand
AACGGCAAGCCGGCGCCGGTGATCGAGGTCAGCGGCCGGCTGTATCCGGTGGAAGTCCGCTACCGGCCGATCACCGACGACGCGCCCGCCGCGCCCGCCGCGCCCGCCGCGCCCCGTCAATCCGCTGCCTCCGATCACGTTCCCGGAGGCACTGCCGGTCTCGGCCCGCCGCGACGAAATCGCCGCGGCACTGCTGGCCAACCAGGTGGTGATCGTTTCCGGCGAGACCGGTTCGGGCAAGACCACGCAGCTGCCGAAGATCTGCCTGTCGATCGGCCGCGGCCCCGGCCGGGAGGGCGGGGGACTGATCGGCCACACCCAGCCGCGGCGTATCGCCGCCACCTCGACCGCCAAGCGCATCGCGCAGGAACTCGGCACGCCGCTGGGCGAGCACGTCGGCTACCAGGTCCGCTTCAACGACACCATGTCGTCGGGCGCGTCGGTCAAGCTGATGACCGACGGCATCCTGCTGGCCGAGACGCAGAACGACCCGCTGCTGCGCGGCTACGACACGCTGATCATCGACGAGGCGCACGAGCGCAGCCTCAACATCGACTTCCTGATCGGCTACCTGCGCCAGATCCTGCCGAAGCGGCCGGACCTGAAGGTGATCATCACCTCGGCGACGATCGACGCGCAGCGCTTTGCCGGGCATTTCGCGTCCAACGGCAAGCCGGCGCCGGTGATCGAGGTCAGCGGCCGGCTGTATCCGGTGGAAGTCCGCTACCGGCCGATCACCGACGACGCGCCCGCCGGCGCCGCGCCCCGCAGCCCGCAGGCACGCGAGCGCGACCTGTACGACGGCATCGTCGATGCCGTCGATGAACTGTGCCGCGTGGGCCCCGGCGACGTGCTGGTGTTCCTGCCCGGCGAGCGCGAGATCCGCGAGGCCGCCGAGGCGCTGCGCAAGCACCATCCGCCGCATACCGAGATCCTGCCGCTGTTCGCCCGGCTGTCGGTGCAGGAGCAGGAGCGGGTGTTCAAGCCGTCGAACGCGCGCCGCATCGTGCTGGCGACCAACGTCGCCGAAACCTCGCTGACGGTGCCCGGCATCCGCTACGTGGTCGATACCGGGCTGGCGCGCGTCAAGCGCTACTCGTACCGCAACAAGGTCGAGCAGCTGCAGGTCGAGGCGATCTCGCAGGCCGCCGCCAACCAGCGCGCCGGCCGCTGCGGCCGCGTGGCCAACGGTGTGTGCATCCGGCTGTATGAAGAAACCGATTTCACCGGCCGCCCGCGCTTCACCGATCCCGAGATCCTGCGCTCGTCGCTGGCCGCGGTAATCCTGCGCATGAAGGCGCTGCGGCTGACCGATATCGAGGCCTTCCCGTTTATCGAGCCGCCGCTGGGCCGCGCGGTTGCCGACGGCTACCAGCTCTTGCAGGAACTGGGCGCGGTCGACGATGCCAACCAGCTCACCGGCACGGGCCGCCAGCTCGCCAAGCTGCCGCTGGACCCGCGCGTCGCGCGCATGATCCTGGCCGCGCGCGAGCATCATTGCCTGCGCGAAGTGCTGATCATCGCCAGCGCGCTGTCAGTGCAGGATCCGCGCGACCGTCCGCAGGAAGCGCAGGAAGCCGCCGACCAGGCCCACCGCAAGTTCATGGACGAGAAGTCCGAGTTCCTGGGCTGGGTCAAGCTGTGGAAGTGGTTCGAGGACGCGGTCGCGCACAAGAAATCCAACCGCCAGTTGCAGGACCAGTGCCGCGCCCACTTCCTGTCGCACCTGCGGCTGCGCGAGTGGCGCGATGTCCATTCGCAGCTGCTGACCACCGTGACCGAGCAGGGCTGGCGCCTGAACGATAGCGAGCCGACTTACGAGCAGGTACACAAGGCGCTGCTGACGGGCTTGCTCGGCAACGTCGGCTGCCGCATCGAGGATGGCGACGGCAAGGGCCGCGAGTACCTGGGCGCGCGCGGCATCAAGTTCCACCTGTGGCCGGGCTCGCTGATCGCGCGCAAGGTCGGCCGCTGGATCGTCGCGGCGGAACTGGTCGAGACCAGCCGGCTGTTCGCCCGCACGCTGGCGCGGATCGAGCCGGACTGGCTCGAGCAGATCGGCGGCCATCTGCTCAAGGTGAGCTGGAGCGATCCGCACTGGGAGAAAAAGGCTGGCCAGGTGCTGGCGCTGGAGCGCGCCACGCTGTACGGGCTGGTGGTCTACCAGCATCGCCGCGTCCACTACGGGCCGATGAATCCGAAGGAAGCGCGCGAGCTGTTTATCCGCCGCGCGCTGGTCGAGGGCGAGTTCGATACGCGCCTGCCGTTCTACGCGCACAACCAGCGCCTGGTGCGCGAGATCGAGAACCTGGAACACAAGTCGCGCCGCCAGGACGTGCTGGTCGACGACGAACTGATCTACGCCTTCTACGACCGCGCCATCCCGGCCGATATCAACCAGCAGGCCACGTTCGAGCAGTGGTACCAGGCCGAAAGCGCCAAAGACCGCAAGCTGCTCTACCTGAACCGCGACGAGCTGATGCGGCACGAGGCGGCCGGCATCACCACCGACCTGTTCCCCAAGACCATGAATGTGGCCGGGGTCGACATGGGGCTGAGCTACCACTTCGAGCCGGGCAGCCATCGCGACGGCGTGACGCTGACCGTGCCGCTGTATGCGCTCAACCAGGTGCGGCAGGAGCGCGCCGACTGGCTGGTGCCGGGCATGATCAAGGAGAAGGTGCACCTGCTGCTCAAGTCGCTGCCGCAGAAGCTGCGCCGCCATTGCGTGCCGCTGCCGGAGTACGCGGCGGGGTTTGTCGCCCGCCAGCCGTTCGGCGAAGGCGAGCTGCTCGACGTGCTGATCGCCGATATCCGCGAGCAGACCGGCACCATGGTCAAGCGGGCCGACTTCAAGCTGGAAACGCTGCCCGCGCACCATTCGATGAATTTCAAGGTGATCGACGAGCACGGCCGCCAGCTCGACATGGGCCGCAACCTGGCCCAGCTCCGCGGCGAGCTCGGCGGCCAGGCGCAGCAGTCGTTCCAGCGGGTCGCGGCGCAAGCCGCGGCGCAGGCAGCAAACCAGGCCCCCGACCAGCCGGCGCCGCTGGCCGTGGCCGAGCCTGGCAAATACGAGGGCCTGACCGGCTGGACCTTCGGCGAGCTGCCGGAGCTGCTGGAGATCCGCAAGGGCAGCCAGACGCTGTTCGGCTATCCGGCGCTGGTCGACCGTGGCACCCACTGCGACGTGGAAGTCTTCGATGACCCGCAGGAGGCGGCGCGCATCCACTACCTGGGGCTGCGCCGGCTGTTCGCGCTGCAACTGCGCGAGCAGGTCAAGTTCCTCGAGAAGAACATTCCCGGCCTGCAGCAGATGGCGATGCAGTACATGACGCTCGGCACCCAGGAAATGCTGCGCGACCAGATCGTGATGCTGGCGCTGGAGCGGGCCTGCCTGCAGGCGCCGCTGCCGCGCAACGAGGCCGAGTTCAACGCGCGCAAGGACGAG
Source organism: Cupriavidus necator (assembly GCF_040578825.1). Lineage (GTDB taxonomy): Bacteria > Pseudomonadota > Gammaproteobacteria > Burkholderiales > Burkholderiaceae > Cupriavidus > Cupriavidus necator_E. The sequence continues at coordinate 75,958 of NZ_JBEFLI010000030.1, read as the reverse complement.
GGCCGCACCCGGCTGTCGCTGCTGGCGCAGGAGATCGCGCGGCTGGTCGGCACCATCCTTGCCGAATACGCCGGGCTGCCGCGCAAGCTGCTGCAGGCCAAGCCGTTCCCCGCGGCCTACGCCGACATGGAAGGCCAGCTGGGCCGGCTGATGGGCAAGCGCTTTATCGACGAGAACCCGTACACGCAACTGGTCCATTTCCCGCGCTACCTGAAGGGCATCGCCATGCGGGTGGACAAGCTCAAGGGCGACCCGGCCCGCGACAGCCAGCGCATGCAGGAGATGGCGCCGCTGGTGCAGCAGTGGCAGCGGGCGGAAAAGCAGCTGCGGACCCAGGGCCGCGGCGGCGAGGATGCGCGGCTGGAGGAGTTCCGCTGGATGCTGGAGGAGCTGCGCATCGCGCTGTTCGCCCAGGAGCTGCGCACGCCGGTGCCGATGTCGGTCAAGCGGCTGCAGAAGGTGTGGGAATCGATGCAGCGCTGAGCTACGCCCGCCAGCCCCACGGTCCCGTCCGGGGCCGTTGGTCGCACCGGCGCAACACCCTGCTGAATTCTTGGCTGCCGCCAGCAACGACGTCAGCGGATTGCCGCGCCCAAACGTTAGAATCGCCGGTTCGGTCTTCTTTCGTCTTTTTTCAGCGGGTCTTATGTTCGCATTGCGTCGTGTTGTGGCTGGTGGGATTACGGTGGGCGCCCTGGCGCTGGGCCTGCTGGCCGCACCGGCCTCGGCGGAAGTGGTGGTAATCCTTAATTCGGGTGATGCAACCGTCACGCTGATCGACAAGGATTCGCAAAAGGTGCTGGACACCTTCCCGATCGGCAAGGAGCCGCACCACCTGATCGCGACGCCGGACGACAAGTCGCTGATCGTCGCCAATGCGGTCGGCAACGACCTGGTGTTCCTGGACCCGGTCAACGGCAAGATCCAGCAGCGCGTGCCGAATATCGACGACCCGTACCAGATCGGCTTCTCGCCCGACCAGAAGTGGTTCGTCGCCACCGGCAACCGGCTCGACCGCGTCGACCTGTACCGCTGGGACGGCAAGGCGCTGAAGCTGGCCAAACAGTTTCCGCTGGCCAAGACGCCCAGCCATATCGCCTTTACCGCCGACAGCCGCATCGCCTTTATCACGCTGCAGGACTCCAACGAGGTGGCGGCCATCGACCTGGTCACGCAGAACGTGCTGTGGCGCATGGAGACCGGCTCGGCGCCGGCGGGTATCTGGGTCACGCCGGACCAGAAATACCTGCTGGTGGGCATGACCGGCGCCGACTATGTGGCCGTGATCGACTGGCGCACCCGTACCGTGGTCAAGCAGATCCAGACCGGCAAGGGCGCGCACAACTTCCGCGCGATCGGCGACAAGCGCCACCTGTTCCTGAGCAACCGCGTGACCGGCAGCATCAGCATCATCGACCAGCAGACACTGAGCAAGGTCGGCGATATCACCGGCCTGCCGCCGGGCCCGGACGATATGGAACTGACCGCCGACGGCAAGACGCTGTGGGTCACGTTCCGGTGGGCGCGCTCGGTCGGGCTGATCGACGTGGCCAGCCGCAAGCTGGTCAAGACCGTGCGGGTCGGGCGCTCGCCGCACGGCATCTATTTCCGCACGCGGGCGCCGCTGTACTGAACGGTGGTTTGCAACGGTTAGGGCAGGGACCATGGGCGAGACCAAGCCTTCGCGATCCGGACGGTTCGGCAAGATCCTGGCGGCGCTGGCGCTCGCCTGTGCGATGCCGGCCGGTCTGCACGCGGCCGACGCCTCTCAGCCGGCCGTCAGGGCCTGCCCGGCCGGTACGCTGTACCTGACCTTCGATACCGGCAGCATGAGCCAGGCGCAGCTGATCGCCGACACGCTGCGCCGCCACCATATCCGCGCCACCTTCTTCCTGGCCAACGAGCCGACGGTGCGCCACGACGGCTCGCTCGATCCGTCATGGGCGCCGTACTGGAAGTCGCTGGCGGCGGACGGCCATGTCTTTGGCACCCATACCTTCGACCATGTCTACCTGCGCAGGGTGCGCGACGGCCACGTGACCATGCGCCCGCAGTTCGGCGCGCGGGCCGGCAAGGACGTGGCGATGGACGCTGAGGGCTTCTGCCGCGAACTGCGCCGCAGCGCCGACGCCTTGCGCAGCATGACCGGCGCCGAGATGCTGCCGTTATGGCGCGCCCCGGGCGGGCGCACCGCGCCGCAGACGCTGCAGTGGGCCGAGCAATGCGGTTTCCGCCACGTGGGCTGGGCGCCGGCCGGTTTCCTCGGCGACGAACTGGCTTCCGAGCGCTATCCGAACGCGATGCTGCTGGAGCGCGCGCTGGACAAGCTGCGCGACGGCGATATCACCATGGCGCACCTTGGCATCTGGTCGCGCAAGGATCCGTGGGCGCCGGGCGTGCTGGAGCCGCTGCTCGCCGGGCTGGAGCGCAAGGGTTTCTGCTTCGCGACGCTGCGCGAGCATCCGGCCTACCGTGACTGGATCGGACGCGCGGTCACTGGCGGCAAAGTACAGGCAGTCGGACAACAGGAGGGCAGGCGGTAATGTGGGAGATGCTCAACGGCTGGATCGGCCAGGTTGAAGGCACGCTGTTCCAGGACGTGGTGCTGCCGGTGGTCTACGACCTCGGGTTTGGCCGCTACGCCGAGGAGGCCTTCACCGGCACCGAATGGCTGCTGGTGGGGCTGGTGCAGATCATCGTGATGGCGCTGATCCTGGGGCCGCTGGAGAAGTGGCGCCCGGTCGAGCCGGTGGCCGACCGCGCCGCGATCCGCACCGACATCTTCTATACCGTGATTCACCGGCTGGGGCTGTTCCGGCTGGCGATGTTCTTCCTGCTGGCGCCGCTGACCGATGCCCTCGAAGGGCAGGTGCGGCTGATGGGCTGGCACCGCATCAACGTCGAAGACTGGTGGCCGGGCGTGACCTCGGTGCCGCTGGTCAGCTTCTTCGTTTACCTGCTGCTGTTCGACCTGCTTGACTACTGGTATCACCGGCTGTCGCACTCGTTCCGCTGGTGGTGGCACCTGCACGCGGTGCACCACAGCCAGCGCCAGATGACGCTGTGGAGCGACAACCGCAACCACCTGCTCGACGACATGCTGCGCGACTTTGTATTTGCGCTGGTGGCGCTGGGCGTGGGCGTCGAGCCGCCGCAGTACGTGCTGCTGGTGGCGCTGTCGCAGCTGCTGCAGAGCCTGCAGCATGCCAACGTGCGGCTGCATTTCGGCGCGCTCGGCGAACGGCTGCTGATTTCGCCGCGCTTTCACCGCACCCACCATGCGGTCGGCATCGGCCATGAAGCCGACGGCGCGCCGGCGAAGCTGGGCGGCTGCAACTATGGCGTGATCTTCCCCTGGTGGGACATGCTGTTCGGCACCGCGGTCTTTACCGAGACATATCACCCGACCGGCATCCGCGACCAGCTCCCGCCGCCGGCGGGCAAGGGCCACGACTACGGCGCCGGCTTCCTGGCGCACCAGTGGTACGGCATCAAGCGGCTGCTGCGGCTGCGCTGAAGCGGTCTGCGTCGAAGCAGCCCTCCACCCGCGGCGCACGATGGCGCGACGCGGCGGCAAGTGGCGTATGCTAGTGTTCCGGGTTGCCGCCGGTCCGCCCCCCCTGGTGATCTAGCCTGCGCCCGGCACCTTTTTTCCTGATTTGCCATCGACTGCATGAACGATATTTTCCGCTCGTTTGGCCGCGCGCTCGTCAGCCAGCTCCATCCCCGCATGCTGATGCTGACCCTGCTGCCTTTCGTCCTGGCCACGCTGCTGTGGGGCGGCCTGCTCTGGTGGAGCTGGGACCCCGTCATGGCCGCCACGCGCGGCTTCCTTGAAACCTCGGTGCTGACCAGCTGGATCTACAGCGCGCTGGACTGGTTCGGCCTGCAATCGATGCGCGCCGCGGTTGCGCCGCTGTTTGTCGCCGCATTGGCGATCCCGCTGGTGATCGCGTCGATGCTGATGTTTATCGGCGTGGTTTCGGTGCCGGCGGTGGTGCGCCATCTCGAACGCAGCTATCCCGACCTGAACAAGGCCCATGGCGGCAGCGTGCTCGGGAGCGTGTTCCACTCGCTCAGCAGCACCGTGGTGTTCCTGTTGCTGGTGCTGATGACGCTGCCGCTGTGGCTGATCCCGCCGTTCTTCGCGCTGATCCCGCCGGTGCTATGGGGCTGGCTGACTTACCGCGTGATGACCTATGACGCGCTCGCCGACCATGCCAGCGCCGAAGAGCGCAAGGCACTGGTGCGCCGCCATCGCACGCCGCTGCTGGTGATCGGCGTGGCGGTGGGCCTGCTGGGCTCGGCACCGACGCTGCTGTGGGTGTCGTCGGCGGCGGTGATCTTCCTGTTCCCGTTCGTGCTGGCTGGCACGCTATGGCTGTACGTGCTGATCTTTATTTTCTCGGCGCTGTGGTTCGGCCATTTCTGCCTGCGCGCGCTGGCGCAACTGCGGGCCGAGCGTGCCGCGGTGCCGGCCCAGCCGCCGGCCACACCGGCCACACCGGCCGCGGGTGGCGATGTGATCGACCTGGCGCCGACCGATGTGCGCCGCATCGAAAATTCCTGAAGCGAGGGCAATATGGGTTTTGGCCTGATCGTCATTGGCGACGAGATCCTGTCGGGGCGGCGCGAGGACAAGCACCTGCGCCGCACCATCGAACTGCTGGGTGCGCGCGGCCTGGCGCTTGACTGGGCTGAATATATCGGCGACGACCGCGCCCGCATTACCGCCACGCTGCGGCGCACGCTCGCGGGCGACGACGTGGTGTTCTGCACCGGCGGCATCGGCGCCACGCCGGACGACCACACCCGCCAGTGCGCGGCGGCGGCGCTGGGCGTGCCGCTGGTGCTGCATCCCGAGGCGCGCGAGCTGATCGCGCTGCGCATCGCGGAAACGGCCAACGGCGACCCGGTCAAGGCCGACCTGAGCCTGCCGGAAAACCAGCACCGCTTCAAGATGGGCGAGTTTCCCGAAGGCGCGCGCATCATCCCCAACAGCTACAACCACATCCCGGGCTTCTCGGTGGGCCACCACCATTTCATGCCCGGCTTCCCGGTGATGGCATGGCCGATGATGGAATGGCTGCTGGACCACGACTATGCGCACCTGCGCCACCAGGCGCAGCAGCAGGAGCGCGCGTTCTACGTGTTCGAGGCGCCGGAATCGACGCTGACGCCGCTGATGGAGAAGGTCGAGGCCGCGCACCCGGCCATCCGCGTGTTCAGCCTGCCGTCTGTCGGCGACGTGCAGCGCGGCGACCGCTTCGCGCGCCGGCATATCGACCTGGGCGTCAAGGGCCCGGTCGAGCTGGTGGCGCCGGCCTACGCGATGCTGCTCGAGGGTGTGCAGGCGATGGGATTCGAGACGGTGGAGCAGCCGGCGCGGGAGTCGGCGCAGGCCTGAGCGCGGGCCGCGCAAAAATAAAGGGGCAGCTCAGGCTGCCCCTTTGTCATTCACGCCGCAGCGGCACTCAGGCGCCGTGCCAAGGCAGTCCGCGCACGCACCAGCCTTCGAGCGTCTTGCGGTGGTGGTGCTCGTCGCGGTTGCCCTCGAAGCCCTCCAGCACGTCCATGGCGAAATGGTAGCCCGCCTCGGTGGCCACGCGCGCGGCGTGCTTGGAGCGGGCCGCGCTGCGGCACAGGAACAGCACCGGCACGTCGGCCGGTACGCGCGCCTTCAGCTCTTCAATGAAGCGGCCGTTCTGCGCCCCGCCCGGATAGGTCATCCATTGGACATGGGCGAACTGCGCATCGGGCACGTCCACGCCGCCCACCCAATCGAGTTCTGCCTGGGTGCGCACGTCGACCAGCACGGCCGAAGGGTCGTTCTGCAGCAGCGCAAAGGCTTCCTGCGGCGACAGCGCGCCGAAATACGGGAGCTGGTTCTGTTGCTGGCGCTGGCGGGCGGCCTGGAGGAGTTCGTCTCGGGTGGTCATCTGCGTGACAAATTTCAGGGATGGAATAGGGGCGGAACGAGGCGGGAGGACCGCAACACACTATTCTATAGCGCCGCAGCTATCCGGCGGCGGTTTGCCCTGACGGGCGCTCCATGGCCGGGCGCGATTTGATCGATTTTGGTGCGCGCGCACTTATTGGGTGCGTTAACTTGCTGATTGCACCATTGTGGTGTTTTATAAGGATGCGAGCCGCAGTGTGCGAGTTATTGGTGCGCCACCCGGCTGCCGGCGCGCCGGATCGTGATCATGCGGCCAACGCCTCTACGGTGCGCGAATCGCCGGAGTTGCACATTTTTCGGGCCACGCGCGCCAGAGGGGCGTTTGCTTGGCACGCTTTCTGCTAACATTCCTCGTCCTTTCGTGGCTGGTCGGGTTGGCGCGCGAGCATGCATGAATGCATCTACGGCGCTGGTGTCGACGGGCCCAAGAATTGGCTTTCTCAGACTTCCGCCGAATATCCAGGAGATTGGCATGGCCCACAGCGTTGCAGACGTGATGAAGCTGGTGAAGGAAAACGACGTCAAGTTCGTCGATTTCCGTTTCACCGATACCAAAGGCAAGGAGCAACACGTGTCCGTGCCCGTGTCGCACTTCGATGAAGACAAGTTCGAAAGCGGCCACGCCTTCGACGGTTCGTCGATCGCCGGCTGGAAGGGTATCGAAGCTTCGGACATGCTGCTGATGCCGGATTCGAATACCGCCATCATCGACCCGTTCTACGAAGAGCCGACGCTGGTGCTGACCTGCGACGTGATCGAGCCGTCGGACGGCAAGGGCTATGACCGCGATCCGCGCTCGATCGCCAAGCGCGCCGAAGCCTACCTGAAGAGCACCGGCCTGGGCGACACCGCCTACTTCGGCCCGGAGCCCGAATTCTTCATCTTCGACGGCGTGACCTGGAACGTCGACATGCAAGGCTGCTTCGTGAAGATCCATTCCGAAGAAGCCCCGTGGTCGGCCGGCAAGGAATTCGAGCACGGCAACAGCGGCCACCGTCCGGGCAAGAAGGGCGGCTACTTCCCGGTCGCCCCGATCGACACCTTCCAGGACATGCGTTCGGAAATGTGCCTGATCCTGGAATCGCTGGGCATTCCCGTTGAAGTCCACCACCACGAAGTGGCTGGCCAGGGCCAGAACGAAATCGGCACCAAGTTCAGCACGCTGGTGCAGCGCGCCGACTGGACCCAGCTGCAGAAGTACGTGATCCAGAACGTCGCCCACACCTACGGCAAGACCGCCACCTTCATGCCGAAGCCTGTCGTTGGCGACAACGGCTCGGGCATGCACGTGCACCAGTCCGTGTGGAAGGACGGCCAGAACCTGTTCGCCGGCAACGGCTACGCCGGCCTGTCGGAATTCGCGCTGTACTACATCGGCGGTATCATCAAGCACGCCCGCGCGCTGAACGCCATCACCAACCCGGGCACGAACTCGTACAAGCGCCTGGTGCCGGGCTTCGAAGCTCCGGTGAAGCTGGCCTACTCGGCCCGCAACCGTTCGGCGTCGATCCGCATCCCGTATGTGGCCAACCCGAAGGGCCGCCGCATCGAGACCCGCTTCCCGGATCCGCTGATGAACCCGTACCTGGGCTTCTCGGCGCTGCTGATGGCCGGCCTGGATGGCGTGATGAACAAGATCCACCCGGGTGAAGCTGCCGACAAGAACCTGTACGACCTGCCGCCGGAAGAGGATGCAAAGATCCCGACCGTCTGCTCGAGCCTGGACCAGTCGCTGGAGTACCTGGACAACGACCGCGAGTTCCTGACCCGCGGCGGCGTGTTCTCGAACTCGATGATCGATGCCTACATCGAACTGAAGATGGAAGAAGTCACGCGTTTCCGCATGACCACGCACCCGGTCGAGTTCGAGATGTACTACTCGCTGTAAGCGGCCCTTGCCCGGTAATGACGCAGGTTGTGACCGGGCAACAGTTGCACCAGAGAGGGGCGGCTTCGGCTGTCCCTTTTTGCTTTGCTCGCTAGAATGGGGAATCCGATCCCATCCCGATCCATCCCTGTTCAAACCTGACGCCATGTCCCTGGACGCCTCTTCGCGCACGGCTCGCCGTGCCCTGTCATTGCACCAACTTCGTGTCGGTATGCGCGGCCAATTCCCTGTTCTGGTGAGTGCCGTGGCGCTGGCGCTGGTTGGCTGGGCCGGGCAGCCGCGTGCGCAGTCTTCCGACGTCTATGTCTGCAGCGGCCCCAACGGCGTGCCCGAGTACCGCAACGGCAGCGCGGGCAAGGGCTGCAAGAAGCTGAACCTGCCCGACGTGGTGACGGTACCGGGCGGCCGCGTGGCCGCGCCGCCGGCGAGGAACGGCGGCGGTGCCACGGTCAGCAACTCCAGCTTCCCGCGCGTGGACAGCGCCACGCAGAAGAGCCGCGACAGCGAACGCCGTGCGGTGCTGACGCAGGAGTTGCAAGCCGAGGAGGCCAAGCTGCAGGCGCTGCGCGCCGAGTACAACAATGGCCAGCCGGAGCGCCAGGGCAACGAGCGCAATTATCAGAAATACCTCGATCGCACGGCCTCGCTGCGCGACGACATCGCGCGCAGCGAGGCCAACGCCGCGTCGCTGCGGCGCGAGCTGGGCAATTTGAAGGACTAGTCTTATGCGTCGCCTGATTCGCGGTGTGTCGCGCAAGGTCAGCGGAGCCGAGGGTTCCCGGGGCGAGTCGCCCGTGGCTGACCCGGTCCAGGCCGAAAGCAGTGCGCAGGTGCTGCCCCTGGGCGCAGTGGCGTTGCACGCCGGCCTCGACGTGGTAGCCAACCCGGTGCTGCTGGTGCGGCAGCCGGGGCTGCGCGTGGTCTACGCCAACCCCGCCGCGGAAGCGACCTTCGGCGTGTCGCGCAAGGGCCTGGTCGAGCTGGCGTTACCCGATCTGTTCGGCCGCTCGGAAGAACTGCACCTGATGCTCGATACCGTGGTCACGCGGCAGTTCGACGTGCGCCGGCAGGACCTGGTGCTGCACCCCCCGTTGCAGGAACCGATCCACGCACACGTGGTGATCGCCGCGCTGGAAGCGTTCAGCGATACGGTGGTGGTGGAGATCCTTCCCAACGAACAGAAGGTGCGCAGCGACCGCGAGGAGCGCATCCTCGACCTGACCGCGGCCAACAAGGAATTGATCCGCAACCTGGCCCACGAGATCAAGAACCCCCTCGGCGGCATCCGCGGCGCGGCGCAGTTGCTGGAGTTCGAGCTGCCCGAGCGCTCGCTGCGCGAATACACGCAGGTCATCATCAAGGAATCGGACCGGCTGCAGACGCTGGTGGACCGGCTGCTCGAGCCGCACCGGCATCCGCATATCGTGTCGAGCCTGAATATCCATGAAGTGCTGGAGCGCGTGCGCTCGGTGGTGCTGGCGGAGTTTCCGAACGGGCTGGAAATCGTGCGCGACTACGATGCCAGCCTGCCCGAACTGCAGGGCGACATGGAGCAGTTGATCCAGGCGGTGCTGAACATCGTGCACAACGCCGCGCAGGCGCTGGCCGACCATATCGCACGCGGCGACGCGCAGATCGTGCTGCGTACCCGCGTGGCCCGGCAAGTGACAATTGCCAAGCGCTTGTTCAAGCTGGCATTGGACTTGCATGTCATCGACAACGGCCCGGGAATCCCCGAAGACATTCGCGAGCGCATCTTCTATCCACTGGTATCGGGTAGGGATGGCGGCAGCGGTCTAGGTCTCACACTCGCTCAAACCTTCGTGCAGCAGCACGAGGGCTTGATCGAATGCGAGAGCAGGCCGGGCTGTACCGACTTCCGCATCCTGCTGCCGCTGCACTAGCTGTTCGCCGGCGTCGCGAGCGATCGCGCCCCCGCCGCAGTGCCGGGCATGCGGAAGACCAAATGACACCGAGCAGACAAGCGACGCACATGAAGCCGATCTGGATAGTCGACGACGATCAATCAATCCGCTGGGTCCTGGAAAAGGCCCTTGCCCGTGAAAGCCTGCTCTCCCGCAGCTTCACCAATGTGCGGGACGTGCTCGCCGCGCTGGAGGAAGACCAGCCGCAGGTGCTGATATCGGATATCCGCATGCCGGGCGGCTCGGGCCTGGACCTGCTGCAAGCCATCAAGACGCGGCATCCGGGGCTGCCCGTCATCGTGATGACGGCGTACTCGGACCTGGACAGCGCGGTGGCCGCGTTCCAGGGCGGCGCCTTCGAATATCTGGCCAAGCCTTTCGATGTCGACAAGGCCGTCGAGCTGATCCGCCGCGCGCTGGAAGAAAGCCTGCGCGAGGAAGAGATGGACGACCGGCTGGTCGACGCGCCCGAGATCCTCGGGCAGGCGCCGGCGATGCAGGACGTGTTCCGCGCGATCGGGCGGCTGTCGCAATCCAACGTGACGGTGATGATCACCGGCGAGTCGGGCACCGGCAAGGAACTGGTCGCGCGTGCGCTGCACAAGCACAGCCCGCGTGCCAACGGTCCCTTTATCGCGCTCAATACCGCCGCCATCCCGAAGGACTTGCTGGAGTCCGAACTGTTCGGCCACGAGCGTGGCGCCTTCACCGGCGCGCAGACCATGCGGCGCGGGCGCTTCGAGCAGGCCGAGGGCGGCACGCTGTTTCTCGATGAAATCGGCGACATGCCGTTCGACCTCCAGACCCGCCTGCTACGCGTGCTGTCCGATGGCAACTTCTACCGCGTCGGCGGCCACAACCCGCTGCGCGCCAATGTGCGCGTCATTGCCGCCACGCACCAGAACCTGGAACTGCGCGTCAAGGAAGGGCTGTTCCGCGAGGACTTGTTCCACCGCCTGAACGTGATCCGGCTGCGGCTGCCGCCGCTGCGTGAACGCCCCGAGGACATCACGCTGCTGGCCCGTCATTTCCTGCAGAAGAGCGCCAAGGAACTGGGCGTCGAGCCCAAGCGCATGTCGGACGAGGCGTTGGCCTATGTCAGCACGCTGCCGTTCCCTGGCAACGTGCGCCAGCTCGAGAACCTGTGCAACTGGCTGACCGTGATGGCGCCGGCGCAGACCATCGAGGTCAAGGACCTGCCGCGCGAGATGCTGGAAGCTGGGACGTCGGAGCCGGTCAACGCGCCGCGGCCCGAGCGTGTCGCCGAAGCGCGCGCCGTCGAGTATGAGGGCGCGCATGAGGTGGCCGACTATGGCGGGTTTGCCGTGCGCGTGGCGGAGGGCGACACCGCCACCGCGGTCCGGCCCGCGCCGGTCGTCACCGTCGCGCCGGTTTCGGCCGCGGCCGGCTGGGAAAGCCTGCTCGCGGGCGAGGCCCGCGCGATGCTCGAGGCCGGCCAGCCGGAAGTCATGGACGTGCTGACGCGGCGCTTCGAGAAGGCGGTATTGGAAGCCGCACTCGGCGTCACGCGTGGCCGCCGCGTCGAGGCCGCGACGCGGTTGGGGATCGGGCGCAATACCATCACGCGCAAGCTGCAGGAACTTGGTTTCGACTGAGCGGGGAAACCACTCGGGCTTTTACCAACGCCGCTTGTGTGCTTGCGCGTCTGAACAAAGCCACGAGGCCACGCGTACACTCCCCTCTCCCGCGCGCGGGAGAGGGGAGCAAACCACCGCGGTGCGTTAGCGCGTCAGCCCCGCGCCTCAACCAGCCGCTGCGCCATCTCCGCAAATCCCTCTCCACCCGCCGCAGCCGTGATGTAAGCCGGTGGCACCGGCAACTGCGGCAGGATGTCCCGCACATTGGCCACCCCGACGGACAGCGGAAAATGCGCGAACATGCTCGCATCGTTTGCCGAATCCCCGATAAACAGCCATTCGTCGCGGCGCGCATCCAGGTCTTCGCCAAGCAGCTCAGCCACGCACAGCCTGCTCATCGACAGCTTGTCGTGCCGGCCGAACCAGCCGTTGACGTGGATCGAACTGACGGTGGCGGTCATGCCGGCGTCGCGCATGATCTCGGCGATGCGCGCCACGGCAGCCTCTGGCAGCGGCTTTACGTCTTCCGCATGATCGATCGCCAGGTCGGCCGCATGCCACGCCTGGTCGGACGCCAGCGCGCAGCCCGGCACTTCACGCACGATGCGTTCTCCTAACGCGCGGATACGCTCGAGGTTGCGCGCACGCGTCTCGGCATCATCCAGGAAACGGGTCTGCAGGCGGCCATGGTGCAGGTGCGAATAGAAGGCGCCGTTTTCCCCGATGATCGCGTCGACCGGCCACAGCCGGGTCAGGATCTCGGCCCAGGCAATGCAGCGCCCGGTGACCGGGATCACGTGCAGGCCGGCGCGGCGCAGTCCGTCCAGCGCCAGGTAGGTGGAGGCAGGCAGCCGGCCGTCGGTAGTCAGGGTGCCGTCGATGTCGGTCAGCACGCCGCGCACCCGCTGCAGCACGGAATTAGAGAGTTTGTTCAGGGCTTGCATGGCGAGGGATTGTAACGGGGCGCTTGCCGTCTTCGTCCGTTATTGCACTGCAAAATGACGCGTACTGGTGAAGTTGCTGATTTGCTTGTGCGGGTGCGAGAGGCGTAACATGCCGCTGTCACAAAAGAATCACATAGTGTCGGATTTCACCGACCCAGACACACTCCAGGAGCCACTGATGTCCCTATCCCGTACCGTGCTCAAACTCGCAGCGCTGGCGGCCCTGACCGGGGCCGGCAGCGCCCACGCCGCCGTTGAAATCCAGTGGTGGCACGCCATGCAGGGCGCGCTGAACGACAAGGTGAACGAGATCGCCAACAAGTTCAACGCCAGCCAGTCCGACTACAAGGTGGTGCCGGTCAATAAGGGGAACTACGACGAGACCATGGCCGCTGGCATCGCCGCTTTCCGAGCAGGCGGCGCGCCGGCGATCCTGCAGGTGTTCGAGGTGGGCACCGCCACCATGATGAGCGCCAAGGGCGCGATCAAGCCGGTGTCGGCGGTGATGAAGGACGCGGGCGAGAAGTTCGACCAGAAGGCCTATATCCCGGCGGTGGCGGGCTACTACACCTCGTCCAAGGGCGAGATGCTGTCATTCCCGTTCAACAGCTCGACCACGGTGTTCTATTACAACAAGGACGCCTTCAAGAAGGCCGGCCTGGATCCGGAAAAGCCGCCCAAGACCTGGCCGGAAGTGATGCAGTACTCGGCCAAGCTGAAGGCCTCGGGCACCAACTGCGCCTACACCACCGACTGGCAGGGCTGGGTCCACCTGGAAAGCTTCTCGGCCTGGCATAACACGCTGTACGCCACCAAGAACAACGGCTTCGGCGGCACCGATACGCGCCTGGTCTTCAACAGCCCGCTGCACATCAAGCACATCACCAACCTGCATGACATGGTGAAGAAGGGCTATTTCAGCTACGGCGGCCGCAAGGCGGAATCGCAGGCCAAGTTCTATAACGGCGAATGCGCGATGTTCACCGGCTCGTCGGCATCGCTGGCCAATATCCGCAAGAACGCCAAGTTCGCGTTTGCGGTGGCGCAGCTTCCGTATTACCCGGAGGTGCAGGGCGCCCCGCAGAACACCATCATCGGCGGCGCCTCGCTGTGGGTGATGGGCGGCAAAAAGCCCGAGGAGTACAAGGGCGTGGCCAGGTTCTTCAACTTCCTGTCTCGTCCCGAGATCCAGTCGGACTGGCACCAGGCCACCGGCTACCTGCCGGTGACGATGGCCGCTTATGACCTGACCAGGAAGTCGGGCTACTACGACAAGAACCCCGGTGCGGACGTGTCGGTGCAGCAGATGGTCGTCAAGACCACCGACAAGTCGCGCGGCGTGCGCCTGGGCAATATGGTGCAGATCCGCACGGTGGTGGACGAGGAACTGGAAGCCGTCTGGGCCGGCAAGAAGGAGCCCAAGGCAGCGCTGGATTCGGCCGTCGCCCGTGGCAACGACCTGCTGGAACGTTTCCAGAAGACCGCGCGCGAATAGCGCCGGGTCTCTAGTCAGCTGACGTGACAAGCGGGCGGCGGCGAAACCTCCGCCCGCTTGCATTGTGGCGCGCCTCACCTGGCCGGCCACTGCATTATTTCTAGTCCGATGCCGCGACCCGCGGCATTCGCCGGAATCCTTTATGGAAAAACGCGTAGTTTTCCGCTCGCCCTGGCTGCCGTATCTGCTGGTGTTGCCGCAGATCGCGATCACGCTGATCTTCTTCTTCCTGCCTGCCGGGCAGGCGCTGTACCAGTCGATGCTGCAGCAGGATGCCTTCGGCATCAACCTTGAGTTCGTCGGCCTTGATAACTTCCGCATGCTGTGGAACGACCCGCTGTATGTCGAGTCGTTCCGCATCACGGCGGTCTTCGCCCTGGGCGTCACCGTGGTGGGACTGACCACCGCGCTGGCCCTGGCCTACTTTGCCGACCGCGTGATCCGCGGCGCGGTGGGCTACAAGACGCTGCTGATCTGGCCCTATGCGGTCGCGCCGGCGGTAGCGGGCGTGCTGTGGATGTTCATGTTCAACCCGACGCTCGGCGTGGTGTCATTTGCGCTGCGCAAGCTCGGCGTGGAATGGAACTTCCTGCTCAACGGCAACCAGGCGCTGCTGCTGGTGGTGCTGGCCGCGGCCTGGAAGCAGATCAGCTACAACTTCCTGTTTTTCCTTGCCGGGCTGCAGAGCATCCCGCGCTCGCTGATCGAGGCCGCCGCCATCGACGGTGCCGGCCCGTGGCGCCGCTTCTGGTCGATCATCTTCCCGCTGCTGTCGCCGACCACGTTCTTCCTGATGGTGATCAACGTGGTCTACGCGTTCTTCGACACCTTCGCGATCATCGACGCGGTCACGCACGGCGGCCCGTTCAATTCGACCAACACGCTGGTGTACAAGGTCTTCCATGATGGCTTCCGCGGCATGGATATCGGTGGCTCGGCCGCGCAGTCGGTGGTGTTGATGGTGATCGTGATCGGGCTGACCGTGGTGCAGTTCCGCTACGTCGAACGCAAGGTCCAGTACTGACGGAGGCAGCCATGGTAGAACGACGTCCCTTACTCGATTTCCTGACCCACGCGGTGCTGATCCTTGGCATTGTGGTGGTGGTGTTCCCGGTGTACCTGACCTTCGTTGCGTCGACGCTGACCGCCGAAGAGGTGCTGGACGCCCCGATGACGCTGATCCCCGGCAGCCACCTGATCGACAACTATCGTACCGTGCTGTTCCAGGGCGTGGGCGAGGCCGCTTCGCCGGTCTCGACCATGATGAAGAACAGCCTGATCATGGCGCTGGGCATTGCGCTGGGCAAGATCGCGATCTCGATCATTTCGGCTTTCGCGATCGTTTATTTCAAGTTCCCGCTGCGCAAGACCTTCTTCTGGCTGATCTTTATCACGCTGATGCTGCCGGTGGAGGTGCGCATCCTGCCGACCTACAAGGTGGTGTCCGACCTTGGGCTGCTGGACAGCTACTTCGGCCTGACCATCCCGATCATCGCGTCGGCCACCGCTACCTTCCTGTTCCGCCAGTTCTTCCTGACGATTCCCGACGAGCTGGCCGAGGCCGCGCGCATCGACGGCGCCGGACCGCTGCGCTTTTTCTGGGATGTGGTGCTGCCGCTGTCGCGCACCAGCATCGCGGCACTGTTCGTGATCCAGTTTATCTACGGGTGGAACCAGTACCTGTGGCCGCTGCTGATCACCACGCAGAAGTCGATGACGCCGGTGGTGGTGGGCGTGACGCAGATGATCTCGCGCTCGGGCGATGCGGCCACTGACTGGAACCTGGTGATGGCGACCGTGATGCTGGCGATGATCCCGCCGGCGGTGGTGGTGGTGCTGATGCAGAAGTGGTTCGTCAAGGGCCTGGTGGAAACCGAAAAATAAGGCGTGGCGCCACCAGCGCGCACGCAGGAACAACAGCAATGGCAAAACTGTCGCTACGCAACGTTCAGAAAACCTACGCCGGCACCGCCCAGGTGGTGCACGGCATCGACATGGAAATCGCCGACGGCGAATTCATCGTCATCGTCGGCCCGTCGGGCTGCGGCAAATCCACGCTGCTGCGCATGGTGGCGGGGCTCGAAACCATTTCCGGCGGCGAGATCCATATCGGCGACAAGATCGTCAACAACCTGGAGCCGGCCGAGCGGGACATCGCCATGGTGTTCCAGAACTACGCGCTCTATCCGCATATGAGCGTGTACGACAACATGGCCTACGGCCTCAAGATCCGCGGCATGCCCAAGGCCGAGATCGAAGAGCGCGTCAAGCACGCCGCCGGCATCCTGGAACTGGCGCCGCTGCTCGAGCGCAAGCCGCGCCAGCTCTCCGGCGGGCAACGCCAGCGTGTGGCGATGGGCCGCGCCATCGTGCGCGAGCCGGCCGTGTTCCTGTTCGACGAGCCGCTGTCCAACCTGGACGCCAAGCTGCGCGTGCAGATGCGGCTGGAGCTGAAGGAATTGCACCGGCGCCTGGGCACCACCAGCCTGTACGTGACCCACGACCAGGTCGAGGCGATGACGCTGGCCGATCGCATGATGGTGCTCAACGCCGGGCGCGTCGAACAGATCGGCACGCCGCTGCAGGTCTATGCGCAGCCGGCCAGCACCTTCGTGGCCGGCTTTATCGGTTCGCCGCCGATGAACCTGATCCCGGTGGTGCGCAATCCTGCCGGCGACAGCCGTGCGCAGATGCGCGTGGTGGCGAAGGAGGGCGATACCACTACCGCCACGCTGGGCCACCTGCCGATGGGCCTGCACCTGCCGGAGCAGGCGCTGCTGGGCCTGCGGCCCGAGCATATCGAGCCGTGCGCCGCGCACGAGGCCATCGCCGAAGTCGATGTGCGCGTGGTCGAGGCGCTGGGCGCGGATTCATTCGCCTATGGTTCGCTCGGCGGCCAGCCGGTGGTGGTGCGGCTGGAAAGCCATGCGCGCGTGCGCGCCGGCGACAAGCTGCCGGTGACGTCCTCGGCCGATCACCTGCATTTCTTTGCGCCGGATACCGGCAAGCGCATCGAGGCCTGATCCATGCCAAACGCAGCGCACATGCAGGACTGGCCATACCCGCGCCATATCGCGCACCGCGGCGCCGGCAAACTGGCGCCGGAAAACACGCTGGCCGCGTTCCGCCATGGCGCGAGCTTCGGTTACCGGATGTTCGAGTTCGACGTGAAGCTGTCGGCCGACGGCAAGCCGGTGCTGATGCACGACGCCACGCTCGACCGCACCACCAGCGGCAAGGGCAGGGTGGATGCGCTGACGCTGGCCGAACTGGCGCAGCTAGACGCCGGCGGCTGGCACAGTGCTGCCTACGCGGGCGAGCCGGTGCCGACGCTGGCCGCGATCGCGCGCTATACGCAGGCCAACGGCTTGATGGCCAATATCGAGATCAAGCCGGTGCCCGGCACCGAGGAGCGCACCGGCGCGGCGGTGGCGCTCGACGCGCAATCGCTGTGGTCTGGTGCCGCGGTGCCGCCGCTGCTGTCGTCCTTTTCCGAGCAGGCGCTGGCCGCCGCCGCGCGCGTGGCGCCGGACCTGCCGCGCGCGCTGCTGCTCGACAAGCTGCCGGCGGACTGGCCCGAGCGGTTGCGCCGGCTGGGCTGCGTGGCGCTGGATGTTAACCACCGAGAACTCGATGCCAGCGTCATCGCCGCCGCCCATGCGGCCGGTTATCGCGTGCTCAGCTACACCGTCAACGACCCGGCCCGGGCCGCGCAATTACTGGAATGGGGCCTGGATGGACTGATCACTGACGCCGTCGACCGGATCTCTCCGAAGCCTGAATCGCAGCCTTGAATTGTTGTACGGATGTTGCGAAAGTCCGACACCGCGTTTAATTGTTGTCGGGTGTAGTTTCGTTCTGCGAAAAGTCCATATCGCGTTTTGGCAAACATGCTATGCTTACCGCCGTGAAGACTTAGGTCCTTCCCCGCACAACTTGCCCTTTCGGGCCTTGTGAGGAAGCCAGCACACGCGGCACCCTAGTGGTGCCGTTTGCGTAAGCGCCCTCCGTTGGGCTCCCAAGAGTTGTTTGCAATCCGCTAACCGGTCAAGCCGTGTCGCGGAAGGTTGAATAACCCGCTGAACTCCGGCATTCCCGGAGAATAGTGAGCGTCCCATGATGCAGCAGTACCAGAGCAATTCGTACCTCTTCGGCGGTAACGCCCCGTATGTCGAAGAACTGTACGAAGCCTACCTCCAGAACCCCGCCTCGGTTCCCGACAACTGGCGTTCGTATTTCGACGCCATGCAGAACGTTCCCGCCGTCGACGGCTCGAACGGTCGGGACGTTGCCCACGCTCCCATCGTTGCCTCGTTCGCCGAGCGCGCCAAGCAAGGCCCCATCAAGACCATCGTTGCCTCGGCCGATTCCGACATGGGCCGCAAGCGCGTCGCTGCTACCCAGCTGATCGCCGCCTACCGCAACATCGGTTCGCACTGGGCCGACCTGGACCCGCTCAAGCGTCAGGAGCGTCCGCCCCTGCCGGATCTGGACCCCGCGTTCTACGGTTTTTCCGAAGCTGATCTCGACATCGTCTTCAATGCCAGCAATACGTACTTTGGCAAGGAGTCGATGAGCCTGCGCGATCTGCTGAACAACCTGCGCGAAACCTACTGCGGCACCATCGGCGCCGAATTCATGTACGTCAGCGACCAGGCGCAGAAGCGCTGGTGGCAGGAGCGCCTGGAAACCACGCGTTCCAAGCCGGTCTTCACGCTGGAAAAAAAGAAGCACATCCTCGACCGCCTGACCGCGGCCGAAGGCCTCGAGCGCTTCCTGCACACCAAATACGTCGGCCAGAAGCGCTTCTCGCTGGAAGGCGGCGAAAGCTTTATCGCCGCGATGGACGAGCTGATCCAGCACGCCGGCAGCAAGGGCGTGCAGGAAATCGTGATCGGCATGGCCCACCGTGGCCGCCTGAACGTGCTGGTCAACACGCTGGGCAAGATGCCCGCCGACCTGTTCGCCGAATTCGAAGGCAAGCACGTCGACGACCTGCCGGCCGGTGACGTCAAGTACCACAAGGGCTTCTCGAGCGATGTCTCGACCGAGGGCGGCCCGGTCCACCTGTCGCTGGCGTTCAACCCGTCGCACCTGGAAATCGTCAACCCGGTGGTCGAGGGCTCGGCCAAGGCCCGCCAGGAACGCCGCGGCGAAGTCGGCCACAAGGAAGTGCTGCCGGTGCAGGTGCACGGCGACGCCGCCTTTGCCGGCCAGGGCGTGGTGATGGAGACGCTGAACCTCGCGCAGACCCGCGGCTACGGCACGGGCGGCACGATGCACATCGTCATCAACAACCAGATCGGCTTCACCACCTCCGACCCGCGCGACGCCCGCTCGACGCTGTACTGCACGGACGTGGTCAAGATGATCGAGGCCCCGGTGCTGCACGTGAACGGCGACGATCCCGAAGCCGTGGTGTACGCCATGCAGCTGGCCGTTGATTTCCGCATGGAATTCAACAAGGACGTCGTGGTCGACATCATCTGCTTCCGCAAGCTGGGCCACAACGAGCAGGACACCCCGGCGGTCACGCAGCCGCTGATGTACAAGAAGATCGCCCAGCACCCCGGCACGCGCAAGCTGTACGCCGACAAGCTGGCCGCGCAGAAGCTGGTCCCGGCGGAATTCGGCGACGAGAAGGTCAAGGAATACCGCGCCGCGATGGACGCCGGCAAGCACACCGCCGACCCCGTCCTGTCGAACTTCAAGAACAAGTTCGCCGTGGACTGGATGCCGTTCCTGAACCGCAAGTGGACCGACGCCGCCGACACCGCCGTGCCGGTGACCGAACTGAAGCGCCTGGCTGAACGCATCACCACCACGCCTGAGACGCTGAAGCTGCATCCGCTGGTGGAGAAGGTCGTCAAGGACCGCGCCAACATGGGCCGCGGCGACCAGCCGCTGGACTGGGGCATGGGTGAGCACCTGGCCTTCGCTTCGCTGGTGTCGTCGGGCTATCCGGTGCGCATCACCGGCCAGGACGCCGGCCGTGGCACCTTCACCCACCGCCACGCCGTGCTGCACGACCAGGCCCGCGAGCGCTGGGATGCCGGCAGCTACGTGCCGCTGCAGAACGTGTCGGAAAACCAGGCACCGTTCACGGTGATTGACTCGGTGCTGTCCGAAGAAGCCGTGCTCGGCTTCGAATACGGCTACTCGGCCGCCGAACCGAACGCGCTGGTGATCTGGGAAGCTCAGTTCGGCGACTTCGTCAACGGCGCCCAGGTGGTGATCGACCAGTTCATCTCGTCGGGTGAAGTGAAGTGGGGCCGCGCCTCGGGCCTGACCCTGATGCTGCCGCACGGCTACGAAGGCCAGGGTCCGGAACACAGCTCGGCCCGTATCGAGCGCTTCCTGCAGCTCTGCGCGGACCACAACATGCAGGTCTGCCAGCCGACCACGCCGGCGCAGATTTTCCACCTGCTGCGCCGCCAGATGATCCGCCTGTTCCGCAAGCCGCTGGTGATCATGACGCCGAAGTCGCTGCTGCGTAACAAGGACGCCGTGTCGTCGCTGTCGGAACTGGCCAAGGGCCATTTCGAGACCGTGATCGCCGACCAGGAAGAACTGAACGCCAGCAAGGTCAAGCGCATCATCATGTGCTCGGGCAAGGTCTATTACGACCTGGTCAACTCGCGCAAGGAACGCGAGGCCAACGACACCGCGATCATCCGCCTGGAACAGCTCTATCCGTTCCCGCACAAGGCAGTTGCCGCGGAACTGAAGAAGTATCCGAACGCCAACGAAATCGTCTGGTGCCAGGATGAGCCGCAGAACCAGGGCGCCTGGTTCTTCGTGCAGCACTACATCATGGAAAACATGACGGAAGGCCAGAAGCTCGGTTATGCCGGTCGTCCTGCCTCGGCTTCGCCGGCGGTGGGCTACTACGCAAAGCACAACGAGCAACAGAAGGCGCTGCTGGAGGCTGCCTTCGCCAAGCTCAAGGGCTTTGTTCTGACCAAGTAAATCAAGCGGCAGCCACGGCGACGCCAGCAGGTGTCCGCCGTGGCATTGCCCGCATAAAGACAACACGCATAACACGAGGAATTCACAACCATGGCTATTGTTGACGTCAAGGTTCCGCAACTGTCCGAATCGGTCGCCGAAGCGACCATGCTCAACTGGAAGAAGAAGCCTGGCGAGGCTGTTGCACAGGACGAAATCCTGATCGAGATCGAAACCGACAAGGTCGTGCTGGAAGTGCCGGCCCCGTCGGCTGGTGTCCTGTCGATTATCGTCAAGAACGACGGCGATACCGTCGTGGCCGATGAGATCATCGCCAAGATCGACACCGAAGCCACCGCTGGTGCTGCCGCTCCGGCCGCAGCCGCAGCTGCCCCCGCCGCTGCTGCCGCTGCTGCCGCTGCTGCACCGGCCGCTGCTGCTGCCGCGCCTGCCGCCGCCGGCGGCGTGGCCATGCCGTCGGCTGCCAAGCTGATGGCCGAAGCCGGCCTGTCGGCTGGCCAGGTTGCCGGCACCGGCAAGGACGGCCGCATCACCAAGGGCGACGTGCTGGGCGCAGCCGCTGCACCCGCACCCGCCGCCAAGGCTGCCCCGGCTCCGGCCGCCGCCAAGCCGGCGCTGCAACAGGTTGCGACTCCGGTCGACTTCGCCGCGCTGGGCGACCGCCCGGAAGAGCGCGTGCCGATGAGCCGCCTGCGCGCCCGTATCGCCGAGCGCCTGCTGCAGTCGCAAGCCACCAACGCCATCCTCACCACGTTCAATGAAGTGAACATGAAGCCGGTGATGGACCTGCGCAACAAGTACAAGGACCGCTTCGAGAAGGAACACGGCGTGAAGCTGGGCTTCATGTCGTTCTTCGTCAAGGCCGCGGTGCACGCGCTGAAGAAGTTCCCGCTGATCAACGCTTCGATCGACGGCAACGACATCGTCTACCACGGCTACTTCGACATCGGTATCGCGGTGGGTTCGCCGCGCGGCCTGGTGGTGCCCATCCTGCGCAATGCCGACCAGATGAGCCTGGCCGACATCGAGAAGAAGATCGCCGAGTTCGGCGTCAAGGCGCGTGACGGCAAGCTGTCGCTGGACGAGCTGAGCGGCGGTACGTTCTCGATCTCCAACGGCGGTGTGTTCGGCTCGATGCTGTCGACCCCCATCATCAACCCGCCGCAATCGGCCATCCTGGGCGTGCACGCCACCAAGGACCGCCCGGTGGTGGAAGACGGCCAGATCGTGATCCGTCCGATGAACTACCTGGCGATGTCCTACGACCACCGCATCATCGACGGCCGTGAAGCCGTGCTGGGCCTGGTCGCGATGAAGGACGCGCTGGAAGATCCGGCCCGCCTGCTGCTGGACCTGTAAAGACCGGTCCACCCCCGCGCGCATCGGCACGTGCTGCCTGCGCGCGGGGCGCATCTCCAGTTTTGACGGCGCGCCGGCACATGCTGCTGCCGGCGTCCACAAAGGAAATCCATGAGCAAACAATTCGACGTGCTGGTGATCGGCGCCGGCCCCGGCGGCTATATCGCCGCGATCCGTGCCGGCCAGCTTGGCCTGAACGTGGCCTGCTGCGAAGGCAACGCCTACGACGATCCCAAGAACGAACCGCGCCTGGGCGGCACCTGCCTGAACGTGGGCTGCATTCCCTCCAAGGCGCTGCTGGCGTCCTCGGAAGAGGTCGAGAACGTCCAGCACCACCTGGGCGACCACGGCATCACCGTGGGCGACGTCAAGGTCGACGTGGCCAAGATGCTCAAGCGCAAGGACGACGTCGTCGGCAAGATGACCAAGGGCATCGAGTTCCTGTTCCGCAAGAACAAGGTGACGCTGCTCAAGGGCTACGGCAAGTTCGTCGGCAAGACGGCCGAGGGCTTCCAGGTCGAGATCGCCGGTGAGGTCGTGACTGCGAAGCAAGTCATCATCGCCACCGGTTCCAAGGCTCGCCACCTGCCGGGCATTCCCGTTGACAACGACCTCATCAGCGATAACGAGGGCGCGCTCAAGTTCCCGTCCGTGCCGAAGAAGCTGGGCGTGATCGGCGCCGGCGTGATCGGCCTGGAGCTGGGCTCGGTGTGGCGCCGCCTGGGTGCCGACGTGACCGTGCTGGAAGCGCTGCCGGCCTTCCTGGGCGCCTGCGATGAAGGCGTGGCCAAGGAAGCGCAGAAGCTGCTGACCAAGCAGGGCCTGAAGTTCAGCCTCGGCGTCAATGTCACCGAAGTCAAGACCGGCAAGAACGGCGTCACCGTCAGCTACACCGACAAGGACGGCGCCGCGCAGACGCTGGAAGTCGATCGCCTGATCGTGTCGGTCGGCCGCGTGCCCAACACCGACAACCTGGGCCTGGACGCTGTTGGTCTGGCTGCCGACCAGCGCGGTTTCATCGAGGTCGACGACCACTGCGCCACCAAGGTGCCGGGCCTGTGGGCCATCGGCGATGTGGTGCGCGGCCCGATGCTGGCGCACAAGGCCGAGGACGAAGGCGTGGCCGTGGCCGAGCGCATCGCCGGCCAGAAGCCGCACATCGACTACAACTGCATTCCGTGGGTGATCTACACTTTCCCGGAAATCGCATGGGTGGGCAAGACCGAAGCCCAGCTCAAGGCCGAAGGCCGCGAGTTCAAGGCGGGCCAGTTCCCGTTCATGGCCAACGGCCGTGCACTGGGCATGGGCCATCCGGAAGGCTTCGTCAAGATGCTGGCCGATGCCAAGACCGACGAGATCCTGGGCGTGCACATCGTCGCCGCCAACGCGTCGGACCTGATCGCCGAAGCCGTGGTGGCGATGGAGTTCAAGGCCGCGAGCGAGGATATCGGCCGCGTCTGCCATCCGCACCCGTCGATGTCGGAAGTCATGCGCGAAGCCGCGCTGGCAGTCGACAAGCGTCAGCTTAATATGTAAGGCGTATGCTTCGCATAGCCTGAGTACCGGCGCGCCGCATCCGTGGCGCGCCGTTTTCACTTGCGGGCCGTCCCGCAGGGACCCGCTAGCATGAACGTCACCGAGTACTACGAGAAGGAACTGAAGGAGCGCGGCTACCAGTCCGACGAAGCGCAATTGCGCGCCGTGGCCCGGCTGCAGCAGTGCTACGACGAATGGGTGGCCTACAAGAGCCGCCGCAACAATGCACTGAAGAAGCTGCTGGTCCGTCCCGACGTGCCCATGGGCGTCTACATGTGGGGCGGGGTAGGGCGCGGCAAGTCCTTCCTGATGGACAGTTTCTATACCTGCGTGCCGGTGGTGCGCAAGACGCGGCTGCACTTCCACGAGTTCATGCGCGAGGTCCATCGCCAGCTCGAGGAACTGCGCGGCCGTCCCGATCCGCTGGACGAGCTCGCCAAGCGCATCGCGCGCCGCTTCCGGCTGATCTGCTTCGATGAATTCCACGTCAGCGACGTCGCCGACGCGATGATCCTGCACCGCCTGCTGCAGCAGATGTTCGAGAACGGCGTGCAGTTCGTGATGACGTCCAACTACCGGCCCGACCTGCTGTATCCGGATGGCCTGCACCGCGACCGCGTGCTGCCCGCCATCGCGCTGCTGCAGCAGAAGCTCGATGTGGTCAACGTCGACGCCGGCATCGATTACCGCAAGCGCGCGCTGGAACAGGTGCAGGCGTACCACACGCCGCTTGGCGCCAAGGCCAGCTCGGCGCTGCGCGACGCCTTCACTTCCATTGCCGGCGTGGCGGACGAATCGCCGCTGCTGCATATCGAGCACCGCGAACTGCGCGCGCTGCGCAAGGCCAATGGCGTGGTGTGGTTCGACTTCGCGACGCTGTGCGGCGGGCCGCGCTCGCAGAACGACTACCTGGAGCTGGCTTCGCAGTTCCACACCGTGATCCTGTCCGACGTGCCGCGCATGACGCCGCGGATGTCGTCGGAGGCACGGCGTTTCACCTGGCTGATCGACGTTTTCTACGATCACAAGGTCAAGCTGCTGATGTCGGCGGAAGTGCCCGCGGACGAGCTCTATACCGAAGGCCAGATGGCCAACGAATTCCACCGGACCGTGTCGCGCATCATCGAGATGCAGTCGCGCGAGTACGTGGAGTCCGAGCGCCGCACCATGGATACGTCACTCACCTGAGTGTTGTATTCGGCCCGGCGCGTGACGGCAGCCGGGCCGCATTGACCTATATCAAGGTCGATGCCGGGACCCGCCTATACCCTGCAGTGGGTAGAAAAAGGTCCCCATGTCGTCGTCCCCAGTCACCAGTCATCCGGCCAGCCTGCTGGCCACTCCTCCCGCCACCGCGCTCCGCGAACCCGCGGCCGCCATGCCGTCCGGCACCGGGGCACAGCTTGCGTGCTTCCATTGCGGCCTGCCGGTGACGGATGCCGAGCCGCTTGCCGCCGACCTGGACGGCAGCCGCCGCGTGTTCTGCTGCGGCGGGTGCCAGGCGCTGGCCCGGACACTGCACGCGGCCGGTTTTGCGCATCTCTACGGCGACGAAGCCCGCTTTGCCCGCCCGATCGACGAAGACGCCCGGCGCGAGGCCGAGCCGATCTGGGCCGCCTACGACACCCCGGAACTGCGCAGCCAGTTTGTCCGCCCCCTCGACAACGACCGCGCCGAGATCACGCTGGCGCCGGAGAACATCCGCTGCGCCGCCTGCGCGTGGCTGATCGAACAGCACCTGAGCCGCCAGCCCGGCGTGGAAAGCGCCGTCGCCAACGTCGCCACCCGCCGCGTGGTAGTGCGCTGGCGCGACCGCGAACAGACCGTGGCGGGGCTGCTGGCGGCCCTGGCGGGCATCGGCTACATGGCCTGGCCGTTCGAGGTCTCGCGCACTGACCAGCAGGACCGCCGCGCGCGCCGCGGGCTGCTGATGCGCATGGCCGTGGCCATGCTCGGCATGATGCAGGTGATGATGTACGCGTGGCCGATCTACACCCACGAGGCCACCATCGATCCGGGTCAGCTCCAGCTGATGCGCTGGGCCAGCCTTGCGCTGACGCTGCCGGTCGTGCTCTATGCCGCCTCGCCGATCTTTGCCGGTGCCTGGCGCAGCCTGCGCCAGCGCCATATGGGCATGGACGTGCCGGTCGCGATCGGCGTCGGCGCGGGTTTCCTTGCCAGTGGGCTGGCGACGGTGCGCGGCGTCGGCGAGGTGTATTTCGATTCGGTGACGATGTTCGTCGCCTTCCTGCTGCTGGCGCGCTACCTGGAGCTGCGCGTGCGCCAGGCCTCGCGCAGCGGCGCCGAGATGCTGGCGCGCCAGCTTCCTGCCACCTGTGAACGGCTGGCCGGCGTGGGCGCTGCCGGCGAACGCGTGCCGGTGGCGCGGCTGCGCGCCGGCGATCTCGTTCGCGTCAAGGCGGGCGAGATCGTTCCCGCCGACGGCACCGTGGTGGCGGGGGCGAGCGAACTCGATGAATCGATGCTGACCGGCGAAAGCCGCCCGGTGCGCCGCGGCGCCGGCGAAACCGTGCTGGCGGGCTGCTTCAACACCGCCAGCCCGCTGGAGTTGCGGGTCACGCGCGTCGGCGCCGGTACCCGGCTGGCCGAGATCGTTGCCGTGCTTGATCGCGCGCTGGCGGAGAAACCGCGCCTGGCTACGCTGGCCGATCGCGTCGCGGGCTGGTTCGTGGCGACGCTGCTGGTGCTGGCGGCGCTGACCGGCCTGGTGTGGGGCCTGTGGATCGATCCGTCGCGTGCGTTGCTGGTGACGATCGCGGTGCTGGTGGTCAGCTGCCCGTGCGCATTGTCGCTGGCCACGCCCGCGGCGCTGGCGGCGGCGGGCGCGGCGCTGTCGCGTCGCGGGGTGTTGCTGACGCGCGGCCATGCACTGGAAACGCTGGCACGCGTGACCGACGTGGTGCTCGACAAGACCGGCACGCTGACCGAAGGCCGTTTTGCGGTCTCGGCGGTCGAGCCGCTTGCCGGCCAGGACCAGGCGCAATGCCTGGCGCTGGCTGCGGCGATGGAGCGCGGCGGCGAGCATCCGATTGCGCGCGCGCTGGTGGCCGCCGCTGGTGCCGGCGCGGACGCAACGCTCGCGGTCGCGGCTATGCGCAACGTGCCGGGCCAGGGCCTGGAAGCATCCGTCGCGGGCAGGCGCCTGCGGCTCGGCCGCCGCGATTTTGTCGCGGCGCTGGCGCCCGAAGGCGCGACCGGCTCGCCGGATGCCGCCGGCGACTGCGCGCATCCCGGCGCGACGTTCGTATGGCTGGGGGCCGAATCCGGCCCGCTTGCGCGCTTCGTACTGGCAGACCTGGAGCGCGCCGAGACCCCGGCGCTGCTGGCGCGGCTGCGCGCGCTGGGGGTGGGTTGCCACCTGGTGTCGGGCGACAACGCCCCGACCGTGCGCTGGTGGGGCACGCATTTCGGCATGGAATGCGTGGCCGGCGGGACCACGCCCGAAGGCAAGCGCGATTACGTCGCGCGCCTGCAGCAGGGCGGGGCGGTCGTGCTGGCCGTGGGCGATGGCATCAATGACGCACCGGTGCTGGCCCAGGCGCAGGTATCGATTGCGATCGGCAGCGGCGCGCCGCTGGCACAGGCCGGCGCGGATGCGGTGCTCACCCACGGCGGCGTGGCTGAGATTGCCACCGCGCTCGCGGTGGCGCGCCAGACGCGCCGCGTGGTGCGCCAGAACCTGGGCTGGGCCTTCTTCTACAACGTGGTCGCGATTCCGCTGGCGGCGACGGGGCTGGTCACCGCCTGGATGGCCGGCATCGGCATGTCGCTGTCGTCGCTGCTGGTGGTGGCCAATGCCTGGCGCCTGCTGCGCGCAGGCCGCAAGGGAGCCTGACGATGGAAACGCTCTACCTGCTGGTCCCGATGAGCCTGGTGCTCGTTGTGGTGATCGCAGCCGCGCTGTGGTGGGCCTTGCATGCGGGCCAGTACGACGACCTCGACCGTCCCGCCGAATCGATCCTGCTCGACAACGACAAGCCTTGAGTGAGCGCCTGAACACGTCTCGGTGCGCCGCCGTGCGCCTCCGACCCGGCATCGCCAGCGAGGTTCATCAGGCGTCCTGAGCGACTTGATAAAGATCAACACACCGACCGCACGGTTTTTCTAAAGTCACACCGTCAGTAGGTTTTTTCTTCTCTAGCATTTGGGGGTCTGAATGGATGTCACCGCCGCGTCTTCACGCGTCGACACCTTCAATTACAACGTCGTGAGGCAGTTCGCTGTCATGACGGTAGTTTGGGGGATCGTCGGCATGGCCGTCGGCGTGCTGCTGGCAGCACAGCTGATCTGGCCGGAACTCAACTTCAATACGCCGTGGCTATCCTTCGGACGCTTGCGGCCGCTGCATACCAATGCGGTGATCTTCGCCTTCGGCGGCAGCGCGCTGTTCGCCACCTCGTACTACGTGGTCCAGCGTACCTGCCAGACCCGTCTGTTCTGCGGCCCGCTGGCCGCATTCACGTTCTGGGGCTGGCAGCTGGTCATCGTCGCCGCCGCCATCACGCTGCCGCTCGGCATCACCAGCTCGAAGGAATACGCCGAGCTGGAATGGCCGATCGACCTGCTGATCACCGCGGTCTGGGTGGCCTACGCGATCGTGTTCTTCGGCACGATCGTCAAGCGCAAGACCCGGCATATCTACGTCGCCAACTGGTTCTTCGGCGCCTACATCCTGACTATCGCGCTGCTGCATATCGTCAACAACATCGAGATGCCGGTGTCGCTGTGGAAGTCCTACTCGGCCTATGCCGGCGTGCAGGACGCGATGATCCAGTGGTGGTACGGCCATAACGCGGTGGGCTTCTTCCTGACCACCAGCTTCCTCGGCATGATGTACTACTTCATCCCGAAGCAGGCCGAGCGCCCGATCTACTCCTACCGCCTCTCCATCGTCCACTTCTGGGCGCTGAACTTCACCTATATGTGGGCCGGCCCTCACCATCTGCAGTACACCGCGCTGCCGGACTGGGCGCAGTCGCTGGGCATGGTGTTCTCACTGATCCTGCTGGCGCCTTCCTGGGGCGGCATGATCAACGGCATCATGACCCTGTCGGGCGCCTGGCACAAGCTGCGCACCGACCCCATCCTCAAGTTCCTGGTGGTGGCGCTGTCGTTCTACGGCATGGCCACGTTCGAGGGCTCGATGATGTCGATCAAGACCGTCAACGCGCTGTCGCACTACACGGACTGGACCATCGGTCACGTGCATTCGGGCGCGCTGGGCTGGGTGGCGATGATCTCGATCGGCTCGCTCTACTACCTGATCCCGCGGCTGTTCGGCGAAAAGCAGATGTACAGCGTGCGGCTGATCGAGTGGCACTTCTGGATCGCCACCATCGGCGTGGTGCTCTATATCGCCTCGATGTGGATCGCCGGCGTGATGGAAGGCCTGATGTGGCGCGCCACGCAGCCTGACGGCACGCTGACGTACGCCTTCGTCGAAGCGGTCAAGGCCAAGTACCCGTTCTACCTGATCCGTCTGCTCGGTGGCCTGTGCTTCCTGTCCGGCATGCTGCTGATGGCTTACAACATGGTCAAGACCATTGTCGGCAAGCCCGTCGTGGATGCGCCGATCCCGGCCAGCCTCGCTGCCTCTGCCCACTGATCCATCCAGGATAGAAAGATGTCTGACAAACAAAGATTCTTTTCCCACGAAACGCTGGAGAAGAACATCGGCTGGCTGATCATCTGCACGATCGTCGTGGTCAGCATTGCGGGTCTGGTCCAGATCGTGCCGCTGTTTTTCCAGCACTCCACCACCGAGCCGGATCCAGGCATCACCCCGTATTCGCCGCTGCGGCTGATGGGCCGGGATATCTATATCCGCGAAGGCTGCGTCGGCTGCCACTCGCAGCAGGTGCGAACGCTGCAGGCGGAAACCGAGCGCTATGGCCACTACTCCACGGCGGGCGAGTCGGTCTACGACCATCCGTTCCTGTGGGGTTCCAAGCGTACCGGCCCGGACCTAGCGCGCGTCGGCGGCCGCTACTCGGACGACTGGCAGCGTATCCACCTGCGCAATCCGCGCGACGTGGTGCCGGAATCGGTGATGCCGTCGTACCCGTGGCTGGAAAAGGCGGAACTGCCTACCAACGATATCCAGGCCCGCATGCGCGCACTGGTCAGGCTGGGCGTTCCCTACAGCGAGGCCGACATCGCCAAGGCGCCGGACGAGCTCAAGGGCAAGACCGAGGAAGACGCGCTGGTGGCTTACCTGCAAGCGCTGGGTACCAACCGTCGCAACGTGCGCGTGGAAGCGGCCGTTGCCCCGGCACCCGAAGCGGCACAAGCCAAGGAGTAAGCCATGGCCATGATCACTGCCATTGCGACCGTCGTATCGATGGTCGTCTTCCTGGGGATCTGCTGGTGGGCCTGGTCCGCCGGCCGGCAGGCCGCTAACCGGGAATCCGCCATGCTGCCGTTCGCGCTGCCTGACGAAACCACGACTATATCGAGCCGGAACACCTAGCCATGAGCGATTTCATTTCCGATTTCTGGGGTTACTACATTGCCGCGATCGCGCTCGTCGGCATCGTCTGGTGCGTCTGGCTGCTGTTCTCGCAACGCAAGATCACCAAGACGGCCGGCGCCGTCGAGGATACCGGCCACGTCTGGGACGGCGACTTGCGCGAGCTGAACAACCCGCTGCCGCGTTGGTGGATGTGGATGTTCCTGCTGACGTGCATCTTCGGGCTGGCCTACCTGGTGCTGTACCCCGGCCTGGGCTCGTACGCCGGCGTGCTGAATTTCTCGACGCAGGGCGAACTTGCCGCCCACCGCGCAGCGCAGGAGCAAATGCAGAAGGAGATCTACGGCAAGTACCTGAAGATGGACGTCAGGCAGGTCGCGGGCGATCCGCAGGCCCGCGAGATCGGCCAGCGCCTGTTCCTGAACTACTGCGCGCAGTGCCATGGCTCCGATGCACGCGGCAGCCGCGGCTTTCCCAACCTGACCGACAACGACTGGCTGTATGGCGGCGAACCGGAAACCATCCAGCAGACCATCACCAAGGGCCGTAACGGCGTGATGCCGCCGCTGGGTGCCACCATCGATGCCAAGCTGGCGGGCGACGTGGCGCAGTATGTGCGCTCGCTGTCGGGCCTGTCGTCGGATCCGATCCGCGTCTCGCGTGGCGAGGGCACGTTCAAGACGACCTGCGCGGCCTGCCACGGTGCCGGCGGCAAGGGCAACCAGGCGCTGGGCGCGCCGAACCTGTCCGACAACGTCTGGCTGTATGGCAGCTCCGAGGCCAGCATCGTCGACGCCATTCTGAAGGGCCACAACAACCATATGCCGGCGCATGAGGAAATCCTGACGCCCGAACGCATCCGCATGCTGACGGCCTATGTCTGGGGCTTGTCCCACACCGGCGGAGGCGCCGGGCAATGACAGGCGACTCATCTGAGCGGACGCTGGCCGCCCGCGGGAGCAAACGTCCATGAACGCACCCGGGACCAAAGGACTGGCCCGGGCGGCCGACCCGCAGCGGTCGGCCGCTGCGCCTGGTGAGAGCTCCGACGAAACGCTGTACGAGGTCCGCCGCAAGATCTATCCGCGCTCGGTGACGGGCGCTTTCTCCAGCTGGCGGGTCTGGCTGGTGATCCTGACCCAGCTCATCTACTACGGCACGCCCTGGCTCCAATGGAATGGCCGCCAGGCCGTGCTGTTCGACCTTGGCGAGCGCAAGTTCTACATCTTCGGCCTGGTGCTGTGGCCGCAGGACGTCATCTACCTCACGGTGCTCCTTGTCATCTCGGCGCTGGCGCTGTTCCTGTTCACGGCGATCGCGGGCCGGTTGTTCTGCGGCTATGCCTGTCCGCAGACGGTCTACACCGAGATCTTCATGTGGATCGAGCGTCGGATCGAAGGCGACCGCATCGCCCGCATCCGCCTGGACGGCGATCCCTGGAGCCTGCGCAAGCTGCGTCTCAAGGCAACCAAGCATTTCCTGTGGGTGCTGATCGCGCTATGGACCGGCTTTACCTTTATCGGCTATTTCGCGCCGATACGCGAGCTGGGCGGCGAGGTGCTGGCGCTGTCGCTGGGGCCGTGGCAGACCTTCTGGATGCTGTTCTATGCGTTCGCCACCTGGGGCAACGCGGGCTTCATGCGCGAGCAGGTGTGCAAGTACATGTGCCCGTATGCGCGCTTCCAGAGCGTGATGGTGGACCGCGACACCTATGTCGTGACCTACGACGTGGGCCGAGGCGAGCCGCGCGGCAGCCGTTCGCGCAAGACCGACCACCGCAAGGCCGGGCTGGGCGATTGCGTCAACTGCAGCATTTGCGTGCAGGTGTGTCCGACCGGCATCGATATCCGTGACGGGCTGCAGTACGAGTGCATCGGCTGCGGCGCCTGCATCGACGCGTGCAACCAGGTGATGGACAAGCTCGAATACCCGCGTGGGCTTATCCGGTACACCTCGGAAAACGCGATGCGCAAGGGCCTGTCCGCGGCGGCATCGCGCAAGCGGCTGCTGCGTCCGCGCGTGATCATCTATTCGGTGATCTGGGTAGCGCTGATGGCGGGTTTCGCGGCATCGATCGCGCTGCGCACGCCGCTGAAGGTGGATATCATCCGCGACCGCGGGGCATTGGGTCGTGAGGTGGAAGGGCGCTGGATCGAGAACGTCTATCGCCTGCAGCTGATCAACACGACCGAAGGGCCGATGCGCATCAGCGTGCGCGCCGACAGCGACGAACTGAAGCATCTGACGGTCGAGTACGACAAGCAGGCCGAAGCGCTGGCGCCGACGTCCAACCGCTTGCTGCCGATCCGCATCCGCGTGCCGATCGAGGAGGCGGCGCAGGGCACGCACAAGATCAGCGTGACGGTGACGAGCGAAGGCACGGAGCAGGGGAGTGCCGAAATCCGGCAATCCACCAGTTTTATCGTGCCGCGCAATTTGTGAAGCTAACAGGCGCGGTGCAGGCACAGGCCGGCGCCGCGCCGGTGCAAATGAAGGGGGCAAGATGAATCAGCAAGGCAATCCGTGGTGGAAGGAACCGTGGCCGTGGCTGTTGATGACCGGCCCGCTGGTGGCGATCGTGGCGTGCGGCGTGACGATCTGGCTGGCGTCCACGCATCCTGATCAGCCGGTTCAGGGCGCGACGCGGCACGGCCTGGTGGTCGAGAAGGTCGAATCCGCGCCGCCGAAGGCTGGCGCAGCGAGGCAGCCATGAGGTTGCGCTGGCTGATGTGGGTGTTGTGGCCTGGCTTCCTGATGGCGGGCTTCGCCACCGCAACGGTGTTTTCGGTGGTGGATCCGGGCGACCTGAAGTTCTTCGGGCATCAGGTCGATGCATCGCGCGAATCCATCTACACCATCGGCTTCCTTGTCGCCTGGGTGTTCTGCGCGCTGTCCAGCGGACTGACGCTCTACACCATGCCGACGCGGCTCAGCGATACCGACGAACTGGAATGACGCTTTGAATAGCCATCGCCGCATCCGGCGATGGCGGCAAGATGGATAGGCGGGGGGCGCTCAGCAGGAGCGGCTGTAGAGTTGCTTGATGCCGGCGATGTCCACCAGCTTGACGTGGCGCTGGCGAATCTGGATCAGGCCGGCCTCGGCAAAACGCGAGAACAGGCGGCTGACGGTTTCCAGCTTCAGGCCGAGGTAGCTGCCGATCTCTTCGCGGCTCATGCGCATGACGAACTCGGAGGCCGAGTAGCCGCGCGCCGACAGGCGTTCCGACAGGTTGATCAGGAAGGCGGCGAGGCGCTCCTCGGCGCGCATCGAACCGAGCGTGACCAGCATCAGTTGATCGTGCGTGATTTCCTTGCCCATCAGGCGCAGGAACTGCTGCTGCAGCGAGGGCAGGTCGGCCGACAGGTGTTGCAGGTCGTTCATGCGCACCACGCAGACTTCGGTATCTTCCAGCGCCGTGGCATCCGATGCGTGCTGCATTTCGCCGAGCCCGTCGAGCCCGACGATTTCACCGGGCAGGTGAAAGCCGGTAATCTGCGACCGGCCATCTTCGGTGGTGACGTGGGTCTTGAGCGTACCGAAGCGAATGGCATAGACAGCGGTGAGCGGATCGCCCATGCGATAGAGGGTCTCGCCCTTGTGGACGCGGATGCGTTCCTGCACCAGCGTATCCATCTTCGCCAGGTCTTGCTGCGACATGCCTACCGGAAGGCACAGTTGCCCCATTGAACATGTGGAGCAACGGGGCGACATCTCGGTAACGGGAATGGAGGTAAGCAATTGGAACCTGCAAGAATGGCAGCGAGGGCGCGACCCCGACATTTTAACGTGCGATGTGATGCGGCAGGGAGCCGGAATTGACATTTGGTGTGCTTATTAGCGTTTTTCTGCTTGCGCTCCTTGGCGGTGTGCATTGCGCCGCCATGTGCGGCGGCGTGGCGCTTGCAGTGGAGCAACGCTGCGGCACCTCGGCGACGGTCAGCTTCGCGCGCAGCCGGGCTGCGTGGCTTGGCGAGTTGCTGGCAATGCACATCGGCCGAATCTCGACCTATATGCTGCTGGGTGCACTGCTCGGCGCGGTGGGTGCCACGGCCTGGAAGCAGGACTATCTGCCGGTGCAGCGCTGGCTGTTCGGTGCCGGCAGCGCGATGCTGTTGATTTCAGGCTGGCGCTTGCTGCGCGGCAATGCCTTCACGGTGGCCTGGCTGGAGCCGCTGGCCGCGCGCGGCAGTGCGGCGCTGGCAGGGCGACTCGGAAAACTGGCCGGCAGCCTGCCGGCATTCGCGCGGGCGCGCGGTGGCCTGGCGCGGCGCTACGGCGTGGGGCTGGCGTGGGGCCTGGTGCCGTGCGGCATGGTCTACGGCGCGCTGACACTGGCGCTGCTGGCCGGCAACGCCGGCTCGGGCGCCCTGGTGATGGGCGTGTTCGGGCTGGGAACGCTGCCAAACCTGCTGGTGCTGTCGGGGCTCTCGGGCTATCTGCGCACGGTATCGCGGCGTCCGGGTGTGCGCCTGGGGGCCGGCGTGGCGGTGATGGCCTTTGGCGGGCTGGGCATCGCGCGAGCGGTGCTGCTGCCACATTCGCTGGCCGGGCAGGGCTTCTGCCTGGTGTTCTGAGGCGGCCGCGCCGCACGGCGCAACGGATTTGGTTGCAGGCAGGGCCGGGAAGCCATACAATCGCGTGCATTGCGGTATCGCGCGGTGTGATTGCAAGGAGGGATTGCAATCCCTGGAGCCTGGCACATTCCGCGGTCCATCCGGTTCAAAAGATCTGGTTCAAAAGTCCGGCTGGCACCACGGTGTTGGAGATGCCGGCCTTGCTCCCGATATCCGTTTCCGATATCCGCGTTTTCGGTATCCGTTTTTTTCTTGCGCCCGAGGCCTTCGGTTAGCCGACAGCGACATCCGTTGCACGGATGCGCGACGCAAGAGGTTCGCTGACCGCCCCATGACGGCATGCGGACGATCTCCTGCCGGAACGACCGGCAATTCGATGCAAAGAAAGGGAAGTGCACGGCTTGGATGCAGCAGGCATTCGGGTTAGCTGCGCAATGAGATGGCGGTGGCATTGGCATCGCTGTATCCAAAATCTCCGGTGCCCCGGATCCGTCCGGGAGCAGGTGCAAAGACAGGCTGCACACCATCAACATGAATACCCAAGAGGCGAAGATCGTCCTCGAGACGGCGCTGATCTGCGCGCAGGAGCCCTTGCGTGTCAATGATCTGCGACGGCTGTTTGACGATGACGTCGGTGCGGACACGATCCGCGTGCTGCTCGACGAGCTGCGCCAGGACTGGCGCCAGCGCGGCGTGGAACTGGTGGCGCTGGCCAGCGGCTGGCGCTTCCAGAGCCGGCCGGAAATGCGTGAATACCTTGATCGCCTGAATCCGGAAAAACCGCCAAAGTACTCGCGTGCGGTGATGGAAACGCTGGCGATCATTGCCTACCGGCAGCCCGTGACCCGCGGCGATATCGAAGAGATCCGCGGCGTGACGGTGAGCACGGAAGTGATCAAGAAGCTGGAAGACCGCAGCTGGATCGAGGTGATCGGCCACCGCGACGTGCCGGGGCGGCCGGCGCTGTATGCGACGACCAAGGCCTTCCTGGACGATCTGGGCCTGCGCACGCTGGATGAGCTGCCGCCACTGGAAGACGCCCAGGCCCAGGCGCAGGCAGCGATCCTGGAGCAGCAGGCCATCGATTTTGAAGGGCTGGCGGCGGGCAAGCCTGGCAGCGCCGACGAGGAGGCATTTGCCGACCCCGCGGCGGCCGCCGCAGCCCCGGCGCCTGATACAGAACTTGCCGCACCCGAGGCACTGCCACCCGAGACCGACGCGCCGGCAGCCGCGGTGGTCGATGCCGGGCCCGCCGACGCTGCCGACACCGCCAATGGCTTCGACGTCGAGTCGCAGCACCGGGCAGCCGATGAGGCTGCCGACGACGCCATCGAATCCGACGACGCCGAACCCAATCCGGACGGGGCCCGGGAAGACATGCCGGACGACGGCACCCCGCCGCACCCGAGCGAGCACGACGAGCGCGTGCCGAACTGAATAACATGCAACATCCGATAGTGAATATCTTGTCTGATTCCGTTGAGCAAGACGCCCGCAATGCGGGCGCATCCGCCGACACCGGCGCCGCAGAACCCGGATCGGGCAGCGAAGCCGCGCCCCGCCGCAAGGGCCTGCGCCGTGGGCTGAGGAACCTGGTGGCATCGCGCCGCCAGGCCGCGCAGGACCGCGACGCCGGCCGCGGCGAAGGTGCCGAGGCGCCCGCGCAGGGCGAATCCGGCGAGGCGGGCCCTGTGTCCGCGGCCGGCGCTGCTTCCGCGGCGGCACCTGCCGGCGGGCGCGGCGGCCAGCGTGGCCGCGGCAAGCGCAAGACGGGTCAGGGCGAAGGCGGCCAGGCCGGCCAGGGTGGGCAGGCCAGGCAGGGCTCTTCCACCAAGGCCGAGAAAATCGACCGCGCCGCCCAGGGCGAGGGTGCCGACAAGCCCGAGCAGGGCGGCCGCAAGCGCAAGCAGGGCCAGCGCGCCGGCAAGGGCGCTGCGCCCGCCGAAGCGCAGGGCGGCGCACGCCAGCAGGGCCGCCGCAAGGACGGCGCCAAGTCGCAGGCGCAGCAGCCTCAGCAGCCACAACAGCGCAAGGGCCAGAGCGGTGGCGAAAAAACCGCGGCGAGCAGCGAAGACCTGTTCCGCTTCGTGATCTCCGAGCAGTACGACAAGGAAGACACCGTCATCCCGCGCACCAAGGCCAAGCCGGTGCGCGAGCTGTCGGCCGAGGACGATGCCCCCAAGCTGCACAAGGTGCTGGCCGAGGGTGGCCTGGGCTCGCGCCGCGAGATGGAAGAACTGATCCTGCAAGGGCGGGTCTCGGTCAACGGGTTGCCCGCGCATATTGGCCAGCGCATCCTGCCGGCCGACCAGGTGCGCGTGAACGGCAAGCTGATCCACCGCAAGGTGTCGACCAAGCCGCCGCGCGTGCTGCTGTACCACAAGCCCGCCGGCGAGATCGTCAGCCAGTCCGATCCGGAAGGCCGTCCGACCGTGTTCGACAACCTGCCGCGCATCAAGACCGGCAAGTGGGTCGCGGTGGGCCGCCTGGACTTCAATACCGAAGGGCTGCTGATCTTCACCACCTCGGGCGATATCGCCAACCGTTTCATGCATCCGCGCTACGGCGTGGAGCGCGAATACGCGGTGCGCACGCTGGGCCAACTGGCCGAGGCCGATCGCCAGCGCCTGCTGCACGGCATCAAGCTGGATGACGGCGAAGCGAACTTCCTGCGCATTGCCGATGGCGGCGGCGAGGGCGTCAACCAGTGGTACCACGTGGCGCTGACCGAAGGCCGCAACCGTGAAGTGCGCCGCATGTTCGAGGCGGTCGGCCTGACCGTGTCGCGCCTGATCCGCACCCGCTACGGCCAGTTCCTGCTGCCGCGCGGCCTCAAGCGCGGCCGTTGGCAGGAGGTCGAGCCCAATGATGTCAAGGCGCTGATGGCCGGGGTCGGCCTCAAGGTGCCCGGCAAGGGCGAGCAGGCGCCCAAGGGCGCGACCAAGATCGGCGGGCGCAAGCAGCGCACCGAGGCGGCGATTGCCGGCATGCCGATGGCAACCGGCATGGACGGGCTGCCGCGCTTCGATCAGGGCGGCGCACGCGGCGGTGCCCGCGGCGGCCAGCCCGATCCGATGAAGACGTCGATGGGCTATATCAGCCACGGCCCGACGCTGCTGACCTCGCATGCGGCCAACCTGGCTGGCACGCGCGGCACTGGCCCGCGCCAGGGCCGCGGCGCCGCGGCGGGCGGGCAGGGCAAGCCGCAGCGCCGTGGCGGCGGCGAAGCCAACGGCAATGTGATGCCGAAGGCCGCAAAGCCGGGCGGCAACCGCGCGCCGCGCGGCGCCGGTGCCAACCGCGGTGGAAAGACCGGCGGCAATCGTGGCGGAAGCAGCGGCGGCAATCGCTAAAGCGCCGGATGCGGCGCACGACGGGCGTGCGCCCGCCGGCGCCGCATGCAATACGGATACAAATACGCGGCCATGTCTGGCTTTTGCCTTTTCGACATAATCAGCGTATAATTCAAGTCTATTCAAAAAGCCATCCTCGTCGAGGATGGGCGAATGATGGGCATTGCGCCCATTTTTTTTTGGTTCGCCCGTTTTCGGCCCCGCGCTCCGGCGCGAGGCGCGGATGGCGGACAGGCAGGGCTGCAGCAGGGTCGTCCCGGACGGCACCGGCGGGTTTGCCTGCCACGGTGTTGATGGCCATTACTCGGGATAACAGTGCATCTGGCAGATTTGATCGAAACCACCCTTAGCGGCATGGGATATGAGCTGGTCGAGCTCGAGCGTGCCCCCGCCGGATTGCTGCGTGTCTATATCGATCAGCCTGAAACCGGCATTGCCATCGAGGATTGTGAAAAGGTGAGCCGCCAGCTCACCCACGTGTTTACGGTCGAAAACGTCGACTATGAACGCCTCGAGGTCTCGTCGCCCGGACTGGACCGGCCGCTGAAGAAGCTGGCCGACTACGCCCGCTTTGCCGGTGCCGAGGCGCGCGTCACGCTGCGCCTGCCGGTCAACGGGCAAAAGAACTTCACAGGGATCCTGCAGGCGCCCACCGGGGAGGCGGGCGCAGAGAAGGTCGGCCTGGAGTTCGAGGGCAAGGATGGCCCGGCGCTGCTGGAGTTTGCCGTATCCGATGTCGACAAGGCCCGCCTGGTGCCGGTGATCGACTTCAAAGGAAATCAAAGAAAAGGGAACAAGCAATGAGCCGCGAAGTTCTGTTGCTCGTCGATGCGCTTGCGCGTGAGAAGAACGTCGACAAGGATGTGGTATTCGGTGCCCTGGAGGCGGCGCTCGCCTCGGCCACCAAGAAGCGTTTCGAGGAAGACGTGGATATCCGGGTCGCGATCGATCGCGAGTCGGGCGAGCATGAAACCTTCCGCCGCTGG
This sequence comes from Cupriavidus necator, assembly GCF_040578825.1. GTDB lineage: Bacteria > Pseudomonadota > Gammaproteobacteria > Burkholderiales > Burkholderiaceae > Cupriavidus > Cupriavidus necator_E. The sequence goes on along the minus strand of NZ_JBEFLI010000030.1, from coordinate 36,879 downwards.
CTGGTCGTTCCCGACGAACAGGGCCTGCAGGAGCCGGACAAGCAGATCCTGCTGTTCGAAGCCCGCGATGAGAACCCCAGCCTCGAGCTGGGCGACTATGTCGAGCAGCAGATCGAGTCGGTCGAGTTCGGCCGCATCGGTGCGCAGGCTGCCAAGCAGGTGATCCTGCAGCGTATCCGCGACGCCGAGCGCGAGCAGATCCTGAACGACTACCTGGATCGTGGCGAAAAGATCATGACCGGCACGGTCAAGCGTGCCGACAAGAAGGGGCTGATCGTCGAGTCCGGCCGCGTGGAAGCGCTGCTGGCCCGCGACCAGATCATCCCGAAGGAAAACCTGCGCACCGGCGACCGCGTGCGTGCCTACATCCTGAATGTGGACCGCGCCGCGCGCGGCCCCCAGATCGAGCTGTCGCGCACCGCGCCCGAGTTCCTGATCAAGCTCTTCGAGAACGAGGTGCCGGAGATGGAACAAGGCCTGCTGGAGATCAAGGCCGCGGCCCGCGATCCGGGCGTGCGTGCCAAGATCGCGGTAGTGGCGCATGACAAGCGCATCGACCCGATCGGCACCTGCGTCGGCGTGCGCGGTACCCGCGTCACGGCGGTGCGTAACGAGATCGGCGGCGAGGCCGTGGACATCGTGCTGTGGTCGGAAGACCCGGCGCAGTTCGTGATCGGCGCGCTGGCACCAGCACAGGTGCAGTCGATCGTGGTCGATGAAGAGAAGCACAGCATGGACGTGGTGGTCGACGAGGAAAACCTCGCCGTCTCGATTGGCCGCAGCGGTCAGAACGTACGCCTGGCGTCCGAGCTGACCGGCTGGCAGATCAACATCATGACCCAGGAAGAATCGGCGCAGAAGCAGGCCGAAGAGAGCGATGTCGTACGCAAGCTGTTCATGGCCAAGCTGGACGTGGACGAGGAAGTTGCCGACATCCTGATCGAGGAAGGCTTCTCCACGCTGGAAGAAGTGGCCTATGTCCCCATCAGTGAAATGATGGAGATCGAGGCCTTTGACGAAGACACCGTCAACGAGCTGCGCAACCGCGCGCGTGATGCGCTCCTGACGATGGAACTGGCCCGGGAAGAAAAGGTGGAAGAGGTGTCGCAGGATCTGCGCACGCTCGACGGCCTGAACCCGGAACTGATCGGCAAGCTGGCCGAAGGCAATATCAATACGCGTGACGACCTGGCCGAACTGGCCGTGGACGAACTGGTCGAGATGACCGGCGTCAGCGAGGAAGAAGCCAAGGCGCTGATCATGAAAGCACGGGAACATTGGTTTAACTGAGGGACACGGCCGGGCCGGCCAACACCAGCCCGGGCGCGCTTTCCGCATACGATTTGTCCCGACGAAGAAACCAAGCATTGAAAGGGTTTGAATGGCAAGCACAACAGTTGCCCAACTGGCCGCAGAACTGAGTCGCAGCGCAGCTGCCCTGCTGGAACAATTGCAGGCGGCTGGGGTGGGCAAAGCTGCGCCAGAAGACATCATCACGGAATCGGATAAGACCAGGCTGCTGGACTATCTGAAGCGTTCGCACGGCCAGGCCGATGACAGCGCCCGCAAGAAGATCACACTGACCAAGCGCGAAACCTCCGAGATCCGCCAGTCGGATTCCACGGGCAAGACCCGCACGGTCCAGGTGGAGGTGCGCAAGAAGCGCGTGCTGATCAAGCGCGACGAAGCCCAGCCCGAGGCCCATGCCGACGCAGCCGAGGCCCAGGCCCCGGTGGTCGACGGCGCCGAGCAGGCACGCCGCGAAGAGGAAGAACGCCACCAGGCCGAGCTGCTGGCGCGCCAGGAAGCTGAAGCCAAGGCCGCCCGCGAGGCCGCCGAGCGCGAGGAAGCCGAGCGCCGCGCCCAACAGGAAGCTCTGGAAGCGGAGCAGCGCCGCCAGGCCGAACTCGCCGCCAAGAAGGTGGAGGAAGAGGCTGCCGCTTCGCGCGCCGTGACCGAGGCCAACGAGGACTCCTCGCGCAAGAAGGCCGAGGACGAGAAGGCCCGCGTCGCCGCCGAACGCGCCGAGGCGCAGAAGGCCGCCGACGAGGCCAAGGCCGCCGCCGACAAGGCCCGCGCCGAGCAGGAAGTCGCTGCGCGCAAGCGCCGCGAAGCTGCCGAAGCCGAGGCCCGCGCCATCCAGCAGATGCTGAATGCGCCGGCCCGCGTGCTGAAGGCGCCGTCCGAGCGCAAGGCCGAGGAAAAGAAGGCCGAGCAGACCGGCACGCTGCACAAGCCGGTCAAGCCGGTTTCCGCCACCGCGGCTGAAGCCAAGCCGGGCGACAAGAAGCCGGCGGCCACGGCCACCACCACTACTGCCGACAAGAAGGGCAAGGTCGTCAAGGCCGGCACCTCGTCGACGTGGCAGGACGAAGGCAGCCGCAAGAAGGGCAGCGGCCTGAAGACGCGCGGCGATTCGTCGGGCGGCGTGGGCGGCTGGCGCGGTGGCCCGCGTGGCCGTGGCGGCAGGCAGCAGCAGCATGACGACAGCCGCAGCAACTTCCAGGCGCCGACCGAACCGGTGGTGCGTGAAGTGCACGTCCCCGAAACCATCTCCGTGGCCGATCTCGCCCACAAGATGGCGGTGAAGGCATCCGAGGTCATCAAGCAGATGATGAAGCTCGGCCAGATGGTGACCATCAACCAGGTGCTGGACCAGGAAACCGCCATGATCGTGGTGGAAGAAATGGGCCACAAGGCGTTCGCCGCCAAGCTGGACGATCCGGAAGCGCTGCTGGTGGTGGACGGTGAAGAACACACCGACGCCGAGCTGCTGCCGCGTCCGCCGGTGGTGACCGTGATGGGTCACGTCGACCACGGCAAGACCTCGCTGCTGGACTACATCCGCCGCACCAAGGTTGCCGCGGGCGAAGCCGGCGGCATTACGCAGCACATCGGTGCCTATCATGTGGAAACCGAACGCGGCGTGATCACCTTCCTGGACACCCCGGGTCACGAGGCCTTCACGGCCATGCGTGCCCGCGGCGCCAAGGCGACCGACATCGTGATCCTGGTGGTCGCGGCCGACGACGGCGTGATGCCGCAGACAAAGGAAGCGATTGCGCACGCCAAGGCTGCCGGCGTGCCCATCGTGGTGGCGATCAACAAGATGGACAAGCCCGAAGCCAACCCGGACCGCGTCAAGCAGGAACTGGTGGCCGAGCAGGTCCTGCCGGAAGAATACGGCGGGGACTCGCCGTTCGTGCCGGTGTCCGCCAAGGCTGGTACAGGTATCGACGACCTGCTGGAGCAGGTGCTGCTGCAGGCTGAAGTGCTGGAACTGACCGCTCCGGTCGATGCCCCGGCCAAGGGCCTGGTGGTGGAAGCCCAGCTCGACAAGGGCAAGGGCCCGATCGCGACCATCCTGGTCAGCAGCGGCACGCTCAAGCGTGGCGATGTGGTCCTGGCTGGCAGCGCCTACGGCCGCGTGCGTGCGATGCTGGACGAGAACGGCAAGCCGACCAAGGAAGCCGGCCCGTCGATCCCGGTGGAAATCCAGGGTCTGTCGGAAGTGCCTGCCGCGGGTGAAGAAGTGCTGGTGCTGCCGGACGAGCGCAAGGCGCGCGAAATCGCGCTGTTCCGCCAGGGCAAGTTCCGCGACGTGAAGCTGGCCAAGCAACAGGCCGCCAAGCTGGAGAACATGCTCGAGCAGATGGCCGAAGGCGAAGTGCAGACGCTGCCGCTGATCGTCAAGGCCGACGTGCAGGGTTCGCAGGAAGCGCTGGTGCAGTCGCTGCAGAAGCTGTCGACCGCCGAAGTGCGCGTGCAGATCGTGCACGGCGGCGTGGGTGGCATCTCCGAATCCGACGTCAACCTGGCGACGGCTTCGAAGGCGGTCATCATCGGCTTCAACGTGCGCGCCGACGCCGGTGCGCGCAAGCTGGCCGAGCACAACGGCATCGATATCCGCTACTACAACATCATTTACGATGCGGTAGACGAGATCAAGGCGGCGATGTCGGGCATGCTGGCGCCGGAGAAGCGCGAAACCACGATCGGCCAGGTCGAAGTGCGCCAGGTTTTCCGCGTGCCGAAGATCGGCGCGGTGGCGGGCTGTATGGTCACCGACGGTCTGGTCAAGCGCAATTCGCTGGTGCGCGTGCTGCGCAACAACGTGGTGATCCACGACGGCGAGCTGGATTCGCTCAAGCGCTTCAAGGACGATGTGAAGGAAGTGAAGCAAGGCTTCGAGTGCGGTCTGTCGATCAAGAACTTCAACGATGTTCAGGAAGGCGACCAGCTCGAGGTGTACGAAATCACAGAGGTGGCGCGTACGCTGTAAGGCGTCGCAAGCAACGGCAGGCTTCGGCCTGCCGTTGTCATCTCGACCAGACTGTATTGAATGGCCAAGAAAGGCAGTATCTCCTCCCGCAATCTCCGCATCTCCGACCAGATCCAGAAGGACCTGGCCGAGATGATCCAGCGCGAACTGCGCGACCCGCGCCTGGGCCTGGTCACGCTGCAGTCCGTCGCGCTGACGCCGGACTACGCGCACGCCAAGGTGTACTTCACCGTGCTGGGCGCCGAGGCGGCGACGGCCGAAGCCATCCTCAACGAGAAGGCCGGCTTCCTGCATTCGCTGTTGTACAAGCGTCTGCATATCCATACCGTGCCGACGCTGCGCTTCCTGCACGACACCTCGGTCGAACATGCGATCGAGATGTCCAAGCTGATCAACGAAGCGAACGCCACGCGTTCGAAAGACGACTGAGCCGGCGCCCGTGCCGCCAGGCATGGGCTCATGGCCTGACCGATGCGGCCCTCCGCGCCGCATTGCCGTCGCCCCCTGTTTTCCTCCGATGACCGATTCCAACGCCAACCGTCCGCCGCGCCTGCCGCGCCGCGAGGTGCATGGTGTGCTCTTGCTCGACAAGCCGCTGGGCCTGTCGTCCAACGATGCGCTGGTGCGCGCCAAACGGCTGCTACGCGCGGCCAAGGCCGGGCATACCGGCACGCTCGATCCGCTCGCCACGGGGCTGCTGCCGCTGTGCTTTGGCGAGGCCACCAAGTTCTCGCAGGACCTGCTCGAAGCCGACAAGAGCTATGACGCCGTGGTGCGGCTGGGCGCGCGCTCCAGCACCGGCGACGCCGAAGGCGAACTGTTCGATGTGCGCGAGGTCACTTGCGACCGCGCCGCGGTGGAGCAGGTGCTGCAGCGATTCCTCGGCGAGATCGAACAGGTGCCGCCGATGCATTCGGCGCTGAAGAAGGATGGCCGCCCGCTGTACGAATACGCGCGCGCCGGCCAGACCGTCGAGCGCGCGGCGCGCCGGGTCACCATCCGTTCGATCGTGCTGATCGATTGCGCCTTGCCGGCGGAGCCCACGTTCAGCATGCGCGTGACCTGCAGCAAGGGCACGTATATCCGCACGCTGGCCGAGGATATCGGCGAGGCGCTGGGCTGCGGCGCCCACCTGACGGGGCTGCGCCGGATCGCCGTGGGCGACCTGACGCTGGACGGCGCGGTCACGCTGGAGCAGATCGAACAGCAGGATGATGCGCAGCGCCCGGCCATGCTGGCGCCGGTGGATGCCTTGCTGCAGAAGTGTGTGCCGGTTTATCTGGATGAAGCGGCGGCGGGGCGTTTCCTGCAAGGCCAGCGCATCGCCCGGCGCGACCTGCCGGCCGGCCCGGAGCTGGCCGAGGAAGCGCTGGCGCGGATCTATGCCGGTGATCCCGCGCGGCTGCTGGGCGTGGCGCGCATGCGCGAGGGCGCGTTGCGGCCTGAGCGATTGGTAAAGCTATAGGCCGCGTCCTGCCGGCATCAGCAAGGAGGCCACGTGGGCCCGGATCGACCGGGGGCACGTGGCCTCTTCGTTTTTCTGCGGCCTAGGATTAATCCGGTTCTGCATCGGCAGATGCGCCGGTTGTGGTCTGGTCAAAGGTTTCTGCTGCGGCCACGTGCAAGCTCGCTCCGTTTACTTGGCAAACAGGAGCAAAAGATGTTGTTCTGCAAGAACGTGGGTGTCGCGGACCGTGTGATCCGGATCGTGGTTGGCGCAGCGCTGATCGCAATGGTCTTTGTCAGGCCCGGGACGCTGTGGGGCTGGATCGGGCTGGTGCCTTTGCTGACCGGGGTGATGGGGTATTGTCCGGCGTATCGGTTGTTGGGGAAGAACTGTTGGCAGAGGGACCGCTGCGGCTAATCATCCCGTTCGACCGTAATGCCGTTCACATCGGTCGATGCTCGATGGCTTTCGCTGTCGATGCTCGACGGCTCGCGCTGTTGGTGACATGGTGTCGTCGGTCAACCGCTTGGTTCCGCCCTCCTGGGCGGAACAGAACGGTTGACCGACGACAACATTGTCGATCATAGACAACCACAGCGGTCGAACAACGACAACATGTCACAACAGCACGAGCCGTCGATTATCAAACAAGACGGACCCTCTTAAAGCCACTCAGCAATTACTCGAGCGTAATCTTCGCCGCCTTGATCACCTCAACCCACGTCTTCCTGTCCTGCACCAAAAAGCTCGCGAAGTGCTCCGGTGTGTCCCCCACAGGCTCGGAGCCAAATTCAGCCATTTTCTTCCTGACTTCCGGTTGAGCCAGCGCCTTGGCCAGCGCCTGGTTGTAGCGCGTCACGATGGTTTTAGGCAGGTCCTTCGGTCCGAAGATGCCTTGCCAGGTTGGCATGTTGAAGTCCTTCAGGCCGCTCTCGGCGAGGGTCGGCACGTCCGGCAACAAAGGCGAACGCTTGCTGCTGGTGACAGCAAGGGCCTTCACCTTGCCGCTCCTGGCGAGCGCCGCCGCCGTGGTGATGTTGTCGACCGTCATGGCGATATGGCCGCCCATCAGGTCGGTAATGACGGGAGTGGCGCCCTTGTACGGAGCGTGGACCATGTCGATGCCGAGCCGGTGTAGCATGGTCTCGGCAATCAAGTGATTCGAGGTGCCGACCCCGGCGGTGCCGTAGGTAACCTGCGGCGTCCTTTTGACGTACGCGACGAACTCGGCCATCGTCTTTACCGGCAGGGTCGGGCTGACGATCACCACGTTCGGCTGCGTGGCCAGCATGGCGACGGGCGTGAAATCGTCGGCCTTGTACGGCGTGCCTTTCGGGTTAAGCACGTGCGTCACCGCCATCGCCCCGGCTGCGCCCATGCCAATGGTGTAGCCGTCGGCTGGTGCCTTGGCCAGCTTGTCGGCGGCGATATTGCCGCCAGCGCCCGGTACGTTTTCCACCACGACCGGCACGCCCAGGCTTTCCGACAACGGCGTCTGTACCAGGCGCGCCAGCAGGTCGGCCGATCCACCCGGCGCAAAGCCCACCAGCAGTCTTACCGGCTTGGTCGGTTTCCACTCCTGCGCCTGTGCGCTCGTCATGACCGCTGTGCCCACGCCCACCATCATCATGCCGCGCACCAGCGGCCCCATCCACTTCGCCAGCTTTTCCATGTTACTTCCACTCCAGCATCGTCATGGGCAATCTGTCAGCGGGCTTGCCCTTACCCAAAAAAGAAATAGCGTCTCTCGCCTGGTTCAGGCGCCTGCACCGCTCAGCACCTGGCCCAGCAGCAGTGCCACCATGCGGTTGGAGAGCAGTACCGGAGCGCCTGCATGGCGCGCGACTTCGGCCCGCATGGCTTCGGTGTAGCCCATGCAGTGCATCACTATCAGGTCACAACCGCGCAGCGTTTCGCCAGCCGCAGCAAAGCGGTCGCTGCCGGTATCGACATAAGGCGATGCATGCGTGACGCGCACTTCGCAGGGCACCGGCTGGAGCAGATGGAAGCCGCTCACCTGGGCTTCGAGCGGCAGCACGATGCCGAGCCGCTTGCACCCCTGCGCGAGCGCCACGGTCAGATGGTCGACCACCTGCTGCGGCTCGATGACCAACGTCTGCATCGGCGGCAGTGCGGTGCCGGTACATAGCGGCACCAGCGCGTCGAAGCGGCCGTCATCCAGCGAGGTCATCAGCCGGGCCAGCATTGCCTCGGCCGCTGGCTTGCCCATTACCGCCTGGCTGCCGTCGCGCAGGCGGCTGGCAAAGCGGTATTCGCCGGGCGCGGGCGCCAGCACGGAAATCTCATCCGGGCTCAATGTGTCCAGGATGCCGAACTCCTCAACCGTGACCGGCAGGCCAAGGTCGGCAATCATCTGCGGCACCACGTCAGTCCGCGGGGACTGCCCGATGGTGACGAAGGCGACGCGCGGTTGGCGTGCGGCAGCCGGGCTCATGCTTCGCGCCCCACCGTCTGCAGGTGAGCCAGCGAGCCATAGCGTCGCTGCAATTCTGCCCACTCAGCCTCGTCGTAGAAGTTGCACTGCCCCTGGCCGAACAGCTTCGCTACCTCGATGCAGAAACGCGTGGCGACATCGAGATCAAAAGCGTTGGTCACACCGGTCGCGCAGCCCGGCACCGTGGTCTGCGCGGTCAGCGCAACGCCTACCACCGGGGCAGGGGTCACGATCGCCGGCTGCATGATCGAATTGACGTGCCACAGGCCGTTCTCATACGGCGTGATGTCTTGGGTGGTCAAGGGCAATATCATCGGCAGCTCGCCGCTGACCCAGCCCATCAGGTCGAGCATCCGCTCCGGCAGCCGCAGCAGCCAGCCTTGCCTGGCCACCGGCGTCAACGCCACCCCGCGGCGGTTGACGAAGCGGTTGCCGCGCGTGGTGTCGACCGACAGGATCGCCGCCATCTGCGGGTGGACTTCATGCGACATCATCGTGCGCATCGCGAACGGCGACTTCATCATGGGCACAGGCTGATGCGGCCGCGTCGCGGCATGCGGGCAGATATGCGTGTGGATGCGCACCGGCCCGGCCAGCACGTCGCCGCCGGCTGCCATATCGGCGAGCTTCAGCGCGCTGGCTACCGCCACGATGGCGCCGTCGGCGTCGGACACCAGGCCGGTCACGGCCGGGCGCGCACTGACACCGCCCAGGCGGCCCACCACGCCCAGCGCGGGCGCGTCGGGGTTCTGTCCGGGCAGTGTGCAGGCAAGGAAATCGGTGTAAAGGCCGTTCTCTTCGACGCGCGTCACGGTGACATCGGCAATGCCGCGCGACCGCAGCAATGCGGCGACGGTTTCGCCGTCGACATTCGCTGCGGACAGCAATTCGATCGATTCAATGACCTGCTTGATAGACATCTTGATTCGCTTCCTGTGGCTTGGGTAGGTCGAGGTGACGGCCGGCTCAGCGTGGCAGTGATAGCGTGCCGGGCTGTACGTCAGAGACGTCGGGGCCGTGGAACCACCGCGCGGGATGTGCGCCGCCCATCTCGATGCGCTGGTCCGAGATGCGCACCCAGTTGCCCTCGGGCAGGCCAAGTACCGGTACTTCCGGCTTCAGCGTGGTGAACTCGGCCAGGCGCTGGTCGCGCGTTTCGCCGCGGAAGCCGGGCACGACCAGGTTGAGGTAGTGGGGATTAATCTGGAACGGCACCAGCGCCAGCGCGTCCAGGCCGCCAGGGTCCGCCACCGGCATGTCGTTGGTGGTGCAGATCGTCGGGCAGGCCAGGTTGGTGCCGGCGCTCCAGCCGAGATAGCGCGCGGCTCCCGATCGCACCTGCCGGGCGATGGCCGCCAGCAAGCCGCGTTCGCGCAGGCATTGCAGCAACCGGAAGGTGTTGCCACCGCCAACGGCGATCAGCCCGGCCGCTTCGATGGCGCGGAGCGCCGCGGCAGGCTCGGCCAGCCGATGCAGCGATTGCACGTCGATGCCGACCGGCGCCAACGCGTCACGGACCAGCGTCTCATAGGTGTCCCAGTCGCGTGTCACGCCGGCGAAGGGGATAAAGCATGCGATCTTGCGGCCCGCGGCCAGCTCATGGATCGCCGCGTGGGCATGGACCAGGTAGCCGGCGTCGCTGCTGGAGTTGCTGAGTAACAGAAGTTCCATGGATATCGGGCAATGAATTTCTACTGGAGCGGGGCCAAGTCGGCGGCATGCAGCCATAGCGGGTCGCCGAGGCGTTGTCCCACGGGCGCTACCGCGCGCACCAGCGTGTCGCGCAACGCCTGCGCTTGTGCCTGGCTGACCTGCATCGCGGTGAATGACAGGCACAGGCCGCGCACGTCGCCCGAGAGCGGGTCGGCCAGCGTGGTGGCCACGGCGCCGATGCCCGGCATGCCTTCGTTCACGGCAATGGCGCTGCGCTCGCGGCGGGCGCTCGCCACGCGCTCGCGCAGCTCAGCGACGGTGGCGGGACAGCCTGCCGGCGCTTCCGGCAGATGGCTGCCGTCAGCGTCGCCGTACCGGGCGGTGAATTCGGACGCAGGCAGGCGCGACAGCAGCACCCGGCCCATCGCGGTGGTGAATGCCGGGCGGCGTGCGCCAGGCGGCGACAGCACCTGCACGGGGTTGCTGCCGTTCAGCCGCTGCAACACCACGGTGTCGATGCCGTCGAGCATCGACAGGTACGCGGTGAAGCCGGTGGAGTCGGATAGCGCGGCCAGGATTTCGCGGCATTGCGCGTCGAACGGGTGCGCTTGCGTGGCTGCCTGCGCGGCGCGGATCAGCAGGGCGCCGGGGCGGTAGCGCCGCGTGGACGGCTGCAGTTCGAGCAGGCGATAGCGCACCATCTGCGCGAGCAGGCGCGAGGCCGAACTCTTGGCCAGGCCGAGTTCGTCGACGACTTCGTTGAACGTGATTTCATGCCGGCCCTGCTCGAACATAGCCAGCACGCTTTCCACGCCTTCCAGGATGCTCACACCGTCACTCCGTGCTTTGTGTTGGTTCCGTTTTTTGGAGCTGAGGTTCCATAAAACGGTTGAGGGATCATAGGGCGACCGAGTCCGGAATGCAAGAGGCGCGAAGCGTTGTGGCGCCATCAAAGAAAATGGCCCCATTGGGGGCCATTACTGGATGAACCGTAGATTTGCTTCCGTCAGTGCGCCGCCATCGCATCCGCCGACCCGCCACCTCCCTTGGCCGGCCGCGTCAGCCAGACAAAGGCGATCAGCACGAAGAACAGCACTCCCGAGATCCAGAAGATATCGTTGGCGCCGAGCATCGCCGCCTGCTGGGTGATATTGCGCTCGATCACGCCGACCGCCTGCGCCTGGCTCATGCCCATCTGCATCAGGTGGCTGAGCTGCTCCTGGTAGGCCGGGTTGAACGGGTTGACCTGTTCCACCAGTTGCGCGTGGTGCAGGGCAGAGCGGTTCTCCCACACGGTGGTCGATACCGATGCGCCGATGCCGCCGAAGGTGATTCGCACGAAGTTCGACAGACCGGACGCCGCCGGGATCTTGTCGGCCGGCTGGCCGGACAGAATGATCGACGTCAGCGGGATAAAGAACATCGCCATCGCCGCGCCCTGGATCAGTGTGGGCACCATCAGCGTCCAGGTATCCACCTGCGTGGTGAAGCCCGAACGCATCAGGCTGACGATGCCGAAGGTGATGAACGCCGCGGTCGCGACCCAGCGTGCATCCATCCTTGGCAGGTTGCGCCCGATCAGCGGCGACAGCAGGATCGCGAAGATGCCGACCGGAGCCATCACAATGCCGGCATCGGTCGCGGTATAGCCGACGATGGTCTGCAGCCACAGCGGCAGGATCACGAGATTGCCGAAGAACAGCCCGTACGCCACCGAGATCGCCACCACGCCGGCGCTGAAGTTGCGGCCCTTGAACAGGCTGATGTCGACGATCGGGTGCTTCTCATAGATTTCCCAGGCGAGGAAGAACAGGAAACCAACAATCGCCACCAGCGTCAGCACCACGATCTCGGTCGAGTGGAACCAGTCCAGCTCCTTGCCCTTGTCCAGCATCAGCTGCATCGAGCCGACCCAGATCACCAGCAGCGCCAGGCCGATGCGGTCGATCGGCAGCATCTTGGTCGGGGTTTCGCGGTCCTTATAGATGGCCCAGGTGGCGTAGGCAGTGATGATCCCCACCGGCACGTTGATGTAGAAGATCCACGGCCAGCTCATGTTGTCGGAGATCCAGCCGCCCAGCAGCGGGCCCATGATCGGCGCCACCAGCGTGGTCATGCCCCACAGCGCCAGCGCCATGGTGCTCTTGGCGGGCGGATAGCTCGACAGCAGCAGCGACTGCGACAGTGGGATCATCGGCCCCGCCACCGCCCCCTGCAGGACGCGCGCGGCCAGCAGCGTTTCGAGGTTGGGCGCGACGCCGCACAGCCACGACGCCAGCACGAACAGCAGGATCGACGTGATGAAGAGGCGCACCGCGCCGAAGCGCGTGGTCAGCCAGCCGGTCAGCGGCACCGAGATCGCATTGGCCACCGCGAACGACGTGATGACCCACGTGCCCTGGTTGGGCGCCACGCCCAGGTCGCCGGAGATCGCCGGGATCGACACGTTGGCGATCGACGAATCCAGCACGTTCATGAACGTGGCCAGCGACAGCGCGATGGTGCCGATCACCAGCTTGCCGCCGGTCAGCGGCTGCGGCTGCTGCGGGGCCAGCGACGCGGCGGGCCGCGCCGCAGCCTGGCTGCCGCCCGGCTGCGCGGCGGTGATGGAGTTGGCCATGATCAGGTGTTGGCAGGCTTGGCGGGGGCAGTGCTGGCCGTGGGCAGGCCGGTGCTGCGTCCGCCGTTGTTGGCGGTGATGATGCGCGCGATGAGCTGGTCGGCGTCCTGTGCGACCTTGTCATAGACGTCGGTCTGCATCGGCCTGGCCGGCGCGGCCTTGGCCATGGCGGCGCCTTCCTCGCGGCGCACGTCGACGCTTACGGTCATCGACAGGCCCACGCGCAGCGGGTGGTCCTTCAGTTGCTGCGGGTCAAGCGCGATGCGCACCGGCAGGCGCTGCACCACCTTGATCCAGTTGCCGGTGGCGTTCTGCGCCGGCAGCAGCGAAAAGGCCGAGCCGGTACCGGCCGAGAAGCCGGCCACCTTGCCGTGGTATTCGACCTTCGAGCCATATACGTCGGCTTCCAGCTTCACCGGCTGGCCGATGCGCATATGCGTGATCTGCACTTCCTTGAAGTTGGCGTCGACCCAGACCTGCTCCAGTGGCACCACCGCCATCAGCGGCGCCCCGGCGGCCACGCGCTGGCCCACCTGCACCGAACGCTTGGCGACATAGCCGGTCACCGGCGCGGGCATGGTCGAGCGCGCGAACGACAGATAGGCCGAGCGCAGGTTGGCAGCGGCGCGCTGCACGTTGGGGTGCTTCTCCACCGTGGTCTGGTCGGTCAGCACCTTGTTCGAAGCAAGCTGTTCGCGCGCGGCGAGCAGCGCCGACTCCGCGGCCTTGAGCGCGGACTGCGCGTGCGAGATCTCTTCGTTGGACACCGCGCCCGTGCCGGCGATGGCCTGGCGGCGGCGCAGGTCGTCGCGCGCCTTGGCGACATCGGCCTCGCGCATCGCCACGTTGGCGGCGAGCGAGCCGTTGTTGACATACAGCGTGCGCACTTCGCGCACCGCTTGCGCCAGTTGCGCCTCGGCCTGTTCCAGCGCCACCTGCGTATCGGCGCGGTCGAGCTGGATCAGCGGCTGCCCGGCGGTGACGAGCTGCGTGTCGTCGGCCGCGATCGAGACCACGGTGCCGGCTACCAGCGGCGTGACCTGCACCACGTTGCCGGCGACATAGGCGTCGTCGGTGGTTTCGAAATGGCGCGCGTACATGCCCCAGTACACGCCGTAGCCGATGCCGGCGACGACGACCGCCGCGGTCAGCGACAGCAGCATACGCTTGCGCTTGCCGTTGTTGTTGGTGGCCGGGAGAGGTTGGGGGGCGTTGGTACCGGCCGTTTGCTGGTTATTGCTCATGATGTTCTCTGCTTGATCTTGTCTGCGATCGCCGGGTGCGCGGATCAGCCGCGGGCGCCCGCTTGTTGGTTGTGCTGTGGCTGCATATGGGGCGTATGGCTTGCGTGGCTCTCGTGCCCGCCATGGCCTTCCGCGGGCTCCTGGTAGCCGCCGCCGAGCGCCTTCATCAGGCCCATCTGCAGGTCCAGGCGGCGCGCCTGCAGGTCGGTCGCGAGCCGGCGCTGCTGCAGCACGTTGCTTTCCGCGTTGAGCACGGTGAGCTGCGTGCCGAGTCCCGCCTTGTAGCGCGTGGTGGCCAGCGCATAAGCGTGCTCGGCCAGGTCCAGCGCCTCGCGCTGGGTCCGGATCTGCTGGTCGACGCTGCGGATGCTGGTCATGGTGTCGGCGGTCTCGCGCAGCGCATCGACCAGTGCCTGGTTGTAGTTGGCCACGGCGATGTCGTAGCCGGCGTACTTGCCCTTCAGATTGGCGCGCAGCTTGCCGCCTTCGAAGATCGGCAGGCGCACGGCCGGGCCGATGCCGAACGTGCGGCTGATGCCCATCAGCAGCTTTGACGGATCGAGGGCGGCCAGGCCGGCGAAGGCGGTGAGGCTCACATCGGGCAGGAATTCCTTCTTGGCGACGTTGATGTCCTTGGACGCCGCCTCCACGCGCCAGCGCGCCGCGACCAGGTCAGGACGCCGGCCGAGCAGGCCGATGGTCAGGTCGTCAGGCAGCGTCGGCGTGGGCTGCGCCAGCAGCACCGGGCGCTGGATCTGCAAGCCGCGGTCGGGGCCCTTGCCCAGCAGCGCGGCGAGCTGGTTGCGCGCCAGCGCGATTTCTTCGTCGACGCGCTGCAGGTCGGTCTGCGACGCGGCTACCGTGCCGCGCGCCTGCGTGGTCTCGACCTGGGTATCGAGTCCGGCGGCCAGGCGCTGGCGCGACAGGTCGGTCAGATCGCGGCGCTGCGCGATAGCGCGCTCGGCCACGTCGCGCTGCGCGTACAGCGCGGCCAGGCGGGCATAGTTGCGCGCGATCGACGTGGCCAGGATCAGGCGCGAAGCCTGGCTTTCGGCCTCGGCGGCGCGATCGTCGGACAGCGCGGCTTCCAGCGCGTCGCGGTTCTTGCCCCAGAAATCGAAGTCATACGACAGGCCCACCTGCAGGCGCGACTGGTTCTGCCACGAGCCGGCCAGCGGCGTGCCTTCGAACAGGTCATTGTTGGAGAAACGCTGGCGGATCAGGCTGCCTTCGAACTCCAGGTGCGGGTACAGCGCGCTGCGCGTGGCCTCGGCCATCGCGCGCGAGGCTTCCACGCGGGCGAACGCGGCCTGCAGGTTGGGGTTGTCCTTGACCGCCTCGTCGACCAGCGCGCTCAGTTGCGGGTCGTTGAACTGCGCCACCCAGTCCTGCGACGGCCACTGGCCGTGTTCCCCGGGCAGGGTTTGCGAGGTGGCCATGGCGGCCGGGTCAGCCATGGTCTGGGTGCTGTGCGAATTGCCGAGTGCCGCACAGCCGGCCAGCGCCGCCGTGGCGATGGCCGTCAGCGCCAGCGTGCCGGCGCGGCGCGCCAGTTGGCGTGCGCGCGTCGGCCGGGGGGCTTGGGAAGAGAGAGCTTGTTTCATCAGACTTGCTCCGTGCCGGAGCCATGCTTTTTTACGGGTATCTACGGATGTGTGTGCTGTCCGGTTGACCGGACGGCGTGCTTTGCCGGGTTTAACGGCGCCCGGTCGCTACCCGCTGTTGTTGTCGATGACCCGCCGCAGCATGCTGCGCAGCACTTGGATTTCTTCAGACGAGAACCCGCGGAAGTGGTGGGCAAGTACCTTGCAGAAGATCGCCGGCAGGCGCCCGGCCAGTTCACGGCCCTGGTCCGTCAGCGACAGGTCCACCACGCGCCGGTCGTCATCGCGCCGGTTGCGCTCGATCAGCCCGCGCTTTTCCATGCGACTGAGCAGCCGCGTCACTGAGCCCATATCGGTGTTCAGTTCGCGGCCGAGGTCGGTGACAGTGGAAGCGCGCCCGGTGGCGAGCATCATGAGGCAGCTGGCCTGGGCGTGCGTGATGTCCAGCGCGCTGACTTCCTGCTCGACGCCGTGCGCCAGCATGTTCTTGGCGCGCTGCATCAGGTAGCCGACGCTGTCGGACATCTGGTAGCTGGCGGAATCGAACAATCCGTCAGTGGTGGTGTCGGCTGGTTGATCTGCGGGAGAGGCGGGGAGTGACATCTTTGCCTTTGCAATCTTTGCTGAGGCAAATATATGTTCCCGTTGAATGATGAACAAGGACTGAAATTCGTTATTCCAGTTTCAGCAATTAATTTCTCTACCTTGGCGAGCGCTCCGATCAAGGCGTCTTGCGCCGCAACATGCTAGAATGTCCAGTTACCTCAGATTCTCCAAGCGAGACGCAGCAATGACCCGCGCCATCCGAAATATCGCCATCATCGCCCACGTCGATCATGGCAAGACCACCCTGGTCGACCAGCTCCTGCGCCAGGCAGGCACCTTCCGCGACAACCAGCAAGTCGCCGAGCGGGTGATGGACTCGAACGACCTGGAAAAGGAACGCGGGATCACGATTCTCGCGAAGAACTGTGCCGTCGAGTACAACGGCACCCATATCAATATCGTCGACACCCCGGGCCACGCCGACTTCGGCGGTGAAGTGGAGCGCGTGCTGTCGATGGTCGACGGCGTGCTGCTGCTGGTCGACGCAGTCGAAGGCCCGATGCCCCAGACCCGCTTCGTCACGCGCAAGGCGCTGGCGCTGGGCCTGAAGCCGATCGTGGTGGTCAACAAGATCGACCGCCCGGGCGCGCGTCCGGACTGGGTGATCAACCAGACCTTCGACCTGTTCGACAAGCTGGGCGCCACCGACGAGCAGCTCGATTTCCCGGTGATCTACGCTTCGGGCCTGAACGGCTTTGCCGGCCTGACCGAAGACGTGCGCGACGGCGACATGAAGCCGCTGTTCGAGACCGTGCTGGACAAGGTGCCGGTGCGTGACGACGATCGGGATGGCCCCCTGCAGCTGCAGATCATCTCGCTGGACTACTCCAGCTACGTCGGCAAGATCGGCGTGGGCCGCATCTCGCGTGGCCGCGCCCGTCCGCTGCAAGACGTGGTGGTCAAGTTCGGCCCGGAAGGCAACCCGATCAAGGGCCGCATCAACCAGGTGCTGAAGTTCCAGGGCCTGGAGCGCGAGATCGTGTCCGAGGCTGAAGCCGGCGACATCGTGCTGATCAACGGCATCGAAGAACTGGGTATCGGCTGCACCGTGTGCGCGCCGGAGGCCCAGGACGCGCTGCCGATGCTGAAGGTGGACGAGCCGACACTGACCATGAACTTCTGCGTCAACACCTCGCCGCTGGCCGGCCGTGAAGGCAAGTTCGTGACCAGCCGCCAGCTGCGCGAGCGCCTGGACCGCGAACTGAAGTCCAACGTGGCGCTGCGCGTGGCCGATACCGGCGACGACACCATCTTTGAAGTGTCGGGCCGCGGCGAACTGCACCTGACCATCCTGCTGGAAAACATGCGCCGCGAAGGCTACGAGCTGGCCGTGTCGCGTCCGCGCGTGGTGTTCAAGGAAATCGACGGCGTCAAGCATGAGCCGTACGAACTGCTGACCGTGGACGTCGAAGACAGCCACCAGGGTGGCGTGATGGAAGAGCTGGGCCGCCGCAAGGGCGAACTGCTCGACATGGCTTCGGACGGCAAGGGCCGTACCCGCCTGGAATACCGCATCCCGGCTCGTGGCCTGATCGGCTTCCAGGGCGAGTTCATGACGCTGACGCGCGGCACCGGCCTGATCAGCCATATCTTCGACGACTACGCACCGGTGCGCGAGGGCGGCCTGGGCGAGCGTCACAACGGCGTGCTGATCTCGCAGGACGACGGCGATGCGGTGGCCTACGCGCTGTGGAAGCTGCAGGACCGCGGCCGCATGTTCGTCAAGCCGGGCGATGCGCTGTACGAAGGCATGATCATCGGCATTCACAGCCGCGACAACGATCTGGTGGTCAACCCGATCAAGGGCAAGCAGCTGACCAACGTTCGTGCTTCGGGTACCGATGAAGCCGTGCGCCTGGTGCCGCCGATCCAGATGTCGCTCGAGTACGCGGTGGAATTCATCGCCGACGACGAGCTGGTCGAGCTCACGCCCAAGAGCATCCGCCTGCGCAAGCGTCACCTGAAGGAGCACGAGCGCAAGCGTGCCGCACGCGAAGGCGCATAAGCGCTGACGTTGTGGATAAAAACCGCGCCTTCTGGCGCGGTTTTTTATTGCGCGGCGGGGAAGGCGGCGTTGCTCCCTGAAGACCTCACCAGGTTACTTGACGCCGGCGCGCACCGCGTACTGGTAGAAGCTTTGTGCGCCCCACGCGCCTCCCACATTGGCCCAGCCGCTCCAGCGCTTGCCCAGGTCGGCATTGACGCCTAGCTTCACTTCATACCGGATACAGGCTGCCCAGCGGTAGCTGATTGAACGACATATTGCTGTCGGTCCTGGTGTGCCACCAGTTCAGCGTTGCGTACGGCTGCGCCTTGCGGCCGTCGTCACGCACGAAGGTGCGGTGCACGCGCGCGCCCAGCCGCGTGATCACGCCGCTGGAGTCGGCGCCGCGGATGCGCGTGCCGTTGGTTTCGGTGATATCGCCGGCGCTATAGGCGACGTAGATGGCCTGTGCCTGGGGTTGGCCACCCAGCCATCGCGCACGGGGATGGCATAGCCCGCCTCGCCGGAGATGGCCCAGCCGCTGGCGTCATACCTGACCGTGGTGGTGAGGTCGCGGCGGGCCCAGTACCAGGCTTCCGCGCCAATGGTCAGCAGGAACACTGGCGCAAAGGCCAGCAGCACGAGTCCGGGATCGAGCGATTCGGTGGTCATGCCGCTAGTGTGCACATTCCCGCCCGGATTGCCATGAGAGGTTCCTCCAAACGCACGCCGCCAAGTGCAACGGCGTCGCGGCGCATTCTCCACATTGATTCCTCACATTGGCCATTGCTGACCGGCGCGCAGTTCTGTCGCGCATGCAAAGGCGGGCAGCGCGGGTAAAGGATGCGGCCGGGGGCGCCGTAGTTGAGCAGGGCAGCGGTGTGCCGCACGCCCCCCGATTTATCCACCCCGGAGCCTCAATGTTCAAGAACACTACCATCGGAGCCAGATTGTGGTTCCTCACCATCGTCACCAACTTGTTGCTGCTGATTGTCGGCGCGGTGGGTTGGCTGGGCATGTCGCGCAGCAACGATGCCACGCACCAGATCTACCAGCAGCAGCTATCGGCGGCGGTCAACCTGGCCGAGGCACGCTCCAGCCAACTGCTGGTGCGCGTGCTGCTGGACCAGGCCACCTTCGCGGTGGATCCCGCCGACGCCAGGGCACGCGCCGCGACTGCCGAAGGCTTTGCGCGCGATTCCGAGAAGGCATGGAAGGCCTATCTCGCGTTGCCGCGTTCGGCGGACGAAGCCAAAGTGGTGGAGGACCTCACCGCAAAGCGCGACGCGCTGTTCAGGCAAGGCGTCGCGCCGATGATTGCCGCATTGCATGCGGGCGATCGCGATGCCGTGATGGAGGCCGTGCTCGAGACCATCCCGCAGCTCGACATCGCCTTCACCGCCGTCAATACCGAGCTGAACAAGTTGCAGGTGGCCAGCGCGAAACAGGTCTACGAAGCGTCGCAGCAGCGCTATCGCAGCCTGTTCACGCTGTCGGTATGCGTGCTGGTCGTGGGCCTGGTGTTCAGCACCGTGGTGGCGTGGCGCCTGCGCCGGTCGATCGTACAGCCTTTGGATGTCGCCATTGCGCGCTTCGGCAAGATTGCCGGCGGCGACCTGGGCGGCGCGGCAGTATCAGCTGGCGAGGCGCTCGCCGACGAATCGGCGCGCAATGAAACCGCGCGCATGCTAGGCATGCTGGGCCGCATGCAACAAAGCCTGGTGGCGATGGTGGGCGAGGTGCGTGGCGGCGCCGATTCGATCGCCTCGGCCAGCAAGCAGATTGCCAGCGGCAACGCCGACCTGTCGCAGCGCACCGAGCAGCAGGCCGCTTCGCTGGAGGAGACCGCTTCGAGCATGGAGGAGCTGACCAGCACGGTGCGCCAGAACGCCGACAGCGCGCGCGAGGCGCGCACGCTTGCCACCGATGCCACTTCGCTGGCCGAGCGCGGGAGTGAAGCCGTGTCGCGCGTGGTGAACACCATGCAGTCGATCGACGCCAGCTCGGGCAAGATCGTCGACATCATCGACGTGATCGAGAAGATCGCTTTCCAGACCAATATCCTCGCACTGAATGCGGCGGTGGAAGCGGCGCGCGCCGGCGAGCACGGCCGCGGCTTCGCGGTGGTGGCGGGGGACGTGCGCGACCTGGCGCAGCGCTGCGCCGGCGCGTCGAAGGAAATCCGCACGCTGATCGGCGCCTCGGTGGCCAATGTGCGCGAAGGCACGGGGCTGGTGGGTGAGGCGGGCAAGGCGATGCAGGACATCGTCGATGCGGTGCGGCGCGTCAGCGCCCTCATCGGCGATATCAGCGCGGCATCGGACGAGCAGTCGCACGGCATCGAGCAGGTCAACGTGGCGGTGTCGCAGATGGACAGCATGACGCAGCAGAACGCGGCGCTGGTGGAGCAGGCCGCCGCGGCGGCCGCGTCGCTCGAAGATCAGGCGCAGCGGCTGACCTCGCTGGTAGCGACCTTCAGGCTGGCGTGACGGAGCGGGGCCGCGCAGGCGAATGGCAACGCATTCGCATGCGGCGCAAGCTGCCCACGCCGTGCACCTGACAGGGTGGCTGGCGTAAAATTGCCAGTTGCATTGGAGGAGTACGACATGACTGAATTCGTCACGACAGAGGTCCACGGTGGCATCGGATACCTGACGCTGAACCGTCCGCAGGCGCTCAATGCCCTGTCGCTCGACATGATCCGCGCGATCACGCGGACACTGCAAACGTGGGCCGACGCGCCCGAGGTGGTGGCAGTGGTAGTCGCCGGTGCCGGCGGCAAGGCCTTCTGCGCCGGCGGCGATATCCGCTACTTCCACAAGGCGGCGCACGAGGGCGATCCGCTGCTCGACCAGTTCTTCATTGAGGAATACGCGCTCAACTACCTGATTCATCGGTACGCCAAGCCCTATATCGCACTGATGGATGGTGTGGTGATGGGCGGCGGCATGGGCATTTCGCAGGGCGCGCGGCTGCGCATCGTCACCGAGCGCACAAAGATGGCGATGCCCGAAACCAATATCGGCCTGTTCCCGGATGTGGGCGGCGGCTGGTTCCTGGCGCGCACGCCGGGCCGTATCGGCGAATACCTGGGGCTGACCGGCACCGTGATCGGTGCGGCAGACGGGCTCTATGCCGGGCTCGCCGATGTGTTCCTGCCGAGCAACCGGATGGCCGAGCTGGTCGATTCACTGCGCGGGCAGCAGTTTGCCAGCGGCGATGCCGTGCTGGCGCATATCGCCGGTTTCACCGCGCCGCACTGCGACGACTGCGTGCCGGCACAGAGCGGGCTGGCGGGCCTGTCCGCCCAGCTCGACACTTTGTTCGCCGGCAACACCATGGAGGACATCCTGACCGCAGTCAGCGACGCGCCAGGCGACTGGGCTGCGCAGACCGCCGCGATGTTGCGCAGCCGCTCGCCGCTGATGCTGTGTGTAACGCTCGAGCAGATCCGCCGTGCGCGCAGCATGTCGCTGGAGGACGAGCTGCGCATGGAGCTGGACATGATGTACTACGTCTTCCGCAACGGCGACGGCGTCGAAGGCATCCGCGCGCTGGCCATCGACAAGGATCACAAACCGCGCTGGCAGCCTGCGCGGCTAGATGACGTGCGCCGCGAGAAGGTGCTGTCGTTCTTCGACAGCCCGTGGCGTGCGGAAGAGCATCCGCTGGCAGCGCTTGGGAAGGCGGCATGACGCCGCCGGATGGCGCGATCCACGCCGCGGCCATGACTGGGGTAGAGTGAGGGCTCGGCCGGCGCAGGCAGCCATGCGACCCATGGATACCTGCGTCGGCCGTGCCATTCCGTCCACACAGACAAAGGAGCCGTGATGAGTAATCCTCGTGATGTCGTTGTACTGGTGGGAAGCCTGCGCAAGGAATCGTACAGTCGCAAGCTGGCCAAGGGGCTGATCGCGCTGGCGCCGGCACAGCTCAAGCTGGAGATCGTCGAGATCGGCGAGCTGCAGCTCTATAACCAGGACGTGGACGAAAATCCGCCCCAGACCTGGACCGCATTCCGCGACCGCGTGCGCCGCGCCGATGCGGTGTTGTTCGTAACACCGGAATACAACCGCTCGGTGCCCGCACCACTGAAGAACGCCATCGACGTGGGTTCGCGCCCCTATGGCAAAAGCGTCTGGGACGGCAAGCCCGGCGGCATCATCAGCGCGTCGCCCGGCGCGGTGGGCGGGTTTGGCGCCAACCATCACCTGCGCCAGTCGCTGGTGTTCCTCAATATTCCCATCCTGCAGCAGCCCGAAGCGTATATCGGGGGCGTCGACAAGTTGCTCGACGAGCAGGGCGGCATTGCCAACGAATCGACCAAGGGCTTCCTCAGCAAGTACCTGACCGCGTTCGCGAGCTGGATCGACAAAACCGGCGCCCGTTGACCAACTTGCGCACCGGCATCGCCTCACTGGTAATTCATCGTCAGGATCATCGAGGTGTTCGCGGTGCCCGCTACGACTGCCGTCGCCGTCTGATAATAGCGGGCCTGCAGCGCAATGGCGTAATTGCCGCCGGTGCTGCTGTTGTAGCTTGCAAGCGGGGTCACCGTGCCCAGCACATAGGGGGTGCCATTGCCATCGAGCAACTGGACGCCGACGCCGCTTGCCGATGAACTGCCATCCAGCGTGGCAACGCTGGTGGTGCCGCAGAAGGATCAGGGCTGCGAAGGCTCTGAGCGGCCTGGCGCGGCAAATGAAAGGCGTGAGGGATCGGAGCGCTCTACATTTCATTGGGATAGGGGCAACGGATCATTGGCCGGCGTAACGGGGGAAGGCCATAACAGTAAGCGCGGGCGTTTGCCAAATGGTTGGGAACTTTCCGAATGGTGGCGGGAAGAATTCGTTTCGTCAGGGGTGGTAAAATTTCGATCCTTCGTTACAAGAGCGCTGTTGCTCCGAGACGCATTCCAGGCGTTCGGGGCTCGTAATACCGGGTGCGCTGCCGATGGCCGATGTGATGTGTTGCCGCCACGAACCGCCACACCGATTCACTGACAAATGACCGATTCGCAAGCCAAGACGGCCTCAGCCAGCCAGAGACGGATTTCCGTCGCACCGATGATGGACTGGACTGACCGCCATTGCCGCATGTTCCACCGCCAGCTCAGCCGCCATACGTGGCTGTACACCGAGATGGTGACGACTGGCGCGCTGCTGCATGGCGACGTGCCGCGGCATCTGGACTTCGACGCGGTGGAACAACCGGTCGCGCTGCAACTGGGCGGCAGCGAGCCTGCCGACCTGGCCGCGGCTGCGAAGCTGGGTGAGCAGTGGGGCTACGCCGAGATCAACCTGAATTGCGGCTGCCCTTCGGAGCGCGTACAGCGTGGTGCGTTCGGAGCCTGCCTGATGGCCGAGCCGCAACTGGTCGCCGATTGCGTGAAGGCGATGCGCGATGCGGTGGACATTCCGGTAACGGTCAAGCACCGGATCGGAATTGATAAGATCGAGCACTACGATTTTGTTCGCGATTTTGTCGGTATGGTGGCGCAAGCGGGTTGCGGCACGTTTATCGTTCATGCCCGCAATGCGGTGCTGAAAGGCCTGAGCCCGAAGGAAAACCGCGAAATTCCCCCGCTGCGCTATGAGGTCGCATACCAATTGAAGCAGGAATTTCCCGACCTCGAGATCCTGATCAATGGCGGCATCGTCAGCTACGACGAAATGGCGCGCCACCTGCAATACGTCGATGGCGTGATGATCGGCAGAGAAGCCTATCATCAGCCGTACGTCCTGGCGGAAATGGATGCGCGTTTCTACGGCGATACGAGTGCGCCGATTCCTACGCGGCTCGATGTCGAGCTGTCGATGCAGCGCTATATCGGCGACCTGGTGGAGCGGGGCGGCTATATGGGCGCAGTCACGCGGCATATGCTGGGCCTGCACCGCGGCATTGCCGGTGGGCGCGGCTGGCGTCGCGTGCTGTCTGACGCCAAGCGGATGAATGCGGCGCGCACGCGCGCGGCGGTGGACGCGCTGTTCGAAGAAGCGCGCGGGCATTTGCACGCGCCGGCATCGGAACCGCTGGCGGCGTAATGCCTGGCGCCGATGGCACTAGCATCGAGATGGTCCCGAGCGCTTGTTCTAATTCCGAATCGCGAAACTGTGCATCCATTGCAGAGGGTAGCGGCAGCGGCACCTGAAATGTTCCATCGCCCGCAAACCTGCGCCCGCAAAGGGATTCCCCTAATTCGCCGCGACAGGGCACTTTCATACACTGTGCCTGCCCTCGAATACAGGGCTTTCTTCAACTGATTATTCAGCCCGCTTCGGCGGGCTTTTTTTTCGTCGGCGGCTGGTATCGCAGCTGGTGTTGCCTGCTGCGCTGCGCCGCTCTTCGTTTACCCGAATGGTGCAACCACTCGATGACAGGTACATTGCCTCTGCCTTCAGGGCATTTGAGATCGCTAAAGTTAAGAGTCCGCGCTGCGGACTCTTTTTTTGCGCTCAACGTTCATGCGGCAGACGTCCGGGTTTGATGGACACTACGCAAAAGAGTTCCATCGGGCGCGCATCGCGCTAGCGCGTATGACTGATGCCGACGTCCAGCGTGCCGTACGTCGTGATGCCCGACTCCCGTCCCTCGGCCGCACCGCCGGCGCATCCTCCCAACGCAGCCGCCAAAGCCAGCGTTGCCGCGATCCCCGTTACCCGCCAGAACAGCTTTCGCATTTCTGCTCCTTCTTGCATTAACGATGGTTGGGCCTGCGCGCGGCCATGAGGTTCAATGCGGGCCGTCGTTGCCAGTGGGTGCAGTGGGAAGCGAAAGCAAAAAAGAGCAGGCGGCCCCATGGGGCAGGGCCGCCTGACGGGAAGTCGAGGGGGGTCAATGTCCCTCGGATGAAAGTATCGCTTCGGGCACGTTCGTCAAAAACCCTGCCGAGGTGGGGCTGCGCCCAGCATATTTCCGCCAGACACTGACATGCCGCAACGGTGATGCGGCCGTCCGAAGCGCGGCCCGCCTGAGGCCCTTGCGCCCGTGATACGATCTTTCGCGTCGCCCCCAGTTAGGTAACAATCAGGCAAGCGGACCGCCGCCGATGTCAGGACCACCGTCGAACTACCGCCGGTGGCGGCGCGACTTCATCGTCCGGGAAGACAGTAAGCGTGGAAAAATCCGACGTGGAAAAAGAAGAGCCGTTCGGCCAGGTCTACGAAGACTTCAGGCTGGTATGGGTCGCCGAGCAGTTGCAGGATGGCAAATGGACGGCACGCTACTGCTGGCACCACGGCACCTCCGCCGCGGCCGGCAAGGCGCTGCAGGAAGCGGTGCTGAACGGCAAGTCACGCCGCCTGCTAGGCCACTTCAACACCGAGGCCGAGACCATCGCCGCAATCAAGGAGGCTGTGCTGCTCGAGGCCAAGTGGAACCCGCCGAAGGCATGAGCGCCCTCTTCAAAAAATTTGTGCGGGATACTAGCCATCTCAGAAAAGTGTTTGTATAATCTTGGTTTTCGTCGATCAGCACTTCGCTGATGACCTCTACGGTGGCTGTAGCTCAGTTGGTAGAGTCCAGGATTGTGATTCCTGTCGTCGTGGGTTCGAGTCCCATCAGCCACCCCAGAATTTTCTTTCGCATCAATGCTTTATGGGTTTTCTAACCGTTTCGTGATGCGAAATTTCCCACAAAAAAGGGAATTTTCCCACGGCGCCATTGGCGCCGTTTCTGTTTTCTGCTCCCCTTATTCTGTTGCCGACGCCCGTTTGACCTTCCGCCGGTCATAGTGGCGGTGTGTCGTCGAGGGGTTTGCATGCGCCGCGAAGTCATAGGCGTCGGCGGACCTGCGCTCGAGCTTCGTGGTGATTGCCGCTGGGCGGATGTCGAGCGTCGAGAAATACGCCTCGTGCTCGGCGATCGAATATCCGGACGTCCAGGTGCCCGCGCTTCTATCTTTTCGCCGCGCGGCGGACTGCTCTCGCTCGGCGCGCAGCGCCTGTGCTGCCTCGGCATCAAACGTCGAGATCCATTCCCACATGGCATCCTGCCAGACCGACCCCCAGCCGCTCTTGCTGTAGGGCTGGCCTCTCCTGTTCGGGAACAGGTAGAGACTCTTGACCACGACCTTTTTCGTGGAAGTCTCGGCCGCGGTCTGCTTGGCCCGCTCGACGACAGCGCGCAGGCGAGGGGACCAGTCGCGAATCTTGACGACCTCGGCCTCGCCCTTTTTGCGCTTGGCGCCGACCACGCGCACGCCGTCATCCGATAGCCCGGACAGGTGGAATGGGCGGACCTCGGCGGCGCGGAAGCCGGTCAGGTAGGTGAACATTGCGGCACATCCCATGGTCCGGTAGGCCTGGCCTTGCCGTACTGCCCACAGGTAGAACCGCACGACCTGGCTTCGGGTGACCGTCCGGACGTCCTTGTCGGCCTTATTCAGCATCATGCCGACGAAGGGGTTTGCCTCCATTAGTCCCCAGCGGACGCCATAGTTGCAGATCGTCGACATCTGGGACAGTTCCTTGTTGGCTTTGATGGGCGCACCGGTTTTGGCTCGCGTATCAAGGTACTGGTAGCCGTGCACGGTCTTCAGTGCTGCCGGCGCCATCTTGCCGAAGAACTTCGTCAGGTTCTCGAATGCGCTGTCTCTGACCGCCTTGCCCGCCTTGGACTGGTCGCGATAGTGCGTTTGGTCAACCTCAGTCTTGAAGCGATCAATCAGGTCCGCCACCGACCCGGCGATGATCTGGCCGGCCTGAATGTCCAGGGCCTTCCGCTTGGCAATGCGTTCCGCCTCCGCGATAGCCTTTCGGTCGCCAAGCGGGGCGGAAGCCATGGTCTCGCTCTTGCCGTCAGGGTGCTTGTAGTAGAACGAGACCTTCTTCGCCCCGATGTACTTGACCAGCCGATCGATGCCAGTGGCTTCTTTACGCAAACGCTGCGAGGTTCGGCGCGTCGTCATACTTGGCTTGCCCCTTGGATTCCTCGATCCCGAGTTTTCGGTTGTAGTACGCCCTGGCGACCTTGGGTAGCCCGTTCTTGTCCATGACGTAGCGCCAACGCTCCCGGTCCAGCCACTTGACCATTTCGTGACGCTGGTTCTGCTTGCAACCGACCAGGTCGGCCAGTTGCGCCGTTGATAGGAAGTCGCTCACCCCGTGCTCCAATCCGCCAAGCTCGGCGGGTCAATTCGATGATTCGTTGTGCTTGCTGCTGCATTACAGGTGATGCCTTGTAAATCGGCGATACAGGCGCTGGCCTGTGCCGCGAATTATCGTTCTGGAATAATTGGGGATAAAACGCCGGCGCGTCGCCTACGGAGCAGTTCGCCCAAGGCCGCCCGGTCGACCTCGACGGCGCCGAGCTGGACGGCCAAAGCCCGCTTGCTCTTGGCAATGTCGAAGTGCTCCTGGTACGTGCCGGCCTTCTGGATCCACTTGCGATCCACGCCGATCCGGTCAGCCATGGCCAGCAGCTCGGCGGTGGTGTCGGCCAGCATGTGGCACATGACCATGCCGCGGTAGGGCGCAGCCATATCGTCGACGTAGACCGGCATCAGACGACCCTCCTGAAATCGACTATCCATACCCATGGGTTGGCATCCCACGATGCGGGGCCGTTGATCTGCTCCCACAGCGACCGATAGCTGCCGCGCGCGTCAGTGCTCAAGCCGGAGTCGGCGTAGTGCGCCCATTCGCCGTCGGCGCCGGGGCGCGGCTCGATGCCCTCGGCGATTGCGTCTGCCTCGCTGCAGTCGTTCAGCCGCTCGACGCGCACGCTGACGATCTCCAGCACCAGCCGGCACAGTGCGCGAGGCATGTGGATGCTCGGCTTCCATGTGATCTCGTCGACCGTCGGAATTCGTTCGTAGCCAGGTGGCACGCACGCCGGGTAATCGGCGCGGTAGATCGTGGGGCCCGGGTCCAGCGGAACCGGCTGCGCCCATGTCTCGCGCACCCACAGGCGGTCGCCGGGCTTGCCGTATGGGCATTGCAAAGGGCCCGTGCTCATCCCGGGAATGCCAAACCACCAGCCGTCATTCCCCTCATACGCGCGTGCATGCGACTCGTTCCAGCGGCGATGGCTGTATGGCTCATAGGTCTGGAAGCCAGCCAACTCCGGTTGATGCTTCACGATCCGCCGGGTCTGAGTCTTCCGGCCGTCCAGGATGCCGCGCACCATGGCGCCTC
This sequence comes from Cupriavidus necator, assembly GCF_040578825.1. Lineage (GTDB taxonomy): Bacteria > Pseudomonadota > Gammaproteobacteria > Burkholderiales > Burkholderiaceae > Cupriavidus > Cupriavidus necator_E. The sequence goes on along the minus strand of NZ_JBEFLI010000030.1, from coordinate 8,848 downwards.
TGAAGAGAATGGGGCGTTCTTTGGTCATGCTAGGATTCGTCCAAAAATTTGGAGTACAGGATGTCGGTCGAGAAATGGGGATGGGTCAGCGTTGCGATTACCGGCAGCGTAGGTCTCGCGCTTGGCGCTTTTCTTTTTGTCCACGCGAATGGCCTTGACTCCGGACAGAATCAAGCTGTTGCCGCTTGGGTCCAGGCCGTCGGGTCCGTAGCTGCCATTGGCGTCACAGGATGGCTCTTCCTCGCTCAACGCCAGGCAGAGCGCAAAAAGGTGAACGACGCCCACTTGCTGATGAAGCTGCGATCCGCTCAGCGAGCGCAAGCCATTGGATTCTGGGCGGTCGAGGCAATGGAAGCTGGCGCGGAAAGCCTTGAACTTGGCGGCGCATCGAATGGCCTTCGATTCCGGCCGGAACGCTTTGATCAGCTGAGAGAAATGATGGAGCGGGCCGCGGAAGCGACCGAGGACAACGCCATCACTCTTATAGCGCTCGCTGTCTGTAATAGCCTCAATGAGGCGCATAACGATTATGTTTATTTTGATTCTCAGTTTCGCGACATTTGGCTGAAGGCGATGTGGAAGCGCCGGGACGATACGCGCGAGATGTACGACAGAATCGTTACCTATCAACATAAGCTCGAAGCTCTCTGTGCCACCCGTGGCATTCGCTTGAATAGCGGAGAGGGGGAGTAGTCCTATTCCGATCATTCGCCAGCCTGCCCGATAATGGCTGCTGGTGGCGTGGCGCTCATAGCGGCGCGGTCGATGTAGATGGTGAACACCTTTCCGGGGTGGTTGACGTTTATCTCGTCCAGAACGTTGCCATAGATCAGCTCATAGTCGCCGACCTCATAGCCATCGATGGTAGATTCGACATCACCGCACACCATTTCGCCTAAGGGCACAACATCGCGCGCATCCTCCGCCTGGTCGGCAGGCGATGCGGCAGCTTGCTCAGGGGCGGATAGGCTGTAGGCCTCAAAGCACGGAAGGTCTTTCCAACCGGCAGGGCGCTCGGTGCGATAGGTCCAGCCTCCCCACGATGTTTTCCAGCGAAACAGTGTCGGCTCGGCAGGCGATGTGCTCGACGCGGTCTGCACGCGCTCGCCGCATTTGGCGCAGATGGCGGCACGCGCACCGTTGGCGCCCTCGTACTCGGCCAGCAGGTCGTGCTGGCACGCCACCGGCTCGGCGTTCTGGCTGGCTGCGACTTCCCCTTCGTTGCGCGCCTCATCCGTCAGGTCTTGAACGTGGTTGTCGATAGCACTGCAAACCGCGCTCGGCGCAGTCTGCGGGTAAGTGACAGCGCCGCCCGTGGCGTGGTCGTACACCTTCGGCACGAAGTGCAGCAGCATGGAGAAAGCAGCCAGTTCTTTCTTTACCTGCTCCAGGTCGAGCACGCCGTTCGGCGAAACGATCTCATTCCAGAATTCATCCCACTCCACCTGCGGATCGCCGGTGTAGCGCTCGCGCTTACGCTCCGTCTGGCTAGCTGCGGCCGGCGTTGCGCTGCCATTCGGCGGAACGAGTGATAGTTCGAAGCAGAGGGCGAGCGGGGAGATGGGTTCTCCGCGCGCCCACAAGAACGCACAGAAGTTCGCGACGTCGCGCGGATCGCCCTTCTCAACGTGCTCGCGCAGCATGCGGGACAGATCGGCGGGAGGGCAGGTTTGCCAGCCGCCGCGGCCTTTGTCGCGCGCTTTGGCCAGCTTCTTCTTCAGCTCGATGGCGAAGCGGTCGATTGCCGCGTCGTCCGGGTTCTCGGCAGTGAGCTTGTCGAGCCTGTCGGTAGGGTCCGTGTGGGCGTCGAAATATGCCTGCGCCTCTTTGGCATGCGGCTCGTCCTCATCGGGAATGAGACCCGGGCCCCACAGCGTGTTCTCGATCCATTGCATGGCGTGGTCGGCGCCGCCGCCGTGCTGCCATTCGATCCAGGCGGCTTGCATAGCCAGCGTGAGGTTGTGGACGATCTCGCCCATGACGTGGTCGCGAGTTTTGGATTCGATGGGTGCCGGCGCTGGCGCTGATACTTGCGTGGTCTGTTCGGTCATTGCTCGTTGTCCTTGTCCAGTTCGAGAGGGCGGCTCATCCACACCGCCTGGAGAATTACTGCGTAGGTGCCGACAGCGGTGAAGATGACGCCGCCGGCGGCTACGATGGCAAGGGCAATCTCCTGGCTCATGGTGCGCTGTGGTTTGGTGTGGTACCGCGAAGCAAGCTCAGGCCGGCTTGAGGGAAGAGCGGGGCGCGCGGCTGGCTGTCGGCCTGGCGGAATTCCTCCGGGGCTATCAGCGGGCCGTCGTGCTGCGGCATCTGCTGCATCCACTGGACCGCGGCGTCCGGGCGGATCAGCTTGCCGGTCTTCTCGGCGTAGCGTCGGCGCGCGCGCAGGTTCTGGCGCGCGCAGTACTCGGGGTCTTTCCGCATGCGGCGCGAGTACTCCCGGTTGACCTCGTTCTTGGTCTTTTGGGGCGGGAGGGGGGCATCCGGCCCCGGGCCCAGCTTCCAGCGGTTGACCCTCGTGGAATGCGCGGCCACCTTGACATAGCCGCCGACGTGCACGTCCTTGCCATGGCGATCGCGCATGCACACTTGCACTGCGTGCGGCGTGACTTTCAGCGCCTCGGCCAGTTCTTTGGACGTCATCATCTTGCCGCCGGCCAGCATGCGCTTCACGCCTTCCCATACAGGGGAAAAGCTCTCGCGGCCGCAATCGCGCGGACCCAGGCCAAGGGCGACATAGCCGTGCTTCAGAATGGCGGCGGGAGTCCGGCCGGGGAAGCGCTCGGCCAGCCGCTTGGTCGATACCTTATCCGCCCAATGCTTGCTCAGCCGGGCGTCTTCTTCGGGCGTCCAGACATTCCAGGTCTTGGCGGTCATGCTGCCGCTCCCGCCAAGACCGTACGGCTGCCGTCGGACCCCATGGGTGAGACGATCTGCGTGCCCTCCATTTGCTCGAGCAAGCGCGCTGCGCGGTTGTAGCCAATCCTCAGATGACGCTGTACCAGCGAGATGCTGGCCCGTTTGCGCTTCGTGACCACTTCCACGGCCTGCGGGTAGAGAGGATCAACGTCGTCGGCTGCCGGCGATTCCGCATCCTCAGCGGCCGATATCAGGTCATCTGGTGCCTCTGGCGCGCGCTCGCCGCCCAGTGCATACAGAAGGTCTGAGAGCAGACGGGCGAGCTCGCCGGCCATGAGCAGGAAGTCACCGTCGAAGGCCTCGTCGGCGGTCTGCTCTGCGGTGCTGGTTTCCTTCAGGACATCCAGTGCTGCAACGCGCTTGAGCGTGAGCCCGTCAGTCAGCACGAACGAGACGCGGTCGTTCCACGTCATAGCCAGGTGCGTGCAGCGCTTGCCGGCGGCGATGTGGCGGCTTACGTCCTCGGCCTCCAGGGTGTGCTGTACATAGCGTACGGTGGCGCGGCCTTCGCCGGTGGCGCGCAGTTCGGCATCCTGGTCGATCGTGAAGCCGGCCGGCGCCGAATCGGTGGCGAGCCACTCTGTCATGGCGGCCACCGGCGCATTGTTGACGCGCAGAGCTACCAGGTCCAGTTTGTCGATGGACTTGAAGAGGTAGCCGGTCAGAGCGTCGGCCTTCGTGCTGCTCGGCGCGTCGATTGCCAGCCAGCCGTTGGCGGGGTCAATCCAAGCCGCGATCTTGGTCCGGATGCTGAACGCCTTCGGCAGCAGTTCGTCGGTGACGGCGTCCTTGATCTCGCGCAGCTGCTTGCGGCCGGGCTTGTAGCCTTGCTGCTCTTCAAACTCGGCGGCGCGTGCTTGAGCGGCTTCCTTGACCACGGCGGCGGGCAGCAGCTTCTTCTCGATGCATAGGGTGATCAGCATCTGGCCGTTCACACTGTGCACCAGGCTGCCGCCGTCGCGTGGAGAAATCCAGCCTTGCGAGGACATTTCCAGATCCGTGCACGCTATGTATGCGTGCTTTGCCAGGGCTTCGTCCAGTTCCTCGGCACTCAGGTGGAACTCCGCCAGGCGGTAGAGGGTGAGATTGCGGAACCACATATTCGGTCTCCGTTTGGGTCAGGCGGCCAGCTTGCGCAGCTCGGCCACGTTTTGGTCCACCAGCTTGTCGAAGTCCATCAGGTCTTCAACCATGGCGTCGATGTATGTCTCGTCGCGCTGGATGCGCCAGCGGAAGAAGTCCTTGCCGATCGCCTTCAGGGCCGGGCAGTACAGAGCAAAATCCCACCAGGAGCGACCGGACAGCCACAGATTCCCGAACACCTGGTCATCGAACTTCTTCAGGTCGTGCTCGATCAGCACGGTGCGCAACTCATCCGGCGCGATGAGACACTTGTATTCGGCGCCCCCATCGTTGCGGATCCAGCCGTCCGCGCTCGCACCGAAGTTGCCGTCGTCGGACAGCACCATGCCGACCGGTTCAACGAACTCGCCGATATCGGCTTGGTGCGCGATGCGAGCATCGGCCTCCAACTCTTGGCCGCGGCGCATCTGCCACGTCTCGAAGCCGCCATCCAGGGGCGAGCCGCTGATCCGCTCGATAGCCAGGCGGAAGGCATAGTTGAGGGCTTCGTCGGTGCGCTCGCCGTTCTTCTTTCGTGATCGAGCAACACGGAACATGCTGGCGGTGATCACGCCGGCGCGGCTTGCATGCCATGTCGCGTCGCCCTGCTGGCAGGTTACGATGCGCATGCTGCCTCCCTAGCGGCGAGCATGGCGTCGGCCATGCGGTAAGCGGCCTTTGCAGCCATCAGTGCGCTGTCCACTTTCCCACCGATCCCTTGGCCTTGATTCCAGACCTCAGTGGGAACCAGATCAATAAACAGTGGCATCGCCTTCGCCGCGAAGTAGTCGCGCAGGGAAAGCCCAGCCCCATACACGCCGTTGTCGGGGCCATTCGTCGGAAACGCCGGCCCGCCGTCCTTGATCTCGGTGGTCACGCTGCCTCTTCCGAAGCGGCGCGCAACTCCTGCATGCGCTGGGTGTAGTAGTCGTTGTACTTGGCGCGCTCTTCCTTTCGCAGGCTGTTCATGACCTTGCTGAGTTCGCCGATGGTCTTGGCGTCGCGCATGCCGGTGTGCACCTCGGGCTGCACCGGCGACAAGCCGGTGCCTGCGTCCGGGTCGCTGCTATCGTCCAGATCCGCTTCGCCAGCGACGTTCAGCATGGCGGTCACGATGTAGCGGCGCAGGATCGTGATCGATGCCCCGAAGCTCTTGATGTCGGCGTCGCCGCGAACGAGACTCAGTGACGACTCGATGCGGGCGGCAGACTTGTGAGCGATGATTGTTCGGATGCGCGTGCCTCCGCTTCCGTCGGGTTTGTCCGAAACAATCTGGATGAGCGCCAGCGCGTGCTTTGACAGGGCAGGGGTGGTCTTGTCCCGGATTTCCTGCATGTCGGCGTAGTCGAAGGTGTATGGTCTCTCGCTCGGATCCTTGGGGATAACGTGCGCCGTGCGGTTCTTCGCAATGGGCATGAACTCCCCCTGCGCGGTGGCCAGCGCTTCGAACAGTTGCCCGAGGCTTTCCGGCGCCGGGCCCGGAATCAGGTTCACGTCGACGGGCGGAACGTCTGCGATTCTTTCCGGCGCATTCATTGCTGGGCTCCAGTAGCTGCGGTGATGGTGGCGTCGATGCGGACGGCCAGGTCGCCGGCCGGCACATGGCCGCGGGCTTCGACAAGCAGGGCCAGCAGCGTTTCAGCCTGTGCGCGCACGCGCTGGGCGGCAGCGGCGGCGGCTTCCTGCTCGCGGCGGCGGGCGGCAGCTTCCTCGCGCTGGCGCTTTTCCTCGGCGGCGCGGGCCTCGGCCTGGCGCTTCGCCTCGGCTTCGCGCTCCGCACGCTCGGCGGCTTCCTTGGCTTCCTGCGCTTCCCGCTCGGCGCGGGCGGCGGCGTCAGCGGCTTCCTGCTCGCGGCGGGCCTTGTCGGCGCGCAGCTGCGCCAGTTCCTCGGCATCGCGCGCGGTTTCCAGCATGGCGTTCAGGTTGCCCAGCGCAGCTTCGATCGCGGCGCCGGCCTCAGCCTGGAACTCGGCGAAGTCATCGGCGGCTTCCCGGGCCAGCGATTCAATGCGCTGCTGGATCTGCTTCACACCCAGACCGATGCAGGTCGACGGGGAAATCTCGATCGCGTGGATGCGTTCCTTGATGCTGTCCACGCGCTTGCGCTCAGCCTCGGCCTTGGCTTCCTCAGCGCGGCGCGCGGCTGCCTCGGCTTCCTGCTGGGCCTTCATGGCGGCTAACTCTTCGCGGGCCTTGGCATTCTCCAGGTGGGCTCGCAGGGTGGTCAGAGCGGTGTCGACGGCTTCCTTGGCCTGCTCGGCGTACTCTTCCCAGTCGCGCTGACCGAGGTATTCCGGCGATTCCAGGTCGAGGATGGCGGCGGCGACATCGGCGGCGGAGGCGCTCAGATAATCCTTCGGCAAGCAGGCGATCGCATTCAGGCACGCCTGGTGCGCGCCGATCCGGGCGCTCTCGGCGCGGGCTTTAGCAATGCGCTCTTCGTCCTTGCGCTTCTGCTCGGCGTCGATCTGGTCTTTGACCGGCGTTTCGATCTCCTTCACCGCGGCCACGATCTCGTCGCGCTTGTCGCGGTTCTTCTTCTGCAGATCCAGCACTGGGCGGTTCCACTTCGTGTATGCCTCTTCGGTCCCAGTCCGCGTGGTCACGCAGCGCTGGACGAACTCGCGTGCCGCCTTGTTGCCTTCCTTGCTGGAAATGTCGAACGCTTCCTTGCTGGCTTCCCGTAGCTCGGTAAGAACAGCCTCGAACGGATCGTAGAGGGCGACGTCCGTTGTCGGCTCGTCCTGGACCGGATCCAAAACTTCCGTTTCAGGTGCTGCCATGGATTCCTCTTTGAATGGCGGGGCCGTCAGGCCACCTTGATGTAGGCGAAGGCGCGGGCCACCGCGGCGGGCACGTGCGCGCTCCCGATTGCGACGCGCGGGGAGATGCCGCGGCGAGCGTTCTCAGCCTTGCGTTGCTTGTGCTGGGCGTGGTTCGACGCAACCATGTGACGCAACTGCGCTTCCATGCGCTCGATGCGGGAGAGCTTCACGCCGGTCACGACGTGGCGCAGGTCCGTGTTCTTGCTGATCATGTTCAGCCTCCGAGATAGAGAGAGATTTCGTGCACTGCTGCTACGACCGCGAACAAGCCGAGCACGTAGTAGAAGAGGGCGCGGTTCCGGGCCTGGGCCTCGCGCAGGTTGTCTTGGGTCACGCTGCGCTCCCAAGGGCCTTGGCGATGACGGCCTCGCGCTCATGGGCGCGAGTGGTGCCTTCGCTGTCATTGCCGCTCAGGATGTTCCTGGACGCCCACTCCGATTTCTGCTCGGGTGTCATGATTGCCAGCGCGTTCTGGATGATCCGGTGCGCGAGTTGGAGCTCGCTCAATAGCTGCCGCTGTAGGTTTTCGCGCCCGGCTTGGCGTGCGACTGCTTGGTCTTGCGTCATGCGGTCACTCCAAATGCGAAGCGACGTTCTTCGCGCTGGCGGTCAGCTGCCTCGCACTCTTCGTAGGCGACGTTGTCCAGGTGCGCTTCCAGCGCTAACCCAGCAATCTCGTCGAGGTCATGGAGGTGTGTGACGTCAACACCAGAGTCGGTGATGGTGTCCACGTAGAAGGCCTCGGGCTCGCCCGGCTGCTCGAGCGTGGCGTCATAGCCGCGGCAGTAGCTGCCTGAAACCTTCAACTCGGTGCCGTTGTGGCTGATCGTGACGGTGGTCATGCCGCGGCTCCCGTGGTGGTATTGAGAGTGCCGCCCGCAGGCGAAGATGCAGCCGCGAAATCATGCTCGGCCCGCTTCAGGTTTTCTTGCGACATGAGCACCTGAATATTCAGTCGCCCTTTCTTGAGCTGGACAGTGCGGAGCGAGCCCATGCTGCGATCCACAATAGTGAAGCCGGTGATCAGCAGCGCCTTGACGAGGGAAACCTCAGCGGAAGAGAGGAGGGTGGTGATCCGGACCGTCTGCCGCTTTCCGAATACCGGCGAGACGTTGTCCGCATAGATGGTGTGTCCCGCAGCCTTGATCTTGGCGTGTTCGGCCTCGAGCAGCGCGAGCGCTCCCGCCATCTTGTTGATTTCCTGCCGACGCGCACGGTGCCGTCTATCTTCGGAAGCCACGGCCTGCTGGTGCAGCGGCATGGCCATGATCGCTACGTAGGAGGGTTGGTTAGCCATGGCGCGCCTCACACCCCGTAGTACCGAACTTCAACGATGTGGTCGCCAGTCGCGCCGTCCGTGCGCGGCAAGCCCATCGAAGGGCTGCGCATGGCGTCAATCGAGCTGAAGCGCGCACGGGCGCGTTGCTCAACCGCTTGCAGGCTTTTGCCGCGAACGGTGTAGATGCCGCCGGAGCCCTTAGGGCGGTGGCGCTCTCTTACCTCGTGAACCATGTCGCTCTCCATCGGCTGAATTGCACTGGTGTGCGTTGTGATGGAGTAATACTAGCAACGCTATTACTTTGACTCAATAGCGCAGCTAGTTGATGCGATTGAATGTTTTAATAGCGAAGCTAGTTTTGATAGGTGTTGCCGCTAAGAAAGGCGCCTCAAGGCCGAATCACATGCCAGTATTAGAGTGGGAGCGGGTATCGCTAGCAGGGGAGAGCAATGGAACCGGACGACGTGATCCGCAAGTTCGACGCCTTGCGTGGGATGAGGAAGTCGAGTTGGACATTGATGACGTGATCGCCACGCTCGCTGTGCTCCTGACGAATTCGGCGATACGGGCGGGGGCCGCGCTTTACCGGGCGGGGCTGAACGAGCGTAAGCGCCCGGTGAACCCGTCTTGAAGGGCAGCCAGAGAGCAAGGAGCATCGTGTCCATCTAAATTCTTGGTGGACACGTGAACACTATCGAAG